>DASVPM010000180.1:0-7845 GCA_036382815.1 Allosphingosinicella sp.
GGCCGCTCGATCCGGAGTTCGCCGACCAGGGACGGACGCCGGACGAGGTGCTGGCCTATCTCGACCGCTGCGTCGACCGGCCCGGCATCGCCACCGCTTCGGGGCGATTCATGGGCTATGTTCCGGGCGGCGGCCTGTTCCATTCCGCGATCGGCGATTTTCTGGCCGCGGCGTCGAACAAATATGCGGGCTTCGCTCCGGCGGCGCCGGGTGCCGTCCGGCTCGAGAACGCCACCACCGCCTGGCTGGCGAAGGTCGTCGGCTTCCCGGAGACGGCGGCGGGAACCCTGACGTCGGGCGGAAGCCTGGCCAATCTGACGGCGATCGTCGCCGCCCGCGAGGCCCGGGACGAGGACGGCGGCGGCGCCGTCTATTTGTCCGGTTCGGCCCATCATTGCATCGACAAGGCGCTCCGGATCGCCGGCCGCGCCCGGGCGCCGCGCCGGCTCATCGCCACCGACGAGCGCCACCGGATGCGCGCGGACTCCCTGGCGGAGGCGCTGGAACGCGACCGCGCCGACGGAATTCGTCCCTGGCTCGTCGTCGCCTCGGCCGGAACGGTCGACGCCGGCGCCGTCGACCCGCTCGCCGACATCGCCGGTCTGTGCGAGACCCACGGCGCCTGGTTCCACGTCGATGGAGCCTATGGCGGCCTCTTCATGCTGTGCGAGGAAGGCCGGCGGGCTCTCGCCGGCATCGAGCGCGCTGACACCGTCGCGCTCGACCCGCACAAGACGATGTTCCTGCCCTACGGCACCGGCGCCGTGGTCGCCCGCGACGGACGGACCCTGCTCGACGCCTTCAGCGCCAGCGCCGACTATATCCGTCCCTTCGCCGAAGACGGAGTCGGAGCTTCGCCGGGGGATCTCTCGCCGGAGCTGACTCGCCATTTCCGGGCGCTTCGCCTGTGGCTTCCGCTCCAGCTCGCCGGAGTCGGCGCGTTCCGGGCGGCGCAGTCCGAAAAGATCGGGCTTGCCCGCTATTTCCATGAGCGGCTGTCGGCGAAGGCCGGCTGGGAGACGGGCCCCGCTCCGGACCTCTCCATCGTCGCATTCCGTTATCGCCCCGCTTCCGGCGACATCGACGCCTTCAACCGGAACCTCCTCCAGCAGTTGCAGGAAGAGGGCCGGATATTCCTCAGCGGCACGCGCATCGGCGGCGCCGACTGGCTTCGCTGCGCGATCCTCTCCTTCCGGACGCATCTCAAGCATGTCGACGAGGCGATCGAGGTGCTGGCCCGCCTCGCCGCCGCGCTGGAGGCCGAATGACCGACGTCCGCGAGAGGAAGGCCGACCGGGAGCGGTTCGCAAAACCGGTTTTCCTCCTGACGGTGCTTACCGGCTCTTTCCTTCTCTTCCTCACCCAGCCGATGATCGCCCGCATGGCGCTGCCCCGCCTCGGGGGCGCGCCGGCGGTGTGGAACAGCGCGATGCTGGTCTATCAGGGGCTGCTTCTCGCCGGTTACGCCTACGCCCATTTCCTGACGCGGCTTCGGCCGCGGATCCAAGCGGGGCTGCACCTCGCCCTGTTCGCGCTCGCGGCCCTGTGGCTTCCGATCGGCGTTTCCGGCGCGGTGCTTCCGGCCGATGCGGTCCCGGCCTTGTGGGCGCCCTGGTTCCTGGCGACCTCGATCGGGCCGCTCTTCTTCATCGTTTCCGCCCAGGCGCCGCTGATGCAGCGCTGGTATGCCCTCGAGGGCGCGCGCGGCGATCCCTATCCGCTCTACGCCGCGTCCAATCTCGGCAGCTTCGCGGGCCTGCTCTCTTACCCCCTGCTGGTCGAGCCGCTGCTGACGCTCGAGCAGCAGAGCCTGCTCTGGTCGGCCGGCTATATTTTGCTCGTGCTGATGGTGGTGGCCTGCGCGCTCACCGTCCCCGCCGCGGCGGTCGAGGCGATGCCGAAGGCGGCCGGACCGGCGCCGTCCTGGCGCCGGCTGCTCCACTGGGTGGCGCTCGCCGCCGTCCCGTCCGGGCTGATGCTGTCGACGACGACGCACCTCACCACCGACATCGTCGCCGTCCCCCTGCTGTGGGTGCTTCCGCTCGCCCTCTATCTGCTGAGCTTCGTCATCGCCTTCGCCCACCGCCGCGGCGCCGCCGACCTCATCGTCACCCTCGCGCCCTTGTTCCTGCTCGTCGCCGGCGGCTTCGCCTTCAGCGGGGGGTCGGACCAGCCGTTCTTCACCGCGACTCTGGGGCTGCTGCTGCTCTTGATCATCGCCGTCGCCCTTCACGCCGAAATGTACCGCCGCCGGCCCGAACCGGCGCACCTTACCGCTTTCTATCTCGCCATGGCGGTGGGCGGGGTGCTCGGAGGCGCCTTTTGCGCGATCCTGGCGCCGACCCTGTTCGACTGGGCTTATGAGCATCCGCTGCTGATCGTCGCCGCCGCCCTGCTCATGCCGCAAACCGCGTTCATCCCCTGGGCCCAGGACATGCCGGCGCCGATGCGCTGGCTGCTCGCCGCCGGCCTCCTTGCTTTGTCCTGGGCGGTCGACCGCAATCTGGGGCCGTTCACAACCGACGGCACGGCCCTCATCGGCAGCATCTTGATCTCGCTCGTCGCTCTGGCCTTCATCGGCCGGCCCTGGGTGTTCGCGGCCGGCCTGCTCGCCCTCATGCTGAGCTATGGCGGCTGGACCAAGCTCGAGGAAAGCCGTGAGGGGCTGCGCACGCGGTCCTATTTCGGAGTCTATACCGTGACGACCCGGCGCAGTCCGCCCTCTCGCCAGCTGACCCATGGCACCACCCTGCACGGAGTCCAGAACCTGACGCCCGGCGGCGAGGCCGAACCGACCTCTTATTACGCCCGTCGCTCGGGCGTCGGTCACGCCATGGACTCGCTGCCCGTCTTCCACGGCCCGAACGCCGCGGTGGGGGTGGTCGGCCTGGGTACCGGGACTCTCTCCTGCTATGCCCGGCCGGGGCAGGACTGGCGCTTTTTCGAGATCGATCCGGCGATGGTCCGGATCGCCGGCAATCCTTCGCTCTTCACCTTCCTCTCGCGCTGCGCCCCGCAGGCCAAGGTGGTGCTCGGGGACGCGCGGCTCAGCCTCTCGCGCGAGCCCGCCGGCCGGCTCGACCTGCTCGCCGTCGACGCCTTCTCGTCCGACGCCATCCCGATCCACCTGCTCACCCGCGAGGCGCTCCAGGTCTATCGGCGGGCGCTGAAGCCGGATGGGCTGCTCCTCATCCATATCTCGAACCGTTATCTCGACCTGGAACCAGTGCTCGCCGCCGCGGCGAAGCGCGACGGCTGGCACGCCGCCGCGTTCGATTATTCGCCCGAGCCCGGGGAGGAGGGGCGCAACCTGTCGCGCTCGATCTGGGTGGCGATGACGAGGGACAAGGACAGCCTGATGACCCTGAGGATCGCCAGCGCCGAGGACGCCCACCTCTGGCGGCCGCTGCTCGGACGCCCCGGCTTCGCCGGTTGGACCGACGATTATGCCAGCATCCTGCCGCTTCTCGAGGACTGGCGGGCCTGGCTGCCGGGAGTTCTCAGACCATGACGATCGAGACCGCCAGGCTCGGGCTCCGCGACTGGCGGGAGGACGATATCGAGCCCTTCATCCGCCATCTCAACGTCGAGCCGGTGATGCGCTGGCTCGGCGGGGTGCGCACTCCGGAGCAGCAGACCGCGGTGGTCCGCGAGCGTTTCATGGCGTGGCAGCAAGCCCGCGGCTTCACCTTCTGGGCGATCGAGCGGAAGGAGGATGGCGCGCTGCTCGGCTTCTGCGGCCTCAAGATCGCCGACGATCCTGGAAGCCCGGTGGAGGGCGAATATGAGATCGGCTGGCGGCTTCGCAAGGACTCCTGGGGCAAGGGCTATGCGAAGGAGGCGGCGGTCGCCTCGCTCGCTTTCGCTTTCGACAGGCTCGGCGCCGAGCGCGTCGTCGCCCTGACGGTCGAAGGCAATTCGCCGAGCTGGGGCCTGATGCTCAGGCTGGGAATGACCCGCCGCCCAGATCTCGATTACGACCCCGCTTCGTGGGCGGAGGGATCGGTCATCGTTTATGAAATGAGGCGCGAGCAATGGCGAAGCTGATCTCCTTCGGCGGCAAGGCGCCGCGAGTCGATCCGGCAGCCTTCGTCGCGCCCGGCGCCGTCCTGATCGGCGATATCGAGATCGGGCCCGAAGCCAGCATCTGGTACAATTGCGTGCTGAGGGGCGACGTCAACCGCATCCGGATCGGCGCCCGCACCAACATCCAGGACGGCAGCGTCCTCCATGTCGATTCGCCCCGTCCGGGCAATCCGTCCGGCTTGCCGACGATCATCGGCGAGGACGTCCTGATCGGGCATATGGCGATGGTGCACGGCTGCATCCTCCATGACCGCGCCTTCGTCGGCCTCGGCGCGATCGTCATGGACGGCTGCGAGATCGAGGGCGGCGCGATGCTCGCGGCTGGAGCCTTGCTGACTCCGGGCCGGAGGATCCCGGCGGGCCAGCTCTGGGCCGGCCGCCCGGCCAAATATGTCCGCGATCTCAGCCAGGAGGAGCTTGCCGGCCAGCAGGCGGGGGTCGCCCATTACGTCGCCCTCGCCAAGCTCCACGCCGCTGCCTAGGAACTCCCCTACCTGCAAGGGAGGGGCGGGGGTGGGTCCGCCGAAGGCGGCCGAAACCCGGAGTCCGGGTAGGACGCTCGCTGCGCGCGCTCGACTGACCGGTGAGGCCTAGAGGCGAAGCAGGCTTTGGCCGAGGCTTTGAAGGCGGTCGGCCTGGGAGCTGCTGACAGCCTGCAATTCTTCGGTTGCCCGGCGCAGCCGTTCGGAATCGCCTTGGCCGAGCGTTCCCGCGGTGGTGCGTTCGATGGAAAGCCGATCGAGATCGGCAACCGCCGCGGTCGTCCTCGCTCTCGCCGATTCCAGCCTCGACAAGGCCTGCTGGGCCTCGATCCAGGAATCGCTCCCCGTCCCGCCCGCGGCGCGCGCCGCAGCCTGGGCGGCGGGAAGCGCGGCATCGAATTCTGCGGCGCCGGCCCTTGCGGCTTCGAGCAGCCGGTCGATCTCGCCGGCGAGCGCCGGATCGTCCGGCTGCGGCGTCGGCTTCCGCTCCTCGGCGTCCTCGGCATAGGCCTTTTCGGCCGGGCGGGGGGCGAGCGAAGGGTAGGGGCCGGGCTCCGCGCAGCCGGCCGCGAGGGCGAGCGGAAGCAAGAAGGCGAGGGGTGCGCGACGGCCAGCCATGGCCCCTCCTAGGCGGCGCACCGGCGCCCCGCAACGGGGTTGCACCCCGCCGCCCTTCCCCCTATGTCGCCCACTCCCGCGCGCCCATAGCTCAGCTGGATAGAGCACCAGACTACGAATCTGGGGGCCGGAGGTTCGAATCCTTCTGGGCGCGCCACTTCCCTGCCATTGCCTCTTAAGACCTTCGCTTTTGCGAGTTTAGCGAAGCTTTGGCTCCGCTGGCCGTAGCTGGCGGATCGATCGGGCGGCCTGCGCCGGTCTCGCGCTCCGCGGCATCGGCGCCCTGTGAAACCTGTCCGGAAAGACCGAACGGATGTCGGACATCGCGGGGCGGTGCGAAAAACCCTTGACCCGGGCCAGGAAATGACTTTTAAACGCTAAGTAGTTAGGGGAGGTGAAAATGACCCAGTTTCGGTTGGCGCTTGCCGCAGCGGTTGCACTTCAATTGGCCGGACCGGCCGCCCATGCCACGACCGCTCCGGTCGACGTCAAGGTCCGGCTTCTGGACGTGGCGAGCGCCAAGGGGCAGCTTCTCGTCTCGCTTTGCGACAAATCGACCTTCATGAGGCACTGCGCCAATTCCACCCGCGCCGTCGCCAAGAGGGGCAGCATCGAGGTGACGTTCCGCGGCGTTCGGCCGGGACGCTATGCGGTGATGGTGGTCCATGACGAGAATAGCGACGGCCGCCTCGGCCGGACGTCGATCGGCATCCCGAGCGAAGGCTACGGCTTCAGCCGCGATGCCAAGGGCGCCAGTGGCCCACCTTCCTTCGAGCAGGCCGCGGTCAACGTCTCTCCCGCCGGCGCGCTGGTCAACATCCACCTGACATACTGAGCGCCGTCGTGACGGCGCTCACTGTCAGCCACGTCACCAAGTCCCACCGCCGCGGAGCCGAAGTGGTCGAAGCGCTTCGGGACGTGTCGATCTCGCTCGAGGCCGGCACGTTCGCGGCGGTGACCGGGCCTTCGGGGAGCGGCAAGAGCACGCTGCTTAATTTAGTCGCCGGTTTCGACCGGGTCGATTCCGGGGAGATCAGGGTGGGAGATCTCGAAATCTCGTCCGCGAGCGAGACCGATCTCGATCGACTCCGCGCCGGCCATCTCGGTTTCATGTTCCAGCTCTTCCACCTGATCCCCGGCCTGACCGCGCTCGAGAATGTCGAACTGGCGCTCGTCCCTGCCGGCGTCGTCCCCGCGGAACGGCGCAGCCGCGCCAGGGCGCAACTCGAGCGGCTGGGACTTGCGGAACATTCCGCGCGGAGGCCCGCGCAGCTGTCCGGCGGCCAGCAGCAGCGCGTGGCGCTCGCCCGGGCGCTGGTCGGAAGGCCGAAGCTCCTGCTCGCCGACGAGCCCACCGCCTCGCTCGACCGGGCGACCGCGGATTCGGCCCTCGCCGATCTCAAGGCGCTCGCGGCGGAGGAGGGGCTTGCCATCCTCGTCTCGACCCACGACTCCCGCTGCCTCGCGGCGGCCGACCGGGTGATCACGCTCGAAGACGGGAAGATCGCGGCATGATGTGGCTTCGGCTCTCCTGGCGCAACGTCTGGGCGAACGGCCGCCGATCGGCGCTCGTCCTTCTGACGGTCCTGCTCGCCGGTCTCTCGCTGATGCTGTTCGCCGGCTACGTGAAGGCGACGAAGACGGGCCTCGAATATTCGACCATCAGGGGCGGGGTCGGCCATCTCCAGATTTCCGGAAAAGGCGGCTTCGACGGCTATTCCGAGGAGCCGCTGGCGTTCGGCCTCGCCCCGGCGCAGGTGGAGGCGATCGAAGCCGCGGCGGACAAGCAGCCGGAGGTGCGCAGGGTCGTTCCCCGCCTGCAGTTCGCGGGGCTGGTCTCGAACGGCGCGAGGACGCTGTCCTTCAGCGGCACCGGAGTGGATCCTATCCTTGAGAACGCGGCGTTCGGCGCCCGCCAGCGGATCGCCGGCGGCGAAGCGCTTCGTTCGGATTCGCCGTCCGACGGCGTCCTCCTCGGGGCCGAGCTGGCGCGCCGGCTCAACGTGCGGCCGGGCGGATCGGTCACCGTCATGACCACCACCGTCTCCGGGGCGATCAATGCGATCGACATGGTCGTCGTCGGGCTGGTCTCGACCGGCGTCCCGCAGACGGAACTCTATTTGCTTCAGGCCAAGCTCGACACGGTCCAGGAGCTGCTCGGGACGGACAAGGTCTCCAACGTCGCGGTGCTCCTCGAGGACGGCTCCGACGTGGAAGTCGCGACCCGCCGGTTCGAGGCGGCGGTGCCGGGGCTGGAATTGCGCAATTGGCGCCAATTGTCGCCGGCCTACGATCAGGTCGTCGGGCTTTACACCACCCTCTTCACCATTTTCGGCGGCTTCATCATCGTCGTGACCACCTTCAGCGTCGCGACCACCGTGCTGACCAGCGTGCTCGAGAGGACTCGCGAGATCGGCGTCATGCGCTCGCTCGGCATCAGTCCGGCCTCGGTGCGGCGCGCCTTCCTGCTCGAAGGCGTCATCCTGTGCACGGTCGCGCTGGTCTTGGCCGCAATCGCCGCGCTTCTGCTCGGCCAGGCGATCAACGCCGCCGATCTGACCGCGCCGCCGCCGCCGGGACGAACCGTCGGCTACCCGTTCCGGATATTCTGGGACGGACCCGCCGTGATCGAGATCGCGCTCGTCATCACCCTCCTGAC
>DASVPM010000181.1:0-14398 GCA_036382815.1 Allosphingosinicella sp.
GTGCCTTTGTCGACCTGAGGTCCCGGCCTCGCCGGGATGACGGATGCGAGGAACAGGGGGGGCGGGCCGAGCGATATCGGCGCATGAGCCGGTTCACCGAACCCGTCTATCCGCGCCCCGACCTGCCGCCGCTCGACGCGCTCGCCGATTACTACCGGGTGGCCGGGCCGCTGATGCTGCCGTTTCTCGCGAGGCGGCCGCTCAACCTGTTCCGCTGCTCGGGCGAGCGCTGCTTCTTCCAGCGCAACCGCGACCATCCGCCGACCGGCGAAGGCTTCTTCCGGCCGCCGATCGGGCAGGTGCCGATCGCCCAGAAGAACGGCCGGACCGAAGATTATCTCTACGTCGACAGCGTCGAGGCGATACTCGCCTGCGTCGCGGCCAAGGCTGTCGAATTCCACGCCTGGGGGTGCCGGATCGGCGATCTTGAGCGGCCCGACCGGATCGCGATCGACCTCGATCCGGGGGAGGGAGTCGGCTTCGCCGAGGTCCGCGACGGCGCGCTGCAGGTCCGTCAGTCGCTGGCCGCGATCGGCCTCGAGAGCTGGCCGCTGCTCACCGGCGGCAAGGGCGCCCATGTCGTCGTTCCAATCCGGCCCCAAGCGCCTTGGGGCGAGGTCAGGACCTTTGCCAGCCGCTTTTGCGCGGCGCTGGCCGGACTGCTTCCCGACCGCTTCACCGTCGCCTTGCCCAAGAAGGAGCGGAGCGGCCGAATCTTCCTCGATTACCTGCGCAACCAGCGGACGGCGACGGCGATCATGCCCTGGTCGCTACGGGCGCGGCAGGGGGCGCCGGTGGCCACGCCGTTGAGCTGGGACGAGTTTGAGACCGCCCGAAGCGCCGTCGCGATGACGTTCGCGGATATCGGCGAAGCCAAAGCGCGGGCGCGCAAGCTTCGCGGCTGGGGCGTCGGCGATCAGTCCCTGCCGCAGATTTGAAGGCTCCCCGTCATCCCGGCGAAAGCCGGGATCTCGGCGAGACCCCGATGCCTATTCGGCCCGAGATCCCGGCTTTCGCCGGGATGACGAGCGGGGACGCTTCTTCGCCGCGGCCCGCGCGCCCGCCTCCGCCGCCAGCGCAGCCCAGCGCCGCATCGCCTCGGGATCGTCGTAGACGTCCTGCGGCGCTCGCCGATAGTTCATTACGTCGACCTTGCCGTCCTTGAAGGTGACTCTGAACTTCTCGCAACCCTCGCCATCCCAGATCGGGTCGGTTTCGGCATCGGCCTTGAGCCAAAGCTCGTCCAGCAGGATCGCGAAGACGATGCCGTCCAGGTAGAGCGTCGCTCCGCCCATCATCTTCCTCATCGTCACGGCGCCGAGAGGCTCGAGAGCCTCCTGCACCCAGGCGCAAAGGCCCTCGTCGAAGCTCATGCCGCGGTCAGTCTCAGGCCGACGATGCAGGCGATGAGAGCGAGGAGGAGGAGGATCCGGACCGAGTTGACGGGCTCGCCGAACCACAGGATCCCGACCAGCACCGTCCCGGCCGCTCCGATCCCGCCCCAGATGGCGTAGGCGGTGCCCATCGGGATGTCGCGGGCGGCGCGCTCGAGCAGGCCCATGGAGAGGGTGACGGAGGCGAGGAAGCCGAGCGTCCAGGGCAGATTCCTGAAGCCGTCGACGAAGCGGAGGCAGGTGGTGAAGCCGACCTCGAACAGGCCGCCGACGACGAGAAGCAACCAGGCCATCAGGCGCCCGCCTCGACCGCGGGCATGGGCGCCCGGCTGGGCCGGGTGGCGAACCAGCAGGCGACGACGATCATGGCGGCCCCGGCCAGGGTGAGCGGCTGGATCGGCTCGGCGAAGATGAGCCAGCCGAAGATCGCCGCCCACAGGAAGCCGGTATATTCGACCGGCGCGAGTCGCTGCGCCTCGGCCCGCGCATAGGCCCACGACAGCAGCATCAGCGACCCGAAAGCCAGCGCCGCCGCGCCCAATATCGCGGGCAGCTGGGCGGCGGGAGGCGCAACGGCGAGGAAGGGCGCGGCGGCGAGGAAGCACGAGGTCATGATCAGCGCGGTGAAGAAGGCGATTTCCACCGGGCCGGCGAGCTGCGCCTGCTGCCGCATCAGGATGATGTTCCAGCCGTAAAGGCCGGCCGAGACCAGGATCGAGAGCGACCCCAGCAAGGCCTCCCGCCCCAGCTCCGCCTGCGCCTGGCCCGCGAGGATCACCACCACGCCGGCGAAGCCGAGCAGCGAGGCCAGGATCGCCGAACGCTCGATCCGCTCCTTGAGCAGGACCGCGGCGAGGTAGAGGGCGATCAGCGGCGCGACGAAGGCGAGCGCGATGGCCTGGGCCATCGGCACTCGAGCCAGCCCCCAGAAGAAGGTCATCGCCATGACGCTGCTCATGATCCCGCGGGTGAGGTGGACCCGCAAGGCGGCCCGGCCGGGACGCGGCGATCGGTGAAGGAAATAGACGGCGCCGCCGATGGCGGCCCCGGCGAGCGTGCGCCAGAGCAGGGCGTTATAGGTGCCGATGGCGAGCGACAGGCCCTTCATCAAGGCGTCCATGCTCGAGAAGAGCGCGATCCCCGCCGTCGCCACCACGAAGGGGATCATCGGCCGGGGATGAAGCTCGGGCGCGCTCATGGCGGGTCCGATAGCGGGCGCCGGACGGCGGCGCTACTGGAGGCGCATATACTCCCCGCTCATCTCCACCGAGGAGAGGCGGGAAAGATAGGTCTGGCCGAGCAACGGCTTGTCGAGCCCTTCGGCGATCGCGCCCTCGACGCGGCGGACTGCCTTGCCGTCCACCGACACCCGGTCGAGCGTTATCGTCTTGCCGCGCACCGGTCCGGACGCCCCGGACCCGATCACCTGGAACTCGCCTTCGTCGAACGGGATGTTCAGGCGCCGGGCGGTGTCGACCGGCAGGACCACGCCGAAGGCGCCGGTGTCGACGACGAAGTTGACGAGCTCGCCGTTCACTTCGGCGTCGACGTAGAAATGGCCGTCCCAGCGGCGCTTGAGCAGGGTCTCCCGAGCCTCGCCGTCCGAGGCCGACGCGACGGGGAAGGACGGCGCCGGGGCGCTCGGCCACATTAGGCCGATGCCCGCGCCGGCCGCGACGACGAGGAAGAAGATCTTCAGCACCGAGCGACGCTAGCGCGAGTTGGTGAACGAAGGGCTAAAAGCTGCTTCCGTCATCCCGGCGAAAGCCGGGACCTCATCGAGGAAAAGGGTCGCCGGGTCTCCCCGAGGTCCCGGCTTCCGCCGGGATGACGGGGAGGCCGCTTCGACGGTCTACTCCGCCGGGTGGACGTGGGGGTGGCGATATTGGGGCCAGGCGTCACGGGTCACCTTCAGCGACGATCGGAAGAAGAGGAAGGCGATGACCGCGGCAATGGCGATGTCCGGCCACGGCGAGCGCGTGAAGGAGACCAGCACCGCCGCCGAGAGCACTCCGATGTTGGCGAAGACGTCGTTGCGCGAGCATTCGAACGTGCTCGACAGGTTCACGTCGTGGCGCCGGTACGGCCAGAGCAGGCCGACGCAGCTCAGGTTGGCCACCAGGGCCATGCCGCCGAAGATCAGCATGATCCCCGATGCGGGCGGATGGCCCCAGACGATCTTGAGCGCAATCTCGACGACCACGCCGAGGCCGAGGGCGAGGATGAAGCCCGCCTTGACTAGCGCCATTCCGGCCCGCCATCTCAGGCTCCGGTTCAAGGCGTAGAGGCTGATTCCGTAGACCAGCCCGTCGCCGAGCATATCCACCGAGTCGGCCATCAGGGCGGCGGAGTCGGCGATGACACCTGCGCCGAACTCGAGCACGAACATCATCAGGTTGAGCATCATCACCACGACGAGCACCCGGCGAATGTCCTTGTGCAGGGCGATACGCTCGAGCTCCTGGCCTTTTTCGTGGCAGCAATGGGCGCTCATTCCGCGGCGTCCGGGATCGGCGAGCCGATCGTCGATCTTTCAATCTCGGCGGCCTTGGCCTCGACCAGCCGAACGATGTGATCGACCATCTCCTCGTCGCGGACGTGGTGGTCGGTGATCCCGGACAGGTAGACCATGTGCTTGCCGTTGCCGCCGCCGGTGATTCCGATATCGGTCTCGCGCGCCTCGCCGGGCCCGTTGACGACGCAGCCGAGGACGGAGAGCGACATGGGCGTGCGTATATGCGCGAGCCGCCCCTCCAAAGCCTGAACGGTCCGGATGACGTCGAACCCCTGGCGCGCGCAGCTCGGGCAGGAGACGACCCGGACTCCGCGGTTGCGGATGCCGAGGCTCTTCAGGATCTCGAAGCCGACCTTTACCTCCTCCTCCGGCTCGGCCGAGAGGGAGACCCGGATCGTGTCGCCGATCCCGAACCAGAGCAGGGCGCCGATTCCGATCGACGATTTGACCGTGCCTCCGATCAGCCCGCCAGCCTCGGTGATCCCGAGGTGCAGCGGACAGTCGACCGCATCGGCGAGCTGCTGATAGGCGGCGACGGCGAGGAACAGGTCGGACGCTTTGACCGCAACCTTATATTCGCGGAAATCATGGTCCTCGAGCAGCTTTATGTGATCGAGCGCGCTCTCGACGAGCGCCTCCGGGCACGGCTCGCCATATTTTTCCAGAAGGTCGCGCTCGAGGCTTCCGGCATTCACTCCGATGCGGATCGCACAGCCATTGGCCTTGGCGGCGGTCACCACTTCCCGGACCCGGTCGGCCGACCCGATATTGCCGGGGTTGATCCGAAGGCAGGCGGCGCCGGCGTCGGCCGCCTCGAGGGCGCGCTTGTAGTGGAAATGGATATCGGCGACGATCGGCACCCGGGCGGCCCGGACGATCTGCCGGAGCGCCCGGGTCGAATCCTCGTCAGGGCACGAGACCCGGACGATGTCCGCCCCGGCTTCCTCGCAGCGCCGGATCTGGTCGACAGTCGCCCGAACGTCGGCCGTGACGGTGTTGGTCATGGTCTGGACCGTGACCGGCGCGCCGCCGCCGACCGGAACGGAGCCGACCATGATCTGGCGTGACGGACGGCGCGCAATGTCGCGCCAGGGGCGGATGGACATGGCCTCTATATAGGCGGTTGAAAGCGCTGGCGAAAGCCGCACCGAAATGGAGGAAATGCGGCGATGATGTGCAGGAGCCTCCCCTCCCTGGACGAGAAGGGGTTCAGGGGCGGGCACGCGAGCGTCGCGAGCCCTTTTTCCGACTCACGAGTTTCGGCCGTCTTCGGCGGACTCCCCGGGCCCTTCTTTCAGGTAAGGGGTGTACCCGCTAGAGGTAGAAGTCGGTCGCGAACAAGGCGACGTTGCCGGTGAAGACGATCTCGAAATCCGCGGCTCCGTCGCCGGTCATGTCGCCCTGCAGCCAGGTGTCGGTTCCGTCGAATTCGTAGCGAAGCTCGCCGGCGGTTCCCGAAAAGGCCGCGGTGCCGATGAAGCTGAACGCCTGGTCCCCGCCGGCTCCGCTGTTGGCGTCGACGCCCCTGAGATCGACCTTGTCGACCCAGTTGACGTAATCGTTGATCCGGTCGGCGCCGGCGCCGGTGCCGGAATCGCCGTCCGAAAAGCGGAACAGGTCGCCGTCGGCGCCGCCGGTCAGGACGTCCGCGCCCGATCCGCCGATCAGCAGGTCGTCGCCCGAGCCGCCGTGGATCGTGTCGTTGCCGGCATTGCCCATCAGCTCGTCGGCGCCGCCCAGACCGTCCAGCAGGTCGTCATTGGCCTTGCCGCTGATGATGTTGGCGACGTTGCTGCCGGTGAAGTTGAGGGCGGGATTGCCGGCGCCGATGAAGGTCAGATTCTCGACATTGTCGCTGAGCATGTAGTTGGTGAGCGAGGTGTAGACCTGGTCGGTCCCCTCCCAGATCCCCTCGACCACCGTATCGCCTTCATATTCGACGTAGAAGGTGTCGTTTCCGTAGCCGCCGTACATGAGGTCTGAGCCCGCGCCGCCGTTCAGGATGTCGTGGTCGCCGTCCCCGTAGAGCTCGTCGTCGCCGTCGCCGCCGTTGAGAGTGTCGTGCCCGTCACCGCCGTGAAGATAATCCACGGTGGTCCCCCCGTTGAGCTCGTTGTTGAGGGAATTGCCGGTGCCGGTGAACATGAAGTTGGTCGTGTTGGTCAGCTTCTCGACATAGTCGGTCAGGGTGTAGCTGGAGAGGTTGCGGATCCGCACCTCGTCGGTGCCGCCGCCGGCGACTTCGATGACCACGTCGCCGGCATTGTCGACATAATAGATGTCGCCGCCGGCACGCCCCTCCATGATGTCGGCGCCCGGCCCGCCGTCGATGATGCTCGCCGTGCCGAGAGTACGAAGAATGTCGTTGAAGGCGCTTCCGGTGAGATTCTCGATGCCGGTGAAATAATCGTCGGCGGCCTCGCCGCCCAGGGTTATGGTCCACAGATCGATCTCGACGGCGGCGGTATAGGCGTAGGACATGGTGTCGATGCCGGCCCCGCCCATGACCGACTGCGCGCCGGTGCCCATGATGAAGACGTTGTTGGCCGAGTTGCCGGTGACCGAGATCGAGCCCGAATAATAACGCAGGTCGGCATTCTCGAAGTTGGTGAGCAAGGTGTAGCTCGATTTCCGGACCTTGACCGTGTCGGTGCCCTCGCCGGCATATTCGGTGACGACGTCGCCGGCGGAGTCGACGTTGTAGACGTCGTCGCCGGTGCCGCCGATCATCGTGTCGTTGCCCTGCCAGCCGTCGAGCTCGTCATTGCCGGTGCCGCCCTCGAGATGGTCGTCGCCGGCGCCGCCGAACAGCCAGTCGTTGCCGCCCTTGCCCTCGAGCCAGTCGGTGCCGGTGCTGGTATTGATGAAGTTGTTGCTGTCGCTTCCGACTAAAGTGGCGGATCCGCTGCCGGAATAATATATTTGCTCTACGGAAGCGGTCCCGACATTGTAATAATCAACATACACATAAACGATGTCGGTATCGGCGTAGCCGGCCCAAGACTCTACGACCACGTCATCGACATCGTCGACATAATAGGTGTCGTTACCTATGCCTCCGTCCATCGTGTCGGCACCAGTTCCGCCGTCGAGCGTGTCGTCACCGTCGCCGCCGACAAGCGTGTCTGCCCCCTGGAGGCCGTACAGGAAATCATGACCGTCGGACCCATAAATCTGGTCGCCGTAGCTGGTCCCGGTGAGGGTTTCGTTGGCGCTCGTTCCCAAGATGTATGCCATGATAAGCCCCTTCACTATCAGCGTCGCGAAAGACGTCGCCCAAAGCGTGACCGTTACGCTCGAAGCTTGACGAAATCCTTCCGATGATGGGGTTTAGATCGGAAACGAACCAATTAGTTGTGGAAAAGTCCGGCAGGGCATCGGCCCTGCCGGACCGAGCCACGGCTAGAGGATGAAATCCGAGCCGGCGAGGCTGACGTTTCCGTCGAGGAGGATCTCGAAATCGGCGATCGTATCGCCGTTGCGGTCGGCCTGCACCCAGGTGTCGACTCCGTCGAAATAGCTGTGAAGCTCGCCGGCCGTGCCGCTGAACGCGGCACTTCCGATCCAGGTGAAGGCCTGGTTGCCGGGCAGGCTCCGGTTCGCGTCCCAGGCCGAGACGTCGATCGTGTCGACGCCGGTGGCAAAGTCCGTGATCCGGTCGGCGGCGGAGCCGACGCCGGTTTCGAAAAAGCCTATCTTGATGAAGTCCGAACCGGCACCGCCGGTGTAGATGTCGGCGCCGGAGGCGCCGTTCAGATAGTCGTTTCCGTCGCCGCCGTCCAAGATGTCGTTGCCGGCGCTGGCCTGAATCTCGTCATTGCCGTCGGCCCCGCTGAGAACGTCGTCGCTGCCGCCGCTCAAGATGGTATTGTCGCGCGCATTGCCGGTCGCGTTGAAGCTGCCGGAGCTGTTCCACTGGAGATTCTCGATCTCGTCGGGCAGGGTGTAGGTCGACAGGCTCGTATAGACGATGTCGAAGTCGCCCTCGCCGCTCAGCTCCACGACGACGTCGCCGGCATCGTCGACCATATAGGCGTCGTCGCCGTCATTGCCTTCCATATAGTCGGCACCGAGGCCGCCCACGAGCGTGTCGTGGCCGTTGCCGCCGTAGAGGCTGTCGTCGCCGTCTTCGCCGTAAAGTGAGTCGTGGCCGTCAAATCCGTAGATCGTATCGGCGCTGCTGGTCCCGTTGAGCCAGTCGTTCCCGCTCGTACCGTTGATGAGTGCCATGTCGGAGCCCCTTCGCTCAGGCGCCGCGGGCTGCGGCGCGGTTCGAAGACTTTACTCCGCCGTCGAGATGAAATCTGTCTCGGAGCGGGATTTGCATCCGGAACGAACCAATTTACTTCTCCGCTTCCGCGGGCGGGCGCCCTCGCCGCCGCCGCTCGGGCGGGGCCAGCTTCACTCCGCGGCGCTGCAGGGCCTCGCGAAGAAGGCATTCGATCTCCGCGTTGACGCTCCTCAGATCGGTCGCCGCGGCGCGTTCGAGCGCGGCCCACAGAGCCGGCTCGATGCGCAGCGGGAACGCCTTCTTCGGGGGCGGCGGCATCGCGGCCGTCCCTATTGGTAGAGCGTGCCGGTGTTGACGATCGGCTGGGTGTCGCGCTCGGAGCAGAGCACCACCATCAGGTTCGAGACCATCGCCGCCCTGCGCTCGTCGTCAAGCTCGACGACATTCTTCTCGGACAGCAATTGGAGCGCGTTCTCGACCATCGAGACGGCGCCGATGACGATCTTCTGCCGGGCCGCGATCACCGCCTCGGCCTGCTGGCGGCGGAGCATCGACTGGGCGATCTCGGCGGCATAGGCGAGATGGGTCAGCCGGCATTCGTCGATGGTGATCCCGGCGACCCCGACCCGCTCCTGCAATTCCTCCTTGAGCTCGTGGCTGACCACCTCCGCATGGCCGCGAAGCGTCGTCTCCTGATGCTCGATATCGTCATAGGGATATTTGGCCGCGATCGCCCGAACCGCGCTCTCGATCTGGACGAAGACGAACTTGGTGTAGTCGTCGACGTCGAACAGGGCCTGGGCGGTATCGGTCACCCGCCAGACGACGTTGGTCGCGATCTCGATCGGGTTGCCGCGAAGGTCGTTCACCTTCAGCCGCTCCGAGGTGACGTTGTGGACCCGGGTCGAGATCTTCGTCCGGGTCAGCCAGGGCCAGCGCCACCTGAGGCCCGCATTGCGGTCGCTGCCCTTATAGTCGCCGAACAGCAGCAGGGCGGCGGCCTGGTTGGGCTGGAGCAGGTAGAAGCCCGGCGCGACCACCAGGCAGCCGAGGGCGCCGAGGATGAGGACGAGGAAGCCCGGCACTTCGGCGCCGGCGGCGAGCAGCACCGGTCCGGCCAGCGTCGCGAGGAACGCGATGATCAGGACGAGCAGCATCGCATAGCCGTTGTAGGCGCTCGCGGGCCGCTCCCGGGACAGCCGCAGAGCGTTGAGATCGGACGTGGCGTGGGTGGTCGTCGTCATCATGCCCTCCTGTAATGATGATATCATAGTTATATGAGGTAGGAAACTCAAGCGGGCATTGCGAGCGAAGCGAAGCAATCCCGTTCGGGATCTGAGGCCCGCTGGATTGCTTCGTCGCTACGCTCCTCGCAACGACGGGCCTTCCGACCTTGCCACTTCCCTCCCAATGCCCTCCGCGGATATGGCGGCCCTCCCACGCGTTGCGTGCCCGACGGAGATTGAAATGACCCAAGTCCCCTGGAAGCTCGTCGTCCACGGCGGCTCGGGCATCATCGAGCGAGACCGGACGACTGCGCAGCAGGACCTTCAGGCACGAAGCGCCCTCGAACGGGCGCTGGCGGCGGGGGCGGAAATACTGGCCTCGGGGGGAAGCGCCCTCGACTCGGTCGAAAGCGCCGCCTGCGTCCTCGAGGACGACCCCCATTTCAACGCCGGCCGCGGCGCCGTTTTCACCTATCAGGGCACCAACGAGCTCGACGCCGCCGTGATGGACGGCCGCGGCCGCCACGCCGGTGCCGTCACCGGGGTCTCCGCGACCAAAAATCCGGTCCGCCTCGCAAGGGCGGTAATGGAGCACAGCCCCCATGTTTTCCTCAGCCGGGAAGGCGCGGACCAGTTCTCGCGCGAGCAGGGTCTCGAGCAGGTTGGCCCGGAATGGTTCGCGACCGAGGAGCGGCGGAACCAGCTCGACCTGATGCGGTCGGACGAGAGCCATTATTTCGACGAGGAGCTGAAATACGGGACCATCGGGGCGGTGGCGGTCGACGTCCACGGCCACGTCGCCGCGGCGACCTCGACCGGCGGGCTCACCGGCAAGCGCTGGGGCCGGATCGGCGACACGCCGCTGATCGGCGCCGGAACCTATGCCGACGACAGGGCCGGCGCCGTCTCCGCGACCGGCGCGGGCGAATATTTCATCCGCGCCGCCGTCGCCCATGAAATCTGCGCGCGGATGCGGATGCTCGGGGAGAGCGCGGCGGTGGCGGCCGACGAGGTGATCGCTGAGGTCGGCGCGCTGGGCGGAAGCGGCGGGGTTATCCTGGTGACGCCGGAGGGCGACGCGGGCTGGGCGTTCAACACGCCGGGGATGTATCGGGGGATGGCCTCGGCCGAGGGAAGCCGGGTCGCGATCTACGCCGACGAGTGAGCCGTCATCCCGGCGAAAGCCGGGACCTCGGGACAAGACGTCTCGGCGGGTCTCCCCAAGGTCCCGGCTTGCGCCGGGACGACGAGGTTATTGCGGCAAAACCGTCACCGCCCTGCGGTTCTGGGCCCAGGCGCTTTCGTCGGAGCCCAGAGCCTCGGGGCGTTCCTTGCCGTAGCTGATCACCGTCATCCGGCCCAGGGCCACGCCTCGCGCCGCGAGATGGTTCTTGGCCGCGTTGGCCCGCCGGTCGCCGAGGGCGAGGTTGTAGTCGCGAGTACCGCGCTCGTCGGCATGGCCCTCGATCGTGACGCGGACGTTGGTGTAGCGGTTGAGCCACTGCGCCTGGGTGTCGAGGGTGGCGCGGTCGCGGTCGTCGAGGTCGTACTGGTCGGTGTCGAAGAAGACCCGGTCGCCCTCGAGGCCGACCGTGCGGATGAAATCCTCGCGGGAGCCCGGGCCGACCCCGGCGGTGTCGTCCGAGGAGCCGTCGTCGACGCCGGTCGCGGTACCGGCGTCGGCGCTGTCGCCGGGCGGCGGCGGAAGCTCCTTGGGCGCCTTCTTGCCGCAGCCGGCGGTCAGCGCCAGTGCCGCGGCCATCGCCGCGACCTTCCAGGGGGTGGTTCTCATACGCTCTCTCCTTTCGGGTACATCAAGGCAGGATTGGGCCCCAGGCGGGGTCGGAGCCGTCCAGTGGGGTGGGGATGCGGCGCTCGTTGCGGCCGGTGAGGTCGACCTGCCAGACGCTCGACTTGCCGCCGCGGCCCTGCGTCGTCCGGAAGAATTGGAGGACCCGGCCGTTGGGCGACCAGCTCGGCGCCTCGTCCTGCCAGCTGTCGGTCAGCAGCCGCTCGCCCGAGCCGTCGGGGCTCATCACCCCGACCCGGAAATTGCCGGCGATCCGGGTGAAGGCGATGAGGTCGCCGCGCGGGCTCCATTCGGGAGTCGCGTAGCCCCCGCCGCCGAAGCTGATCCGGCGCGGGTTCGAGCCGTCCGCATCCATGACGTAGAGCTGCTGGCGGCCGGAGCGGTCGCTTTCGAAGACGATCTTCGAGCCGTCCGGCGAATAGCTTCCGCCGACGTCGATCCCGGGCGAATTGGTCAGCCGAACCGGCGCCCCGCCCTGCGCCGAGACCCGGTAGATGTCGGTATTGCCGCCGACCGACATGGCATAGAGGATCCAGCGCCCGTCCGGTGAGAAGCGCGGAGCGAAGGTCTGGTTGGAGCTCTCCGTGACGATGCGCTGGCGGCCGGTGCCGATGTCGTAAATGTAGATCCGCGGCCTTTTCTCGACATAGCTCAGATAGACGATCTGCTTGTAGTCGGGCGAGAAGCGCGGGGTCAGCACGGTCGACTGGCCGTTGGTCAGGAAACGGTGGTTGGCGCCGTCCGAATCCATGATCGCGAGGCGCTTCACGCGGGCGTTCTTCGGCCCGCTCTCGGCGATATAGGCGATCCGGCTGTCGAAGAAGGGGCTCTCGCCCGACAGCCGCGAATAGATGGCGTCGGCGCATTTATGAGCGGCGCGGCGCCAGTCGCGGGGCGCGACCACATAGCCCTGGCGGGTGAGCTCCGACTGGAGCGCGACATCGTAGAGATAGCAGCCGACGGTCAGCTGCCCGTCGCCATTGGCGCGGACGAAGCCCTGCACGAGCGCGGCGGCGCCGGCGCCGCTCCAGGCGGCGTAGGCGGGGGCGGTGACCTCGGCGAAGGGTACGGCGCGCACTCCGGCCGGGCCGACGGGGCGGAACAGTCCGCTCCCCCGAAGATCCGCGGCGACGACCTCGGCGACCTGCCGCCCGAGCGCTTCGGTGCTTCCCGCCGGAGTGTCGGTGGATTGCGGAGTCGGCATCACGGGAACGGCGATGACGAGATCGTCGCCGCTTTCATCGGTGACGTCGACGCTGAGCTGGGCGGCGGCAGGCATCGCGAACACGAACAGGAAGAGCGGGAACAGGCGCTTCATCATTGCGAAAGCCTCTTGTCGAAGGTGACTCGGAGCGACTTCCAGGCTTCGTAATATTGGGCGGGAAGCCGGAAGGGCGAGGCGAGCCGTACGGCGCGCTCGGCCTGCTCGCGATGGAGCGGAACCTGCGGGCGGTTGCTCGCCGTCTGGCCGGTGGTGCCGGCGATGCGGATGTCGGTGACCCGACCGTCCTGGGCCAGCGTGATGATGACCTCGGTTCGAAGCTGCTCGGAATCGGCGCCGGTGGGAGCCTTCCAGTGCGGCTTGAGCTGCCGCCGCACCTCGGCGCCGAGCGAGGCCTGGACGGCAGGGCCCGCCGCGGCGGCCGGGGGCGCGGTGAGTCGGCTGGCGCTCGCCCGATCGGAGACTCCGTTCAGGAGCCCGGAGAGGCGGCCGGTCGGCCGGGTTGCGGCGGGCCTGGCGGGCTGGGCAGGATTTGCGGCCACCGGCTTCGCCGCGGAGACCGGCTTCGAAGGCGCCGGCTTCGGCGGGGCCGCTCTCGCTTTGGGAGGCACCGGCCGGGCGGCGGGCCCGGGAGCGGGGACCGGCACCGGCGCGGGAGTACGGGTGAGCGGTTCCGGGCGCGGTACCGGCTGAACCTCCGGTGGCGACGGCATGGCCGGAGCGGGCGGGCCTTCCTCGGGCGCGAGAAGCGGAGCGGGCGTCTCGGCCGCCGGGGCCGGGGAGGTGCTTTGAAGAGCGGCGTCCTCGACGAACGAGACTTCGATCGGGTCGCTCTTGGGCGCGGGCAAGCTCGTGGTGGCGAGGCCGAAGGTCAGCGCGGCGAGGAGCGCGAGATGGCCGGCCGTCGCGACTCCGAGGCCGGCCGCTTCCGCGCGGTCGATCACTGTTCCTGCCCCTGCGTGCTGACGAGAGCGACCTTGCGAAGACCGGCGGCGTTGATCTCGCCCATCACCGCCATGACTCGGCCGTAATCGAGGGCGCGGTCCGCGCGAAGGAAGATCCTGGGACCGCCCGGCTCGCGCGAGGCGGCCGCGATGGCGGCCAGACGGGGGGCGAGGTCGGCGGGCGCCAGCGACCGGTCGTCGACGTGAAGACTGCCGTCCGCCTCGAGCGAGATCTGGACCGGCTTCGCTTCCTGATCGAGCGCTCCGGCCTTGCTGTCGGGCAGATCGACCGGAACCCCCGCGACGAGAAGCGGCGCGGTGACCATGAAGATGATCAGGAGGACGAGCATGACGTCGACCATCGGCGTGACGTTGATCTCCGCCATCGGCGAGCGCCGGGCGCGGCGGTTGGAGCCGAGCATTGGGCCCATGGCCATCAAGATCCTCCCCTGCTTTTGCAGGGGAGGGGGACCGCGCGAAGCGCGGTGGAGGGGCTTTTCGGAGTCCGAAGAACCCCTCCACCAGGCTTCGCCTGGTCCCCCTCCCCCGGAAATCCGGGGGAGGAATTTCTTCCCCCACCCCTCATCCCTCCAGCTCCAGCTCGCGCGAGAGCGTCGAATGGAAGCCGTCGGCGAAGCGCTGGAGCCTCGCTTCCAGCCGGTTGATGCCGAAGCTCATGCGATTGTAGGCGATCACCGCCGGAATGGCGGCGAACAGGCCCAGAGCGGTCGCGAACAGGGCCTCGGCGATGCCGGGAGCGACCACCGCAAGGCTGGTATTGTTCGCGCCGGCGATGGCCGTGAAGCTTCGCATGATCCCCCAGACGGTGCCGAACAGCCCGACGAAGGGCGCGACCGAACCGATCGTCGCGAGGACGTTCAGGCGCGTGGCGAGCCGGTCGACCTCCTCGGTCAAAGCCGAATGCATGACCAAAGCGAGCCGGGAGCGGGCGCCTTCGCGGTCGACCACCTTGCCGCCGGTCGAGCGGCGCCATTCGGCGATTCCGGCGGCGAGCACCTTGGCGCTGGGGACGTCGGACTTGCCGCGGCTCTCGTA
>DASVPM010000182.1:0-2494 GCA_036382815.1 Allosphingosinicella sp.
CTTCCTGAACTCCGGAGTCCGGCTGATCCTGACCGACGCCCGGCACGAGGAGGAGAAATCGGTCGAGCTCTACTACGAAGGCGGCATCTCCGCCTTCGTCCGCTATCTCGACCGGACCAAGGCCGCCCTCATCCCCGACCCGATCTCGGTCACCGGCCAGCGCGACGATGTCGGCATCGAGGTCGCGCTCGAGTGGAACGACAGCTATTACGAGCAGACCCTCTGCTTCACCAACAACATCCCCCAGCGCGACGGCGGCACCCACCTTGCGGCGTTCCGGGCCGCCTTGACCCGCACCCTCAACAATTATGCCGAGAAGTCGGGCATGATGAAGAAGGAGAAGGTCAGCCTCACCGGCGAGGACATGCGGGAAGGGCTGACCGCGATCGTCTCGGTGAAGCTTCCCGACCCGAAGTTCGGCTCCCAGACCAAGGACAAGCTGGTCAGCTCCGAGGTCCGCCAGCCGCTCGAGAGCCTGATGGCGGACAAGATGGCGGAATGGCTCGAGGAGAATCCGCAGCACGCCCGGACCATCATCCAGAAGATCATCGACGCCGCCGCCGCCCGCGAGGCCGCCCGCAAGGCGCGCGAGGCGAGCCGCAAGTCGGTGCTCGGGGTCGCCTCGCTGCCCGGCAAGCTCGCCGACTGCCAGGAGCGCGATCCGGCCAAGTGCGAATTGTTCCTGGTCGAGGGCGACAGCGCCGGCGGCTCGGCCAAGCAGGGCCGCAACCGCGAGGTCCAGGCGATTCTCCCGCTCAAGGGCAAGATCCTCAACGTCGAGCGCGCCCGCTTCGACCGGATGCTGAGCTCGAAGGAGGTCGGAACCCTGATCCAGGCGATGGGCACCGGCATCGGCCGCGACGATTTCAACATCGACAAGCTGCGCTACCACAAGATCGTGATCATGACGGACGCCGACGTCGACGGCGCCCATATCCGCACGCTGCTGCTGACCTTCTTCTACCGCCAGATGCCGGAGATCATCGAGCGCGGGCACCTCTTCATCGCCCAGCCGCCGCTCTACAAGGTCGCAAAAGGCCGCTCCGAGGTCTATCTCAAGGATAATGCCAAGCTCGACGATTATCTCGTCGACGCGGGCATCGGCCTGATGCGGCTGGAGACCCGGGACGGCCCTCGCACGGGCGACGACCTTCGCAATCTCGCCGACCACGCGCGACGGGTGCGGAGCCTGATGGCCTATGTCCCGCGCCGCTACGATCCCGGCCTGATCGAAGCGCTGGCCCTCAACGGCGCCCTCGACCCCGCTCTGCCGCCGGCCGAGCGCTCGGAGGCCATCGCCCGCGCCGCCGCCTTCCTCCAGGCGAGCGACGAATCCTCGACCTGGACCGGCGAGATCGGCGCCGACGGCGACTATGTCCTGCGCCGCCTGTGGCGAGGCGTGACCGACCATCACGTCGTCGACCACAAGTTCGTCGCCTCGGCCGAGGCCCGCAAGCTCCACGGCCTCACCGCCGAGCAGGCCGCGGCCTATGCCGGCGCCTCGCGCCTCGTCTCGATGAAGACCGCCGCCGCCGATACGGAGGAAGACGCCAATCCCGACAGCGACGATCCGCACGTCAAGGTCGAGGGCGTCCCGGAGCCCGCCCGCGCGCCGGATCCGCGCGGGATCCTCGTTCGCCGGCCCACCGAGTTGCTCGACGCGATCCTCGCCGCCGGCCGCAAGGGCCTCGCCATCCAGCGCTACAAGGGCCTCGGCGAGATGAACGCCGACCAGCTTTGGGAAACGACCCTCGACCCCGACAACCGCTCGCTGCTTCGGGTCGAAGTCTCCCAGGCCGACGTCGCCGACGAGATTTTCACCCGCCTGATGGGCGACGTAGTCGAACCCCGCCGCGAGTTCATCCAGGAGAATGCGCTCAACGTCGCCAATCTCGACGTCTGACGCTCATCCCGGCGGCGCAGGCCGCGACGGCCTCAGCCGGCGCTCGAAGCGAAACCCCGCCCGGGCCAGCTCGGCGATCATCGCCGGGCGGCCGTGGACGTTGAGCTTGTTGAAAATTCGACGGACATGCGTGGCGACGGTCCACGGGCTGATATCCAGGATTCCGGCGATGGTCTTGTTGGGATATCCGACGGCGACCAGCCGGGCGATCTCCTGCTCCCGGGGACTGAGCGACATATCGTAAGGATATTCGAAATCGCCGCGCTCGTGGGCGAAGAGGCGGTGGCGAGAAGAACGAATGTTCATTGGCACCCCACGGACGAGCAAAAGAAGATGGGCTGGTTCGAAGAGTATCTTCGGCCCAGACCCAAAATCTTTGTCAGCCCCGAATTAGCCTATACGCAGGTGGGGCGGTCCTGCCAGCGTTTTCAGGCGGTCGAGCGGAGGCGCGAAGGAAATTCGAGGACGTTGCCGACCGTGCGCGAAGTCCCGCCCTGATCCTTTAAAGCGCCGAGAGCCTCGGCGCTGGTCAGCCATTCCTCGCACATCTCGGCGATACCTTGGATCAACGCCTCGAATGCGGTCCGGCCC
>DASVPM010000183.1:0-4715 GCA_036382815.1 Allosphingosinicella sp.
CGCCAGATCGTCGGCTGGGTCGGAGTGGCGATGCTCCTCTCCTCGCTGACGGGCCTGTGGCTTTGGTGGCCGCTCGGCGGACGCTTCACGCGCGGGATGAAGTGGCGGCGGCGGTCGACGACCAGCGCCAACCTCCACCATCAGGGCGGCTTCTGGATTGCCCTGCCGCTCGCCGTCCTTTCCTTCACCGGAGCCTGGATCTCCTTTCCCGCCTTTTTCGCCGCTCTGTCGGGCGACCCGGCGGGCCCCTCCATGGCGGAGCGGATGCGGCGCATGGCGGCTCCGCCCGCAGTCCGCCCGAGGCTGACCCCCGATTCGGCGCTGGCCGCCGCCCGGCCGCTGGCGGGCGGCGACCTCGTCAGCCTGGCCTGGCCCGGCGAGAAAGACCCGAAATGGAAGATCGCCTTCGCCCGGCCGGGCGGAAACGCCGAAGTAACGGTCGACGACCGGACCTCCGTCGCAAACCCGCCCAAGCCTCCGCAGCCCGAGACGACCGCCCGGCTGATGCGACGGATCCACGACGGCACCGGCATGGGCGCGCTCTGGCGGACGGTCATCTTCCTGGGAGGGCTGATCCCGGCCCTGCTCGCCGTTACCGGAATTCTGATGTGGCTCCACCTTCGGCGAAGCAGGGCGCGGAGCCGCGCGATATCCTGATCCCCTCCCTCGAAGGGAGGGGCCGGGGTGGGTCCGCCGGAGGCGGCAGGAACTCCGACTCAGCGGGAAGTCCCGCGCTCAGACCCCGTGATAGGCCCGGTACCAGTCGACGAACCGCGGCACGCCTTCGTCGATCGCGGTGGTCGGGGCGAAGCCGAGGTCGCTCTGGATTGCGCTGATGTCCGCATAGGTGTCGCGGACGTCGCCGGGCTGCATCGGCATCAGCTCCTTCTTCGCCTCGCGGCCGCAGGCCTGCTCGATCAGGCCGATCATCCGGGTCAGCTCCTCGGAGCGGTTGTTGCCGATATTGTAGAGGCGGTGCGGGCCGCGGCTGCCGCCCGCTTTGGGTTCGCCGTCGTCGGGGGGCGGGTTGTCGAGGGCGGCGACGACGCCGGTGACGATGTCGTCGATATAGGTGAAGTCGCGGCGCATGTTGCCCTCGCCGAAGACCTGGATCGCCTCGCCGGCGAAGATCGCCCTGGTGAACAGCCACATCGCCATGTCGGGGCGTCCCCACGGGCCGTAGACGGTGAAGAACCTCAGCCCGGTCTGCGGCAGCCGGTAGAGGTGGGCGTAGGTCTCGCTCATCAGCTCGTCCGCCTTCTTGGTCGCGGCGTAGAGCGAGAGCGGATGATCGACGCGGTCCTCGACCCGGAACGGAAGCGCGTCATTGCCTCCATAGACCGAGGAGGAGGAGGCGTAGACGAGGTGCGAGACCCCCCGGCCCCGGCCCAGCTCGATCAGGTTGACGTGCCCGACCAGATTGGCCTGAACATAGGCCCGGGGATTCTCGATCGAATAGCGCACCCCCGCCTGGGCGCCGAGATGAACGATCCGGTCGAAGCCGACGCCGTCGAGCGCCCGCTCCAGAGCTTCATTGTCGGCGAAGTCGGTCTCGATGGACGTGAAGGCCTCGCCATGGTCGCGGCGCAGCTTGGAATCCCGGTCGCGTTTCAGGGCGACGCTGTAATAATCATTGAAATTATCGATGCCGACGACCTCGTCGCCGCGGCGCAGGAGACGGTCGGCGACGTGATGGCCGATGAAGCCGGCAGCGCCGGTGACGAGGATCCTCATTGATTTTTCCTGCTGCGCGGGGGGGGATGCGACGGTGATGCCGCCCCTTAGAAGAGGCGCCGGGGGAAGCCAAGCCGCGCCGGAGCCTAGGCCGCCGCCGCCCCGGGGTCGCGCGCCTCGATGAACCAGCGTTCCTCGCCCTCCAGCCCGATCGCCGTCAGTGTGCCGGAGCGATAGGCGCCGGTGTCGACGGCGATCCGGTTGGGATGCTCCTCGGGCCGCTCGACGATCGTATGGCCGTGGACGACGACGACCCCGTGGTCGCTGCGGTCGTCGAGGAAGCCGTCGCGGATCCACCTGAGGTCGCGGCTGACCTGCTTGTCGAGAGCCACCCCCGGACGGATCCCGGCATGGACGAACAGATAGTCGCCGAATCGGAAGCTGTCGTGCATCTCCTCGAGGAATTGACGGTGGCTTTCCGGCACCTGCCGGACCAGCCGCTCCATGATCGCCGTCGGCGTGTGGTTCAGCATCCAGCCGCTGGTGAGGCCGTAGCTCTGGGCGCATTCGGTCCCGCCATAAGCGAGCCAATGCTGGACGCTCGAATCGTCGCCGCCCAGCACGCCGAGGAAAAATTCCTCGTGGTTGCCCTTCAGGAACACGTTGCGGGCGAAGGCCGGCGGCCGGCTGACGAGGAGGTCGACGACCCCGCGGCTGTCGGGTCCGCGATCGACGAGGTCGCCCAGGAAGACCAGCCAGGTCTTGGCCGGGCCGCGCCGCGCATTGTCCGCCTCGATCCGGGCGAGGAGATCGACGAGAAGGTCGAGCCGCCCGTGGACGTCGCCGATCGCATAGGCGCGGCCGCCCGGCGGCCCGCTTCGGCCCCGGGACGTCCGGCTCTTCGAAAACAGGCGGCTCAACACTCTGGGCAACTCCGGTGATGCTTCCGTCGCCGATATTTGCTGTTTTCCCGCAGTTGCAAGCTTTTAGCCCGGGAAAACTCGGGACTCTGGACGGCGATGGAGAAATAAGCTAAGCGGCGCAACGAGATAAAGGCGGCTCGCCTTGAGGGGCGGCGCGGCATCCTTTCCGCAGGGACGGGTGCGCGCCGAATCGGCGTATGGGCTGTTCCACGGAAGCCATGGATTGTGTAGAGGGCCGTTGCGCCCCCGACCGGAGAAAGATGAACATGCGAGCGTTTCGCCATGAAGAGCGTGATCCCCTATTCAGACGGCTGCTGCGAGGCGCGGTCGTGGCCGCCGCGGCGCTCGCCATGTCCGCCTGCGCGGCGGGACGGGGCGGAACGGTTCCCTACGAGCCGACCAACTTCACTGCGCCCGACGCTCAGGCCGAGCCGGTCGCTTCGTCGGCGCAGCCGATCGGAGCGCTCGACGAGCTCAACATCTCGGTGTTCCAGGTCGAATCGCTGACCGGCGAGTACAAGGTCGATGCCAACGGCAAGATCGACTATCCGCTGCTGGGCGAAGTCCAGGCGCAGGGGCGGACGACCGACGAGCTTCGCCAGACGCTGGTGACCGGCCTCTCGCAGAAATATCTGCAGTCGCCCAACGTCCAGGTCGCGATCAAGGAGCGGGCGGAGCAGAAGGTCACGGTCGACGGCGCCGTCACCCAGCCCGGCGTCTACGCGGTCAAGGGCCCGACCACGCTGATTCAGGCGGTCGCTCTGGCGCGCGGCACCACCCAGGACGCCAATCCTTCGCGGGTCTATGTGTTTCGGACGATCCAGGGCAAGCGCGTCGCCGGCGCCTTCGACCTCAAGATGATCCGCCGCGCCCAGGCCGAGGATCCGATCATCTACGGCAACGACGTCGTCGTGGTCGACGGTGACAAGTCCCGTGCGATGATCCAAACCTTGCTGCAGACCGTCCCGGTGCTCGGCTTGCTGCGCCCCTATTGAGGCCGCCCCCGGCGAATTAGAAGACAGGATTCGAAGATCATGAACAATCATGGGGGACATCTCCCGGGCCAGGGCGCCGTACTGCCTTTCGATCCGAGCGGTCGGCTTCCGGCGCATACCGGCCTCACCGACGTCGCCTTCGGGCGCCCGGCCAGGTCCGATTCCCGTTTCGACATCAACGAAATCTGGAGGGTCGTCGCCAAATGGTGGTGGCTGATCACGGGCATCGCGGTCGCCTGCCTGCTCGCCGCCATCGTGATCTCCCTGATGATCACTCCGCTTTATCGCGCCGAGGCGAGCATCGAGGTCAATCCCGAGGGCGTGCAGGTGGTCGGCAAGGAGATCGGCGAGGTCCAGCCGAACCAGCTGAACAACCGCGAATTCCTCAACACCCAGGTCGGCCTTCTCAAGAGCCGCTCGCTGGCGGAGCGGGTCGCGCGCAGCACGAACCTCGCCAACAACGAGGCTTTGTTCGACCAGGACCTTCCGCGCCAGTCGCGCGAAAGCGGGGCGGCCGGACTGGTGCAGCGCAGCGTGACCATCACGCCGCAGCGCGACAGCAGCCTCATCGCCATTGCCATCGAAGGCGCCAATCCGGAGCTCACCGCCAGGCTCGCCAACGCCTATGCCGACAATTTCATCCAGTCGAACATGGAGCGGCGCTACGAGGCCACCTCCTACGCGCGCAACTTCCTGCAGCAGCGCATCGCCGCGGTGAAGGCCAGGCTCGAGCAGACCGAGCGCGAGCTTGTCGCCTATGCGAAGGCGCAGGGGATCATCACGCTCGCCGTCGACACCGGCGGCACCGGCAGCGTCCGGCAGGAGCAGTCGATCGACGCCGCGACCCTGGTTCAGACCAACAATGCCCTGGCTCAGGCGAAGAGCGACCGGATTGCGGCCGAGCAGCGGTTCCGCCAGGGCGCGGGCGCCCAGTCGCGAGCGGCCGCGATCAGCGATCCCACGGTCCAGGCACTCGGGCAGCAGCGCGCGGCGCTGGAAGCGGAATATCAGCAGAAGCTGGCGCTCTTCAAACCGGAGTTTCCGGAGATGGTCCAGCTTCGAAGCCGGATCGACGCCCTCGCCAAGGAAGTTTCCAGGCAGACGAGCAACGTGTCCGGCTCTG
>DASVPM010000184.1:0-4264 GCA_036382815.1 Allosphingosinicella sp.
AAGGCTGGGATCCCAGGGGGCGAAGAACGCCGGCGCCTTTCGCCCGCCGGGGCCCCAGTCTTCGCTGGGGCGACGGGAAGCCCGTTTCATCCACTGGGGGCCCCAGCCTTTGCTGGGGCCGCGAGCGGCTCTCGCTTGAGCTCAGTCCGCTTCGTCGGTCTCGACGAGCAGCCAGTTGGGGTCGCCGCTGGCGAGGCTGCGGCGGAAGGTCCAGACATCGTGGGTAGGGATGGCGTCGCTGAGCGTGCCGGCGATCACCTTGCCCTCGCGGTCGCGGGTGACGGCGGCGATGTCGGCGTCGAAGCGGACATCCACCTCGGCGGTGCGGCCAGAGAGCCGGGCATCCTGGATGACCGCCTTTTCGATCTGGACGAGACGGTTTTCGAGCTGCTCGCCGGCTTCCTCGCGGGCCGTGATCGCCTCTTCGAAGGTGGCGAGCACGTCACCGCCGACGAGGTGCCTCAGCTCCTCGCGGTCGCCGCGCCAGAAGGCTTCCAGGATCATTCGGTAGGCGGCCTGGGCCCCCTCCAGAAAGCGGGCGACGTCGAAGCCCGGATCGGCGCCGACGATGGCGCGAATGCCTGGGGTCGCGGGCTCCTCATAGACGAAGCCCCCCGTGTCGGGCCGGTCGACGGCGAGATCGGCGGCGGGGGCGGCCGCTTCGGTCCCCGCCGGCGTTTCCGCCGGGCGCAGGATCGGCTGCTGCTCGTGGCCGGTCCGGCGGCCGAGCACCGAGTAAAGCCTCAGCCCTACGAACAGGGCCACCATCGCCAGGAGGACAATCTCGGTCACTATTTTCTCCGAACTCAACCAGCCTTACACATAGGCCTTTGACGCCAAGTATTCAAATGGCCGGAGTTCCATCGCCCCGCGCCGACCGGTTGCACGGTCCGGCCACGCCTGCTACCCGCCCGGGCGCACCGGGTCCGGCGCTGTCGCGGCCCGCCTCCACCCAATTTTTCAAGGCGAATCAAATGGCCGAAGAGCAGGGCAACCCCGCCGAGACGCAGCCCAATGGCAACGACACGACGCCGCAGGTCGGAGTCATTTCCCAATATGTGAAGGATCTCTCGTTCGAGAATCCGAATTCGCCGGCGGTCTACCAATGGCAGACCCAGCCCAAGATCGAGGTCGATTTCAACATCGGCTCGAGCAAATTGAACGACGAGATTTATGAAGTCGCCCTGCGGATCGAGGTCCGCGCCACCGCCGACGGCCAGACCGCCTTCGCCGTCGACCTCATGTATGCCGGGCTGATCGGGATCCGCAACGTCGCCGACGAAGGCGAGATCCAGGCCTTCCTCCTCGCGGAGGCGCCGCGGATCCTTTTCCCGTTCGCCCGGCACATCATCGCCCAGACGGTGCAGGAAGGGGGCTTCCCGCCGCTGATGCTCGATCCGATCGACTTCCACGCTCTCTATGTCGCCCGCGCCCAGCAGGAACTGAGCGGCGAAGGCAGCTCCGCCGGCGAGATCGGCCAGGCCTGACCTTCAAAGGCCCCGGGGCGGCGCCATGAACCTCTGGAAGGCGACCGGCACGATCGGCGGACTCACCATGGTGAGCCGAGTGCTGGGCTTTGCCCGTGAGATGCTGATGGCCCGGGTGATGGGCGCCAGTGCGGCCGCCGACGCCTTTTTCGTCGCCTTCCGGCTCCCCAACACCTTCCGCCGGCTGTTCGGCGAAGGTGCTTTCTCGGCGGGTTTCGTGCCGCTGTTCAGCCAGCGTCTGCACGGCGAAGGCGACGGGCCGGCGGAAGCCAAACGCTTTTCCGAGGAAGTGCTGGCGGTCTTCGTTCCGACCTTGATCCTCTTCACCTTGCTGTTCGAGATCATCATGCCCCTCTTCGTCGCGGCGATCTCGGGCTATGAGGGGGACAAGCTCGGGCTCGCGACCTTCCTCACCCGGATCACCTTTCCCTATCTGATCCTGATCAGCCTCGTCTCGCTCTTCTCCGGGATCCTCAACAGCGTCGCCCGCTTCACCGCGGCGGCCTTCGCTCCGGCGCTGCTCAACCTGTCGATGCTCATCGCGCTGGTGCTGGTCAGGGATGGCGGTGCGGTCACCGCGACGGCGCTCGCCATCGGCGTGACGATGGGCGGAGTCCTGCAGCTCGGATTGCTGGTCGCCGCCTGCCGCAGGGCCGGAATCTCGCTCAAGCTGCGGCGCCCCCGGATCACGCCCGGAGTCCGCCAGTTCGTCCGGGTGGTCGTGCCGGCGACGCTCGGCGCCGGAGTCTATCAGATCAGCGCCTTCATCGACACCTTCTTCCTCGCCCGGATCGGCACCGGTGCGATGAGCTATTTCAATTATGCCGACCGGCTGAACCAGCTTCCCCTCGGCGTGATCGGCGCGGCGCTCGGGACAGCGATCCTTCCCCAGGTCAGCCGGCATGTCGGCGCCAACGAACCGGCGGAGGCGGCCCGGGTCCAGGGCGAGGCGGCGGACCTGGCGATGCTGCTCTGCCTGCCCGCCGCCGCGGCTCTTTGCGTTGCCGCCGGGCCGCTGATCGACGCGCTTTTCCAGGGCGGCGAGTTCTCGCACTCCGATGCCCGGATCACGGCCCTCGTCCTCAGCATCATCGTGCTCGGCCTTCCCGCCTACGTGCTGGTCAAGGTGCTGACCCCGGGCTTCTACGCCCGCCAGGACACCGCGACCCCGGTCAAGACGGCGGGCGTCGTGCTCCTCGCCAACGTGGCGCTCAACTTCCTCCTCATCCCCCCGTTCGGGATCGCCGGCCTCGCCGCCGCGATCGCGATCGCGAGTTGGCTCAACTGCGTCATCCTCTACGTCATCCTGCACCGGCGGGACCATTTCCGAATCGAGGCGTGGCTTGCGAGCCGGATCGCTCGGCAGTTGCTGGCCGGGGCGGCGATGGTCGCCGCGCTGATCGCGGTGCGGGTGGTGCTCGGCGGCTGGTTCACCGGCGGCGTCGGGCGACGGATGGTCGGGGTCGCGGCGATCGTGGGGGTCGGACTTGCGGTCTATTTCCCGGCGGCCTGGCTGCTCGGCGGGATGGACAAGGAAGCGCTCAAGACCTTGCTTCGGCGCAAGAAGAAGGTCGCCTAGTGTCCTGGTTCAGAAGTTCGGAATCTCATGACGGCTGCTGGTCGGCTTGGCTGTTGTAGAGGCAGAAGCGTTCGATCGAGGCGAGGATATCGTCGGCGGATTTGGTCCAGCGGAAGGGCTTGGGTTCGGCGTTGTGCTGTTCGATGAAGGCTTGGATGTCGGCCTTGAGGTCGGCGACGCTTCGGTAGACGCCGCGCCGGATCTTCTTTTCGGTGATGAGCGCAAAGAAGCGTTCGACCTGGTTGAGCCAGGACGAGCTGGTCGGGGTGAGGTGGACGTGCCAGCGGGGCCGCTTGGCGAACCAGGCGCGGATGAGCGGCGTCTTGTGGGTGGCGTAATTGTCCATGACAAGGTGGACGTCGAGGTCCTTTGGGACGTTGGCCTCGATCTCGTCGAGGAACCTGCGGAACTCGGCTGCCCGGTGGCGGGGGAAGCACTGGCCGATCACCTTGCCGGTGGCGATGTCGAGGGCGGCGAACAAAGAGGTGGTGCCGTGGCGCTTGTAGTCGTGGCTGCGGCGTTCCGGCTGGCCGGGCCGCATCGGCAGCACCGGCTGGCTTCTATCGAGGGCCTGGATCTGGGACTTCTCGTCGACGCACAGCACGAGCGCGTGCTCGGGCGGCGAGACGTAGAGGCCGACGACATCGCGCACCTTGGCGACGAAGTCGGGATCGGTGGACAGCTTGAACGTCTCGAGCCGGTGCGGCTGAAGGCCGAAGGCGCGCCAGATGCGCTGCACGGTCGAGATCGACAGACCGCTCGCTTTGGCCATGCTCCGCGAGCTCCAGTGGGTGGCATTGGGCGACGCCGTCTCAAGGGTCCGAACGATCACCGCCTCGATCCGGGCGTCGTCGATCGTCCGAGGCGTTCCCGAGCGCGGCTCGTCCCGCAAGCCGTCCATCCGATGCTCCAGGAAGCGACGGCGCCACTTGCCGACGGTCTGCCGGTCGAGGCCCAGCCGCGCCGCGATCTCCTTGTTCTGCCCACCCTCGGCGCAGGCCAGAACAATCCGCGCCCGAAGCGCCAGCGCCTGCGCCGTGCGGCGACGAGAGACGAGCGAACCCAGCTCCAACCGCTCAGCCTCGTCCAACTCCAATGCCGGTAGCTCTCGACCCATGACCCAGCCCTCCTCGAAGCAGGGCTGTCTGTCAAAACTGAGTCGAACTTGAGGCCGTCAACTTCAGAATCGGGACACTAG
>DASVPM010000185.1:0-14654 GCA_036382815.1 Allosphingosinicella sp.
AACCGGGCGACCCAGGCGGCTCGGCAGCCAGGTTCCGCCTTCAAGCTGTTCGTCTACCTCGCCGCCATCGAGGCGGGCTACAAGCCGGACGACATGGTCCCCGACCAGCCGATCACAATCAACGGCTGGAGCCCCCGCAACAACAGCCGCGGCTTCGCCGGGCAGGTTACCGTCCGCCAGGCCTTCGCCCAGTCGATCAACACCGTCTCGGTCCGGCTCGCCCAGGAGGTCGGCTTCCGGACGGTCGCCGACATGGCGCAGCGTTTCGGAATCACCACGCCCGTGGTCACCCATCCCTCGATGGCGCTCGGAAGCTCCGAAGTCCGGCTGATCGACATGACCCGCGCGTTCGCGTCGGTCGCAGCGAAGGGGAATGCGGTCGTCCCCTACGGGATCAGGCGCGTCACCACGGCCAGCGGCCAGATCCTCTACCAGCACCAGCCGGACGAGAACCGCGTCCTGGTCGCGCCCTGGGTCGCGGCCCAGATGACCGACCTGCTCCAGGCGGCAGTCCTGACCGGGACCGGCCGCGGCGCCCAGATCGGGCGGCCGGTGGCGGGCAAGACGGGGACGACCACGCTGAACAAGGACGGCTGGTTCCTCGGCTTCTCGAGCGGCCTCACCACCGGCGTGTGGATGGGGCGCGACGACAACAAGGTGGTCCCCGGCCTCCAGGGCGGGCGGGCGCCGGCCCGCGCCTTCCACGATTTCATGCAGCGCGCCGTCGCCAACCGGCCGGTGGAGAATTTCGAGATCGCCGTGCAGATGCCCGAATGGGCGGTCAGCGAGCCGGACGAGGAAACCTGGTTCGAAGCGCCGGACAACGGGGTCCTCGTCAACCCCGACGGAACCGGGCCCGCCGGCGGGTATCAGCCCCCGCCGCCGCCGCGCCAGGAGGACGCCGAGCCTTCGCCCGATCCGCAGGACAGGCTGGACCAGGATTTCATCGACCGGGCGATCGATCGGGAGCCGCCCGAGCCGCGCTTCCGCGAGCGCGACCGCGAGCGCGACCGCCGGGACCGGCGAAGGGATTCGGACCTCGCCCCGCCGGTCGACCGCCGCCCCGACCGGTCAGACCGCTCGGGCGACCCGATGGAGTGACGGGCCGTGGCTTCGGAGCCATAGCCTCGCCGGCTTGGGATCGGCCCCCAGCAAGGTTTCGACCAGGGCATGGAATTCGGCGCCGTGGTTCATGTGGACCCGGTGAGCGACCTCGTGGGCCACCGTCGCGCGCCTGACCCAATCGGGGGCCAGAATGAGACGCCAGCTGTAGCGAATCCCGCCCGTCGCCGAGCAGCTCCCCCAGCGCGACGAGGGATCGCCGATGCCGATCCGGGTGACCCTGACGCCGGCCCTGGAAGCGAACTCCGCCGTCTCGGCGGCGAGCGTGTCGAGCGCGTGGCGCTTCAGCCAGCGCAGCAGCCGGGCCTCTAATCCTTCCTCCGGCCCGCCGACGACCAGGCGGTCGGCCTCGATCCGGGGGGTACGCGGCAAAGCGGGGCTCCAGTCGATGCGGCGCGGCCGGCCGTGGAGAGGCAAATCCGTCCCCGGCGCGAGCGGCAAGGCCGGAACGATCTCGGCCAGACGCGCCTCGATCCAGTCGCGATGGCCTTCCGCCCAGGCCAGGGCCTTGCGCCGCGACGCCCGCCGGGGGACGGTCAGGACCACCTCGCCGGTGCGCCGGTCGACCTTCAGCCGCATCGTCCGGGCGGTCGGCGAGACGCTGACCTTCAGCTCAAAGCTCACGCTCGACCAGATGATGCTCGAGGTCGCCCGCCTCGCCCTCGGCGACCGTCCAGCCGCGGACCGACATTCCGGCGCGGTGAACGGCCTCGCGATCCCCGCAGACGAGATAGTGCCAATCGGGGAGCGGCCGGTTTTCGGAGCGCAGACGGTAGGCGCAGGTCGAAGGCAGCCAGGCGAGCGCGCCGACCCCGGACGAGGTCAGCCGGACGCAATCCGGCACATAGGCCTTGCGCCCCCGGTAATTGGTGCAGCGGCCGGAGTGACGGTCGAGCAGACGGCAGGCGACGTTGGTGGCATGGATTTCCCCGCTGTCCTCGTCCTCGAGCTTGTGAAGGCAGCATTTGCCGCAGCCGTCGCACAGGGCCTCCCATTCGCCGCGGTCGAGCGCGGCAAGCGGCTTCTCCCAGAAATTCACTTCACCCACCGGACGAGCTCCGCGGCCACCGCCTCGGCGCCTTTCTCATAGGGGAGGAGGGCGATCGGCTTCCCGTCCGGCCCGATCAGCTCGGCGAGGCGGCTGTGGTCGACGTCGTAGCCTCCGCCCGCCTCGGCCGGCGCCTTGGCGCCATAGGCGCCATAGCTCCTGATCATCGCCGCGACCTGCCGCGCAGATCCGGTCAGCCCGACCAGGCGGGGATGGAAGGCCGCGACATATTCCTTGAGCACGGCGGGCGAATCGCGCTCCGGATCGACGCTGACGAAGACCGGCACCACCCGGGCCGCCTTGGCCGGATCCTGCTTCTCGAGGCTCCGAAGCGCCTGGCCGATGACGGCGAGGTCGGTCGGGCAGACGTCCGGACAGTGGGTGAAGCCGAAATACATGATCCGGTATTTTCCGGCGAAGTCCCGCTCGCTGACCTGGCGTCCGTCCTGGTTCGTCAAAGTGAAGGGACCGCCGATCGCGGCGCCCTTGAGCGGCGGCTCCTCGGGCGCGCCGGAGCAGGCGCCGAGCGCCAGAGCGAGCGACAGAAGGATCGGCCGGAAGCGGGGAAAGCGGGTTTCGTTCATGGCGGAAGCAGCCTTGTCTTGCTATAGGCGCGCCGACAAGTCGAGACGGGGAAGCAAGAGTGTTCAACAAGTTCGGCCGCCTGGCCGCCGCGTCCATGGTCCTGATGCTCGCGGCGCCCGCGCCGGCGCAACAGCCTTTCTCCGACAGCTTCACCTTCCTCAAGGCGGTGAGGGAGCGCGACGGGGCGAAGGTCAGCGACCTGGTCGCAGAGCCGGGATCGGTGGTCATCAACACCCGCGACCGCGGCAGCGGCGAAGGGGCGCTCCACATCGTCGTCCGCGGCCGCGACCTCAACTGGCTCGCCTTCCTGCTCGGCAAGGGCGCCCGGCCCGATCTCCAGACCAATCGCGGCGACACCCCGTTGACCCTGGCGGCGCAGATCGGGTGGGTGGAAGGCGCCGAGCAGCTGCTGGCGAGGCGGGCCAGCGTCAACCTTGCCAACGGCCGGGGCGAGACTCCGCTCATCCTGGCCACCCAGCGGCGCGACCTGGCGATGGTCCGGCTGCTCCTCAGCCGCGGCGCCGATCCCAAGCGCACCGACAATGTCGCCGGCATGTCGGCCCTGGATTATGCCAAGCAGGACCCGCGCGCCGGCATGGTGCTGAAGCTGCTCGAAGCGAAGGTCGCGGCGGCCAAGCCGGCCGCGGGGCCGGCGAAGTAGCCGTCATTGCGAGGAGCGGTGCTGGATTGCTTCGCTGCGCTCGCGATGACGACGGTTCAGGCGAATCCCGCCAGGCCCGGATCCAGATCGCCGACCAGACGTCGCGCGGCCCTGCGGGCGAATCGCAAGGTCTCGGCCTTGCGCCGCGCCGGCGGGAGCTTCCTGAGCGGCGCTTCGCGGACCACCGCCGCATCGTAGCGGTCGGCGACGAGCAGGCCGCAGAGCTGGGGCTGGAATCCGGGCTCCTCAAAGGGCGCCAGATCGAACTTTGCGGGCACCGCCCAGTAGAAGCGGTCGCAATAGCCGAGATATTCGATCCACTTGCAATCGCCCATCAGGTCCGCCCGCGCGACCTTGATCTCGACAATGGTGATCAGGCCCGACGAATCGATCGCCATCATGTCGGCGCGCCGGCCGTTGGGCAGAGGCACCTCGCACAAGGCGAACATGTCCTGATTGAAGAACAAACGGGTGACGCCGCGCGCCACGTCCCGAGCGGCGAGCGGCGCGTCGGCGAAGCAAAGCTCCGGCTGGAGACTCGGGCGGGCGGCCATCCCTCCTGGCTAGAATGAATCCAGAACGGTGTGAAGCGCGCGACTCGGGGATTCATCGTCATTGCGAGGAGCAAAGCGACGAAGCAATCCAGCCCGACTCGACGGCCCCACTGGATTGCTTCGCTTCGCCCGCAATGACGAAGGGATACTAACGGTAGAAGATGTGATTGCCGACCGCGGCGACCCGGGTCAGGCGCCAGCGCGGCGAGACCCTCTTGGCGTGGAAGAAGAGCGCTTTCGGCGCCGGCCCGTCGGCCAGGTCCTGGACGGCGATGCGGGCGATGGCGACGGCCCGCTTCCAGGCCAGCGAAGTGCGGGCGATCGCCGGGAAGCGGCCGCCGCGGATGAAGGAGAATTGCCCGCGCTGCTTGACCACTCCGCAGGCCGAAGCCGGGAAGCGGCCCGAGCGGGCACGATTGAGGATCACTTCGGCGACGCTGAGCTGGCCGTGCAGCGGCTCGCCCTTGGCCTCGAAATAGACCGCGCCGGCCAGGCATTCATGCTGGGCGTCGGCCGTCTGGGTGCTGGAATAGTCGGCGACCAGCTCGGCGAGGCTTCGCCGCGCCGGTTTCTCAATCTCGTCGGCGTGCGCCGGCTCGGCGGCGGCCACGGGCGGGGCGGAAGCGGCCGGAGGCGGAGCGCCGAGGGCGGCCTGTGCGGCGATTTCGGCGGTGAGGGGAGACCCGGTCAGCTCCCAGGCCGACGAAGGGGTGCCGAAGACGAAAACGAAGGAGGCGGCCGCGAGGGACGCGGCGCGAAAAAAGCGAAGCATTCAATCTCAAATCATTGCGGCGAGCGGTCCCAAGCCGGATGCATGAAGAAAGAATCGCATCCCGGACCGCCTTCCGTCTCGCGTGGCCGCCCCCTCCCTTATACCCCGGGTTCGTGACGGCCCCCCGCTCTCGAAGGACGAGACCGGGCTAGGTTGTGCGGTGCAGCAGAGTCAATCGAACGCGTTCATTTCAGCGGCGAACCGTTCGGCGGACGGGATATCCAGTTCAATTAGCCATGAATCCGGGTCGAATCGCCTCAGGCGTGCGATGAACCCTGGAACTTCGCCAGAATTTTCAATACGTTGGCTCCCGCTCTCCTGCCAAGCATAGCGTCCGTCGGGCTGGAGAAGCCGCTCGAACAGGCGTGGATTAACGCCTTTTTCCAGGAGGATTACGAGGATCGAGCCCGCCGTCGGGTCGCCTTTGGCGAGCACCGCTCCGAATCCGCCTTCGACTTCCGCCTTGCGGATCAGGGCCCCCGCCAGGACCGAGCCGGCGACCCCGGCCTGCATCAGCCGGCGACGTAGCCGGGCAAGCCGATCAGCGGGATGTGCGAGCGCATGAAGGTGCCGGTGCCGCTCGCGGCAAGCTCCCCGTCCGAATCGATCAGCCGGGCCTCGCCGACCAGGACCCGCCGCCGGCCGCTCGCCCAGCGGCCCTCCGCAGTCACCGGGCCGGACCGGAGCGGCCGGGTGAAGAGCAGGTTGAACGCCGTCGTCAGCAGGAAGCGGTCGGTGATCAGGCTGTTGCAGGCGTAGAAGGCGGCGTCGTCCATCATCTTGAAATAGAGCGTTCCGTGGGCGGCGCCGGCGGCGTGGAAGAGCTGCTCGCGCACCTCGAACCGGATCCGGGCGAACCCTCTTTCGACGATCTCGAGCCGCGATTCGAACAGGCCGTTGACGGGGGCGTGGCGGTACAGCGATTCGAGCGCCCGGTAGTGGGCCGCCGCGCCGCCGTCGGCCTCAGGCGGCATTGCGGCTTTCGACGCCCGAAAGCAGGGCGAACAGGGCGTCGCGCGACCGGGCGCCGCGAAGCTTGGCCACCGTGGCCCGGTCGCGAAGCACGCGGCTGACCGAGGCCAGGGCCTTGAGATGGTCGGCCCCCGCGTCCGGCGGCGAGAGGATCAGGAAGACGAGATCGACCGGCAGATTGTCGACCGACTGGAAGTCGATCGGGGTCGTCAGCCGGGCGAAATAGCCGAACACGCTTTCCAGCCCTTCAATTCGGCCGTGCGGAATCGCCACTCCGCCGCCAAAGCCGGTGGAGCCGATCTTTTCGCGATCGGCCAGAGCGGTGACGATGGTCTTGGAATCGAGCCGGGTGCGCCGCGCGGCGGCCGCGCCGAGCAGCTGGAACAGACCCTTCTTGTTCGGAACGGTCATCCCGCCGTCGACACAGTCGACCGTCAGGATGTCTATGATATCGTTCATCGGTTCACCGGATGCGGTCGCCCCCGGCCGCTTTTTCAGGAATGAAGGAAAGGCGGGTCATCCCGCCGGCCGGATCACTGGCCTTGCGGCCCGGCCTCGCCTCGTCGGTAGGCGGACCCCTCCGCATCCGCGAGCTCGGCCGCCGCCTGGGGATGGTGGTCCTTGAGACGGCGGCTATGGCGGCGAAGCTGCTTCTCGACCTTGTCCAACGCCGCCTCGAAGGCCGCCGGCGCCATCGACGCGCGGTCGGCCGCCTTGAGGACGACCCCCTGCGGCGCATAAGCGACGATCTCGCAGGTGAAGCCGTGGTCGTGGGGGCCCTTGCCGAACGTCACCTGGGCCGAGACCATTCGCGACGCATATTTGCCGGCCGTGGCGGTCAGCCGGGCGGCGACCCGCTCCCGCAAGGCTTCACCCGTATCGAGCTGATGACCGGAGACGCGAATATCCATGGCTTTCTCCAGTAAAGGGCCGCGGCGATTAGGCGCCGCCGCGGCCGGACGTCAACCGCGCCGGTCCAGCCGGTGCCATATGGGGTCGGTGAGCGTCGCAAGGAAGGCGGCGTGCGCCTGAAGCTCTTCCTCCGTGGGGGCGTGGGCCCGGGGCGGGCGCACTTCGACGAGGACGGAGCCCGAATCCGCGGCGCCGAACCGAGCCGTTGCGTCGATCCGTTCGGCGACGATCTCGCTCAGGGTGAGGCCGATCTGACGGCCGCCGGTCAGCTCGACATAGCATTGGGCGAGGAGCTGGGCGTCGATCAGCGCGCCATGCTTGACCCTGAGGCTGCGGTCGACCCCGAAGCGGGTGCACAGCGCGTCCAGGCTGTGCTTGGCGCCCGGATGCCTGGAGCGGGCGAGCTGCAAGGTGCAGACCATCCGGGTCAGGCAGACGAGCGGATGGCCGCAATTGTTGAGCTCGTGGTTGAGGAAGCCGAAATCGAAGCTGGCATTGTGCGCGACGAGGGGACAATCGCCGAGGAACTCGAGCAGATCCCCGGCGAGGTCGCGAAACCGCGGCTTGTCGGCGAGGAAGGCGTCGGTGAGGCCGTGGACAGCTTCCGCGCCGCTCGGCATCGGCCGCTCCGGATTGAAATAGGCATGGAAGGTCCGGCCGGTCTCGACCCGGTTCCAGAGCTCGACGCAGCCGATCTCGACGACCCGGTCGCCGGTCAGCGGGCTGAGGCCCGTGGTTTCCGTGTCGAAGACAATTTCCCGCATGGCTTCGACTATGAATCGGAGCCGCCGGTCAGGCAAGCGAGGATGCGCCGAACCGCTCGTCGCGTTTCGTCCAGGGAGCCGCCGGTGGGGATGACGAAGTCGGCCCGGGCGCACTTTTCCGAATCGGGGAGCTGACGGGCTAGGATCCGCTCGAATTTCTCCACCGTCATTCCGGGACGCGCCAGGACCCGCTCGCGCTGAACCTCGAGCGGGGCGGAGACGACAGCGATCCTGTCGACCTGCCGCGCTCCGCCGGCCTCGAGGAGGAGCGGGATGTCGAGGAGGACGAGCGGCTTGGCGGCGTTGGCGGCGAGGAAAGCCTGCCGCTCGCGGGCGACCGCGGGGTGGACCAGGGCCTCGAGCCGCCGAAGCGCCTCCGGCTCGCCGAGCACCCGTTCGGCCAGCGCCCCGCGGTGCACGCCTTCCGGCCCGGTCGTGCCGGGAAAATGCGCCTCGATCTCCGCGACCAGAGCCCCTTCCGGTCCCTGCAGGCGGTGCACCGCGGCATCGGCGTCGAAAACCGGAACCCCCTCGTCCGCGAACATCTTCGCGACGGTCGACTTGCCCATGCCGATGGAGCCGGTGAGGCCGAGGACGATCATCGCGTCAGAAGCTCGCGAAGCTCCGGATCATATTGCCTCGGTGCTGCCCGAAAAAAGAACAACTCGAAGGCGAAGGCGGCCTGGGCGACGAGCATGGAGAGGCCATCGATCGTCGCCATTCCGGCTTCGCGCGCGGCCCGCAGAAAATCGGTTTCAAGCGGATGATAAACGAGATCGTAAACCAGGGTGGTCGACGGAAAGCTACTCACCGAGAAGGGCAAGGGCGGAAACCCTTCCATCCCAAGGGGCGTGGCATTGACGAGCAGATCAAGCATCTGGCTTCGGTCGCCCAATTCCCGACCGTCCGCCACCGCCTCCATATCCGCCACGAGGTCATCGTCGTCATCCAGCAACCGAAGCCGAGTCCTCATGGCCAAAGCCTTGTCGGGATCGCGGGCAAAATTCACGACCGTGAAATAGGAACGGTCCAGTGCATAGGTGACCGCGGCGGCGGCACCGCCGGCTCCGAGGACCGACGCCATGCGGTGACGCCAGTCATCTCGAAGCCAGGGTTGCAGCGGCTCCAGAAATCCCTGCCAATCGGTATTATGGGCCTTCAGACGACCGCTTTCATGCCGGGTCACGCAGTTCGCTGCGCCTAGCGCCGACACCGGAGTCGCCGGCCAGTCGCTGAGAGCAAGGATTGTCTGTTTGTGCGGCATGGTGACGTTGCAGCCGCGCCAGTCCGGGTCGGCGCGGCGTGCCTCGAGAAAGGACGGAAGTTCGTCGGCGCTGACTCGAGTCGCCCGATAGTCGCCGTCGATCTCCAGCTTCCCGAGCCAGAATTTATGGATGAGCGGCGATTTGGAATGGGCGATCGGGTCCCCGATCACCTCGGCGTAGGGGAAGGCCATCAGGCCTCCTCGCCATTCCTCCCCGAGCTTGCCTCGGGGAGGGGGACCGCGGCGCGAGGCACGGTGCAGGGGGAATTCCGAGTCGGCATTGCCCCTCCACTTCGCTTCGCGCGGTCCCCCTCCCCCAGCAAACTGGGGGAGGAATTTGTGACCGGATTCATGTCCTCAGCATCCCGCGCTCGCGCAGGTAGCCGAGCAGGGGGAGGAGCGGCATTCCGAGGATGGCGAAGTGGCTGCCTTCGATCCGCTCGAAGAGCTGCGCGCCCGGGCCCTCGATCCGGTAGCCGCCGACGCTCCAGCGGACCGCTTCATATTCCCGGTCGAGATAGCCCTCGAGAAAGGCGTCGCTGAACGGGCGCATGGTGAGTGCGACGGTCTCGCTTCCCCACCAGACCGACTCGCCGGCCTGGGCGATGACGGCTGCGGAGTGGAGATGGTGGGTTGCGCCGCGGAGCGACTGGAGCTGACCCCAGGCCTCCTCCCGCGAAGCCGGCTTACCGAGGAGGGTGCCGTCGTCGCGTTCCAGCGTCTGATCGCTTCCCAGAACGAGATCGCCGTCGCCGGCGCGGACGGAGAGCGCCTTGAGCTGGGCGAGCTCCTCTGCGACCCCGCGCGCGTCGAAGCCGGCGCCCCACAGCCCGGCCTTGGCCGCCGCCTCGTCGAGCTCCGCCTCGGCCGTCTCGAAGGGCACTCCGGCGGCTTCGAGCATATGGCGCCGAGCGGCGCTCTTCGAGGCGAGCAGAAGCTTCATCGATGGTCGTCGCCGACCGCGGCGGCGGCCGCGTCCATGCGCTCGTTGCACAATTTGACGATGGCGAAGGCGGTTTCCTCGATCGAGCGGCGGGTGACGTCGATCACGGGCCAGTCGTTGTCGGCGAACAGCCGGCGCGCGAAGGCGAGCTCGGCGTTGACCGCCTCGATGTCGACATAGTCGGTCTCGGGCGCCTGGTTGAGGGCGAGCAGCCGGTTGCGGCGGATCTGGACCAGGCGGTCCGGATTGGTGGTCAGGCCGACGACCAAGGGATGATCGAGCGAGAAGAGCGAGGTCGGCGGCGGCGCTTCCGGAACGAGCGGGATGTTGGCGACCTTGTAGCCGCGATTGGCGAGATAGATGGAGGTCGGGGTCTTGGATGTCCGCGAGACTCCGGCGAGGACGATGTCGGCCTCCTCCCAATTTTCCGAGCCGATGCCGTCGTCGTGGGCGACGGTGAACTGGATGGCGTCGACCCGGGCGAAATAAGCGGCGTCGAGAGCGTGCTGGCGCCCCGGCCGGCCGGCCGCCTCCCGGCCGAGCACGACCGACAAGGCGTGGGCGACGGGATCGAGGGCGGCGACGGCATGAATGCCGCGGCGCCTGGTCTTCTGCTCGAGCTCGCGCCTCAGGGTTTTGTTGACCAGCGTGTAGAGGACGAGGCCGGGCCGCCGCTCGACGTCGTCGAGGACCCGGTCGAGATGGCCTTCCGAGCGCACCATCGGCCACAAATGGCGGCGGACGTCGACGCCCTCGAACTGGGCGAGGCAGGCCGTGGCGATGACCTCCAGGGTCTCACCGGTGGAATCGGAGAGGAGATGGAGGTGCAGGGGAGCGGTCACGGATTCATTCGCCACCCATCCGTCATTGCGAGGAGCGAAGCGACGAAGCAATCCAAGGGGCCCGGAAGCCGGGACTGGATTGCTTCGCTTCGCTCGCAATGACGGGGGGAGGAGTCACCACGGGAAAGGCATGCTCTCGAAGCGGCTGTGGATAAGCATGTGGGAATCGCTAGCTCAAGCCTCGGGAGCGTTGCAAGCGAAGGGTTTGCCCCCGCAATCCGCTTTTCGTCCACAGAGTCGCAAAGGTGAAAAAGTTCCTACCGCCCGGCTGTGGAAAGCGGGGATGGACGCCGCGAATCCGCGGGCTTCCGCCAACGCTCGAGAGTCAAGCTGTTTGCAAAATCGGGCGAAGCCAATAAACCCCGCGTCGCGCCTTCCTACAACCTACAACTGACTCTCTTTATATAAGATTCTTAGAGAGAGTAGAGCGGAGCCTCCTCGTCATGGCCGTCGCCGACAAGCCTCTGCTCTCCGTGCTAAAGGGCGGAAAAGCCGAGAAAACTCCGCTCTGGCTAATGCGCCAGGCCGGACGCTACCTGCCCGAATACCGGGCGTTGCGCGCGGAGAAAGGCGGGTTCCTGGACCTGGTCCAGGATCCGGACTCCGCGGCCGAAGTGACTCTCCAGCCGATCCGCCGCTTCGGTTTCGACGGAGCGATCCTGTTCTCGGACATCCTCATGGTGCCCTTCGCTTTGGGCCAGGACCTTCGCTTCGAAGCGGGGGAAGGCCCACGATTGTCGCCGCCTCTGGTCGACTCGGCTCTTTCCGCGCTCGACTCGGCGCCGGCCCGTCTGGAGCCCGTTTACGCAACTGTGGAGAAAGTCTCGGACTGTCTCCCGGAAGCCACGACTTTCCTGGGCTTTGCGGGAAGCCCCTGGACCGTCGCCACCTATATGGTCGCCGGCCAGGGCAGCAAGGACCAGGGGGAGGCGCGAAGGCTTGCCTATGGCGACCCCGCAGCCTTCCAGGCGATCGCCGACGCGATTTCCGGGCTCACCGTAGACTATCTTTCACGCCAGGTGGAGTGCGGGGTCGAAGCGGTGCAATTGTTCGACAGCTGGGCCGGGAGCCTGTCGCCGGCGCAGTTCGAGCGCTGGGTGATCGCTCCCACCGCCGCGCTCGTCACGGCCTTCAAGGCCCGGCATCCCGAGACTCCCGTGATCGGCTTTCCCAAGGGCGCCGGCGGCAAGCTCGCCGCTTACGCCCGCGAGACGGGGGTGGACGCGATTGGCCTCGACGAAACCGTCGACCCGGCCTGGGCGGACTCGATCCTGCCGCCGGGCCTGCCCGTCCAGGGCAATCTCGACCCGCTGGCCTTGATCGCCGGCGGCGAGGCGCTTGAAACGGGGGTGCGGCGCATCCTATCTAGCCTGGCGGGGCGACCGCATATCTTCAACCTGGGGCATGGCATCTTGCCGGAAACGCCGATCCGCCACGTCGAGAAGCTCATCGAGCTGGTGCGCGCGTGATCGATGCCCTGGCGAGCGCCCTCAGCTTGACCTACGCCTGGATCAAGGCCGGCCACGTCATCTTCGTGATGTTCTGGATCGCGGGGCTGTTCATGCTTCCGCGCTTCTACGTCTATCACCAGGAAGCGGCGCCGGGCTCGGCCGAGGAGGCCCGATGGATCGAGCGGGAGCGCAAGCTCAGGCGGATCATCATCACTCCGGCGATGATCCTGGTCTGGATCTTCGGCCTGTCGCTGGCCTGGACGACCCAGGCCTGGGCGATGGGCTGGTTCCAGGCGAAGTTCATCCTGGTCGTCGCTTTGTCCGGCTATCACGGCTGGATCGTCGGCTACGGCAAGAAGCTGGCGCGCGGCGAGCGGGCGCTGAGCGGCCGCGGGCTGAGGATGATGAACGAGGTGCCGGGGATCGCGGTGGTGCTGATCGTGGTGCTGGTGATCGTGAGGCCTTTTTGATCTTCCGCATTCCTCCCCGAGCTCGCCTCGGGGAGGGGGACCGCGACGCGAAGCGTCGTGGTGGAGGAGCAGCCCGGACTCAGCATTGCCCCTCCACCGCGCTTCGCGCGGTCCCCCTCCCCCAGCAAGCTGGGGGAGGAATTAGGGACTTCGTCGTTGACTTGAAAAATCGCGGAGCCTAACGCCCCTACAGTCGTTCGCCTGCCGTCCGTGCAGGCAATTCCAGCCGCCAAAATCCATCATCCGCGCGGCCTGTCGACAATCCCAATTTCCGAGTAACCCCTCCATGCATCTCAAAGACCTGAAGCAAAAATCCCCCGCCGACCTCGTCGCCATGGCCGAAGAGCTCGGGATCGAGGGCGCCTCCACCCTGCGCAAGCAGGAGCTTATGTTCTCGATCCTCAAGGTCCAGGCCGAGAATGGCGAGGAGATCATGGGCCAGGGCACGATCGAGGTCCTTCCGGACGGATTCGGCTTCCTCCGCTCGCCCGAGGCCAATTACCTCGCCGGGCCGGACGACATCTACGTCGCTCCGAATCAGGTCCGCAAGTTCGGCCTGAGGACCGGCGACACGGTCGAGGGCGAGATCCGCGGGCCCAAGGACGGCGAGCGCTATTTCGCCCTGGTGCGCCTCGTCTCGGTCAATTTCGACGATCCCGACGCGGTGCGCCACCGGGTCAATTTCGACAACCTCACGCCGCTCTATCCGGACGAGAAGCTGACCCTCGACAGCGCCGATCCGACCGTCAAGGACAAGTCGGCGCGGGTGATCGACATCATCTCGCCGCAGGGCAAGGGCCAGCGCGCGCTGATCGTCGCCCCGCCCCGGACCGGCAAGACCGTGCTCCTCCAGAACATCGCCCGGGCGATCACCGACAACCATCCCGAGGTTTTCCTCATCGTCCTTCTCATCGACGAGCGGCCCGAGGAGGTCACGGACATGCAGCGCTCGGTGAAGGGCGAGGTCATTTCCTCGACCTTCGACGAGCCCGCGAGCCGCCACGTCCAGGTCGCGGAGATGGTCATCGAGAAGGCCAAGCGCCTCGTCGAGCACAAGAAGGACGTCGTCATCCTTCTCGATTCGATCACCCGTCTCGGCCGCGCCTACAACACGGTGGTGCCGAGCTCGGGCAAGGTGCTCACCGGCGGCGTCGACGCCAATGCGCTGCAGCGGCCGAAGCGCTTCTTCGGCGCCGCCCGCAACATCGAGGAAGGCGGATCGCTCTCGATCATCGCCACGGCTCTGATCGACACCGGCTCCAAGATGGACGAGGTGATCTTCGAGGAGTTCAAGGGCACCGGCAACTCGGAGATCGTGCTCGACCGCAAGGTCTCCGACAAGCGCATCTTCCCGTCGCTCGACGTCGGCAAGTCGGGCACCCGCAAGGAGGAGCTGCTCGTCGACCAGGCGACCCTTTCCAAGATGTGGGTGCTTCGCCGGATCCTCATGCAGATGGGAACGGTGGACGCGATGCAGTTCCTCCTCGACAAGATGAAGGACGCCAAGTCGAACGAGGATTTCTTCGCCTCGATGAACCAGTAGGGGCCGGAGGCCGTCGTGGAAGGCATGTTCAACTTCGCCGATATCTTCACGGCGGCGGGCCTCGTCACGCTCGGCCAGGTCATCCTGATCGACCTCACCATGGCGGGCGACAATGTCGTCATCATGGGCACCCTGACGTCCGGACTGCCGGCGCGGGAGCGCAAGAAGGTCATCATGCTCGGCGTCGGCATGGCGCTGATCTTCCTGATCGGCTTCGCCCTGGTCGCGACCCGCCTGCTCCACTTCACGGGCCTCGTGCTCGCCGGCGGACTGCTCCTGCTGTGGGTCGCCTACAACATGTACCGGGAGCTTCGCCACGCCCCGCCCCCGGTGACCGCGGACGATCCCGAGACCTCGGCCGTCGAGGGCCCGCCGCAAAGCAAGACCTTCCTCCAGGCGGCGATCCAGGTCACCCTCGCCGATCTGTCGATGAGCCTCGACAACGTCCTCGCGGTGGCCGCGACCGCCCGGGACCATCCCGCCGTCCTGTTCATCGGCCTCGCTTTGTCGGTGACCCTGATGGGCCTCGCCGCCAATCTCGTCGCCAAGCTCGTCCAGCGCTACCGCTGGATCGCCTGGCTCGGCCTGCTCATGATCCTCTACGTCGCGTCCAAGATGGTTTATGACGGCGTCGTCGACGAACATTATGGCATCCTGCACCTGATCCTGTAGGGGGTGCGGATGGACATCTCGACGCTCTTCAACGCGGCCGCGCTGGCCGCCTTTGCCGAAGTCATCATGATCGATCTGG
>DASVPM010000186.1:0-4392 GCA_036382815.1 Allosphingosinicella sp.
CATGATGTTTCACTCCTTATCCTCCCCATCCGGCTTTGCCGGATGGGGAGGGGGACCACGCGAAGCGTGGTGGAGGGGTAATTCCGGCCGAAAGTAATACTTTCGGCCGAAGCGGCTAGGCGCTGAATTTCAGGAGCTTGATCGCCTCCGAATTCGCCACCTGCCCGCCGATCCGTTTGGTCGCGTAGAAATGCACGAACGGCTTGTTCGTGTAGGGATCGCGCAGGATCTGGGTCTCGGTCCGCTCCGCGATCAGATAGCCCACGCGGAAATTGCCGAACGCGACCGACAGGCTGTCGGCCGCCACGTCGGGCATGTCCTCGGCCTCGACCACCGGATAGCCGAGCAGGGTGTCGGGGTGCCCAGCGCTCAGCCCCGGCTGCCACAGGAACGCCCCGTCCGTCGTCTTGAACTTGCGGATCGCCGACGCCGTCGCCGAGTTCATCACGAACGCGGCCCCCTGCCGGTACGGCGGGCGGAGCGTCTGGACGAGGTCGATCAGCTTGTCCCCGGGATTGGCGCCGAATCCGCCCGCCGCGCCGGTCGCGAGATATTGCAGCGTCCCGAACGGCCTCGACGAATCCGTCTGCGCCGAGGTCGGCCCGGCGAGGAACCCCTTGGGCCGGTTGACCCCGTTCCCGCCGACGAAGGCCGAGCCTTCCGCCCGGGCGAACTCGGTCGCGATCTCCTGCGCCAGCCAGGCCTCGACGTCGAACGCCGCGTCGTCGAGCATCGCCTGGCTCGCCGCGGGATTGGCGTAGAGCTCCCCGAACGGCGGCGCGACCTCGATGAAGGTCGGGGTCGCCGTCTCCGGCCGCCCCGCCGTCTCGCTCACCCAGCCCGACGGGGTCCCCCCCGCCGTCACCAGCTTGCGATAGCCGGCGCTTCCGACCCGGACGACGTTGGCGATCGCCCGGATCGGCGAGATCGAGGTCAGCAGCCGTCCGATCTCGGCATCGATCTCCTCGGGCACCGCATAGCCGCCCGCGGCGTCGGTCGTCCCGGCCAGGGCCTTCAGCTCCACGCCGCTCTCCAGCCCCTTCCGGAGATAGGCCTCGACGAAGGGCGATCCCTGGCTTCCGGCCCCGCTCAGCGCCGGCCGCGCCGCCGCCACCGCCTGGGCGTCCATCCGGCTCTTGAGCTGCGCCATCTCCTCGCGCAGCTCGGCCATTTCCTCATCCCCCCGCTCCAGCGCCTCGAACGACGCCTCCAGCGGATCCGTTTTCACTTCCAGCATGTCAGTCACTCCTCTTCGATTGGACACACGTCCCCGTCATTCCCGCGGCAGCGGAAATCCCACTTCTTCCGGTCCCGATTGCGCTATCCCGGCCCGATGCAGCTCGATCACGACGGCGCCCAGCACTTCCCCGCCGCTTTCGGCCCCGCCGAAGTCGCGGCGCTCGTGGAACGGCTAAGCCTTCCTCAAAACCGGCCCGGCGTCCGTCTCGGCGCTTCCCATGGCCTCGCCGCTCTGATCTCCCCGGCGGACTCGATCGCCGCGGCCGTCCTCGCGCCGCGCGCCCGCGCCATCGGCGCCAAGCTCTTCGAGAAGTCCCCGGCCCGCAACTGGGCGCTCGGCTGGCATCAGGACCGCACCATCCCGCTGCGCGAACGGCGCGAAGTCCCCGGCTTCACGCAATGGACGCTCAAGGCCGGAATCCCGCATTGCGTCCCGCCTTTCGAGATCCTCGAGCGAAGCCTCACCCTGCGCATCCACCTCGACCCGGTCGGGGTCGACAACGCTCCCCTTCTCTTCGCCCCCGGCTCCCACCGGCTCGGCCCCGTGGCCGAGCGGGACATCGCCGCCGCGGTCGAGCGCTGCGGCGTCCGCGCCAGCCTTGCCGGAGCGGGCGACGTCTGGGCTTATTCCACTCCGATCCTCCACGCCTCCGACCGCGCGCGCGAGCCCGCCCGCCGCCGCGTCCTCCAGCTTCTCTATTCCGCCGAACGCTTGCCGGGCGGGCTGCGATGGCTTCGGGTCTGACTGTCCCGGAGGGCTGAAATTGGGCCTCGGCAAGCCATGCTTCCGTCTTGCCCGGACGGCGCCGCATCGGCCACCGCATGCACCCGCGCCCTGGGCTGCATCGGCACCGTCACCAGGCTGACCTCCACCAGTTCGACATCCTCCAGCGTCCTGGGCGCCGAGCCGGTCGCCCTGCGCACCCGGTAGCCGAAGCTCAGCCCGGCCACCTTCCCGGCCCGCAGCTGGGCCGCCGCCGCCCGCCCCGCCGGCCCGGCCGAAAGCCGGGCGATCACCCTCAGGCCGCGCCTGTCCTCCTTCAGATATTCGATCCGCCCGACCGCCCGCCCCGGCCTGTGCTGCCACAGCAGGGGTATCTCCCGGATCCCCCGCTCCAGGCTCCGCGCGAAGGCCCCGGGGCGGACCACGTCCCCGCCCCGGTCCGGCCGCCCGAAGATCGCCGCATAGCCCGCGAACCGCACGCCAGTGCGCCCCGGCGAAGGCCGGGGCCCAGCCTGGCCGCCGTCCTGGACCCCGGCCTTCGCCGGGGAGCTCGAGCCGCTCATTTCAGAAGCTCGAGCAAACCCAGCCTGACGCTCATGCCGAGCACCAGGAGCGCGAGCAGGATCCGCACCATCCACCCCGCCACCGCCTGCCACGCGCTCTTCTTGGCGTCGCGCCAGGCCTGGAGGAGCTCGCGAAGCTCGTCCATGTCGCGCCTCGCCTTGCCGTCGCCGAGGCCCAGCGCCTCGAGCGCCCGGGCCGCCCCCGCTTCGCTCGCCTCCTCGACCAGCGCCCGCACCGTCACCAGCCCCGCCCCCTGCCCCTCGGCCTGGGCGACGAGGAGCGCGAGCATCTTGCCGCCCTGCTCCGTCATGATCTCCTCCCTCTCAAAAAATCCTCCCCCGGATTTCCGGGGGAGGGGGACCATGCGAAGCATGGTGGAGGGGTATTTCGAGCCCCAGGAACCCCTCCACCGCGCTTCGCGCGGTCCCCCTCCCCGGCAAATGCCGGGGAGGAACCGAGCGTCAAAACCCCAGCATCTCCCTCTTCTCCTCCCGGCTGAGGAAGTCCGCCGCGCTCACCTGCGCCCACAATCGCTCGCGATCCTCCGCGAGCGCGGTCAGCTGGTCGACGTCGGGCCTGAGCCTCAGCCCCGGCCACCAGGCCGAAAGCGCCGCCGCGATCGCGCCGAGCAGCTTGTCGGCGAGCGGAAGCACGGTCAGCCGCCACAGCGCCCGGTTGGCCTCGCGGTAGTTGGCGTAGGTCGAATCCCCCGGCAGCCCGAGAAGCATCGGCGGGACGCCGAAGGCGAGCGCGATGTCCCGCGCCGCCGCCGCCTTCATCCCGGCGAAATCCATGTCGGCGGGAGTCAGGCTCATCGGCTGCCATTTGAGCCCGCCCTCGAGCAGCAGGGGGCGCCCGGCATTGGCGCTCCCCGCGAAGTGAAGCTCCAGCTCGTCGCGGAGCCGGTCATATTGCTCGGCCGCCAAAATCCCCTCGCCGCCGTCGACGCTGAGCGCGCCGGAAGGCCGGGCCATGTTGTCGAGAAGCGCCTTGTTCCACCGCGTCGCAGAATTGTGGATCGCAACCGCCCCCGCCGCCGCGCCCAGGCAGCCGAGCCCGGAATGGTCGTCGAGCGGGTGCATCGCCTTGACGTGGACCAATCCCGGCCGCCCGAGCGGGTCGCGGGCGGCGATCCGCGCCTTCACCTCCCCGGCCCGGTAGACATAGGCCGCCGGCCAGCCCCCCGAATCCGGCTCCACCGTCACTCGCTCGGGCCGGAGCGCGAACAGCTCGGCCGGCGCCGCGTCGGCGTCGAGCAGGATCTGGACGAAGGCGTTGCCGTGGAGGAGCAATTGCGACGCCGCCATGTCGAGCAGGGCCGGGGTCACCAGCTTCAGCGCCTTCGCCGAGGCCGCCGCGCCCGGCACGCCCTCCACCGCATAGACCGGCGCCCAGGCGACGCTCTCCGCGACCAGCCTGACCGCCCGCTGCGCCACCGGATTGCCGAGATAGGCTTCGCGCACCTGCGCCTCGTAATTGCGCGGCCACTCCCCGACCCCCGCCGCCCCCGCATAAGCGCGATGGAGCAGCGGCCGCGCCGCCGGCGCCGCCTTCCGTCCGAACCACGATTTCATCGATCGTCTCCTGCCTTTTGAAATCCTCCCCGCGATTGCGCGGGGAGGGGGACCATGCGAAGCATGGTGGAGGGGTTCTTCGAGACTCCAAAGAACCCCTCCACCGCGCTTCGCGCGGTCCCCCTCCCCCGGGAAACCGGGGGAGGAATTAGTCCTCAAAGCACCCTCACCCGCGGCTCCGCCCGCCTCTTGCCCAGCATCAGCTCGGTCATCGCCCAGACCATCGCGTCCGCCCGGTCGGGCGACCGCCCCGGCCCTTCATAGCCGCCGCCCGCGATCATCCCGGCGAGC
>DASVPM010000187.1:0-16054 GCA_036382815.1 Allosphingosinicella sp.
TCGCGCGGCAGCGGGATTGACGGGTGCCGCGTCCCGCCGACCGACGCGACCTTGCCCACCGGATCGGCGATGAGATCCGTGTCGCTCAGGCTCTCGTCCGCCAGCTGGTGGACGAAACTCGAATTGGCGCCATTCTCGAGCAGGCGGCGGACGAGGTAGGCGAGCAGATCGCGATGCCCGCCGACCGGGGCGTAGATCCGGGTCTGGTAGCCCTGCTCGCGGACCAGATTCTCGTAAAGTCCCTCGCCCATGCCGTGGAGCCGCTGGAACTCGAAGTCGCGGCTTGTCCCCGCCCATTCGAGGATGGTCGCCACGGTCAGCGCATTGTGGGTGGCGAAGGCGGGGTAGATGTTCTTCGCCGCAAGCATGTCCTTCGCGCAGGCGAGATAGGAGACGTCGGTCGAGGCCTTGCGGGTGAAGAGCGGATAATCGCTCAGCCCCTGTTCCTGGGTGCGCTTGATCTCGCTGTCCCAATAGGCGCCCTTGACCAGCCGGACGGCGATCCTGCGGCCCGTCGCTGCGCCCAGCGCGTCGGCCCAGGCGAGGGTGGGGCGGCAGCGTTTGCCATAGGCCTGGACGGCCATTCCCAGCCCGTCCCAGCCCTTGAGCGAGGGCAGGCCGGCGATCGTCTCGATGATGTCGAGGCCCATCTCAAGCCGCTCGCTTTCCTCGGCGTCGATGGTGAAGGCGATTCCGCTCCGCTTGGCGAGGACGGCAAGCGCCTCGACCTGTCCGATCAGCGCGGGAACGCAGCGCTCATACTGGGCCACCTCGTAGCGGGGATGAAGGGCGGACAGCTTTACGGAAATGCTGTGTCCGCGCTTCGCCACCCTGCCGACGGCGCGGATGGCCTCCTCGTACGAACGGAAATAGCGCTCGGCGTCGGGAAAGGTGCGCGCCGCCTCGCCGAGCATGTCGAAGCTCGCGGTGAAGCCGGCATTCTCGCGTTTCTCCATGCGGCGGATCGCTTCTTCGATGGTCCGGCCCATGACGAAGATCTCGCCCATCAGCCGCATCGCCGCGCCCACCGCCTGGCGCACGAACGGCTCCCCGGCGCGCGACAGCAGGCGCTTCAGGGCGCTCGCCTGCTCGGTCTCGCTGACCAGGGCCCGGCCGATCACCAGCCCCCAGGTCGCGGAGTTGACCAGGGTCGAGTGCGACTTCCCCTTGTGCGAGCGCCAGTCGGCGTTGCCGAGCTTGTCGGCGATCAGCTGGTCGGCGGTCTGCGGGTCCGGCACGCGCAGGAAGGCCTCGGCGAGCGACAGGAGAGCGATGCCTTCCGACGTGTTGAGGCGATATTCCTGGAGGAACTGGTTGACCCAGCCCGAAGACTGGGCCGCCCGGAGCTCGCCGAGCATCGCCAGCGCGCGATTCTCGACCCGCCGGCGCGACTCCGAATCGAGCGCGGCGTCGCGCAGAAGCGGCTTCAGCACTTGCGGCTCGCCGGCCCGGTGCAACTTCTTGAGTTCAGCGCGTGCGGTTGCCGTAGCGTCCGCCATTTTCTGGGTCCCCGCGGGGCTTGAGTCTGCCATCGCCTGCGCTCTAGACGGCCTCCATGCCTATCGCCAGCATCGAAGACATCCAGTCGAAGGTCGGAAGCGAAGTCGGAGTCTCCGGCTGGATCCTGGTCGACCAGCCGCGGATCGACGCCTTCGCGGACGTGACCGAGGATCCGCAGTTCATCCATATCGACCCGGAGGCGGCGGCAAAGACCCCGTTCGGGGGCACCGTCGCCCACGGCTTCCTCACTTTGTCGCTGCTCAGCCGGATGGCGGCCGACGCGATGCTCCGTCCGGAAGGCGTCAAGATGGGCGTCAATTACGGCTTCGAGCGAGTCCGCTTCATGGCGCCGGTCCGCTCCGGCAAGCGCGTTCGCGGCCGTTTCACGCTCGTCCGCTTCGAGGAGAAGAAGCCGGGCCAGTGGCAGTTCGTCCATAATGTGACCGTCGAGATCGAGGGCGAGGAGAAGCCCGCCCTCGTCGCCGACTGGATCGGATTGATTTTTTTGTAGGAAATTCCTCCCCGCGATTTCGCGGGGAGGGGGACCGGGCGAAGCCCGGTGGAGGGGTTCTTTCGAACTCCGCAAGGCCCCTCCACCACCCTCCGGGTGGTCCCCCTGCCCTGCAAATGCAGGGGAGGACTTGAATAGAAAGGAACAACCATGGCCACCCGCGAAGCCGTCATCGTCTCAACCGCCCGAACCCCTATCGGCAAGGCCTATCGGGGGGCGTTCAACGCCACTCCGTCGCCGACGCTCGCCAGCCACGCGATCAAGGCCGCGGTCGAGCGAGCGAGGATCGATCCGGCCGAAGTGGACGACGTGATCATGGGGGCCGCCCTCCAGCAGGGCGTCCAGACCACGATCGGCCGGACCGCCGCCTTGCGCTCGGGCCTCCCCGTCACCGTCTCCGGAATGTCGGTCGACCGCCAGTGCGCCTCGGGCCTGATGGCGATCGCCACGGCCGCCAAGCAGATCATCGTCGACCGCATGCCGATCTGCGTCGCCGGCGGAGTCGAGAGCATCTCGATGGTCCAGACTCCCGAGATGCGCGTCGGGCCCGACCCGGAGCTGCTCTCGATGCACAACGGCGTCTACATGCCGATGATCCAGACCGCCGAGGTGGTCGGCAACCGCTACACGGTCAGCCGCGAGCGGCAGGACGCCTACGCGCTCCGCTCCCAGCAGCTCACCGCCAGGGGCCAGGCGGAAGGCAAGTTCGACGACGAGATCGTCCCCGTCACCGCGAAGATGATGGTCAAGGACAAGGAGACCGGCGAGACCTCGATGAAGGAGGTCACGCTGACGAAGGACGAGGGCAACCGGCCTCAGACCACCCTCGAGGACCTGCAGAAGCTCCAACCGGTGATGGGCCCCGAGGCGATGATCACCGCCGGCAACGCCAGCCAGCTCTCCGACGGCGCCTCGGCCTGCGTCCTGATGGAGGCGGGCCTCGCGGCCGAACGCGGCCTCCAGCCGCTCGGCCGCTACGTGGGTATGGCCGTCGCCGGAACGGATCCGGACGAGATGGGCATCGGTCCCGTCTTCGCGGTTCCCAAGCTGCTCGACCGGTTCGGCCTCAAGGTCGACGATATCGGGCTTTGGGAGCTGAACGAGGCCTTCGCAGTCCAGGTGCTCTACTGCCAGGACCGGCTCGGAATCCCCGACGACCGCCTCAACGTCGACGGCGGCTCGATCTCGATCGGCCACCCCTACGGGATGTCGGGCGCGCGGATGACCGGCCACGCCCTCATCGAAGGCCGGCGGCGCGGCGTCAGATATGTCGTCGTGACGATGTGCGTCGGCGGCGGAATGGGCGCGGCGGGATTGTTCGAGGTGCTGTAGAATCAACCCCTCTCCCTGTAGGGGAGAGGGAGGGGCCCGCGAAGCGGGAGGGTGAGGGCCTTCACCGACTCAGCATAGGCCCTGACCTCCCACCGCTTCGCGGCGGGCCCCTCCTCTCCCCTGCAGGGAGAGGGTTTTTATTTCGAATAGAGCGCCGCTTCCGCCGCGCGCCGCCGGGTCAGCCCCGGCAGCACCTTGCCGGCCGCCTTGTTCCACCGCGCGAATTCGGCGGCGGCGCCCTTATAGTCGCCGGCCTTGTGCTTCTTGAGCAGGGTGCTCGCGGAGAGATTGCCCACTCCGACATTGTAGGCGAAGCTCACCATCGCATCGAACTGGTTCTGGCTGGTCGGGCTGCTTCCGAGCAGCTTGCTGACCTTCTGGGCGAATTCGTCGAGATGCTCGGCGAAACGGTCGTCGCACTGCTTCTGGGTCCAGACGACGCCCTTCTTGATATCGGCGCCGGTGGAGCCCCAGCCGATCGTCCACGGATCGCCGCCCGAGCCCGGGTCCGGATAGGCCGTGAAGGTCCCGTCCGGCTGCTTCTTGGCGCAGCCTTCGAATTCCTGGATGAGCTTCGTGCAGTCCTGCCCCGGCGTCATTTTTCGATCTCCCCCCGTCGAGTCGCGATCCTCGGATCATGAGCCGGTATCCGTCCGGCCTCAAGCATCCGCAACCCGCCGCCGCTTGCGCCGTTGTCCCCTCGAAACGAAGGAGGTCCAATTCATGCCGGTCTCGAATCTGACCCTGGTCGAGCGCATCGCCCGAGTGCTGGCGGGCCGCTACCACAGCATCAACGCCGACGGCGACGATCCTTCGGCCGGGCCCAATGTCGACGAGACCTGGCACGAATATGTCCCCGACGCCCTGTCCGTGCTGCGCACGATGCGCGAGCCCGACAAGGTGATGGCCGCCGCCGGCGACACGGAAGTCTGGGAACGGATGGTGGAAGCCGCCCTCAACGTCGAGAAAGCGGTCGGCAACGCATAATATCTTGCGCCGCGCCATCTCGCGATCAGCTTGCGGATCGGCTCCCCGTTCAGGTCGACGTCCTTGGCGTAGCGGTCCGGGCCCTGGAAGCGCTGGATGCCGTTGGAATGGGCGACGACCTCGTCCGGCATCGCCTGCATCATCATGAAGTAGATGTGGGTGACCTCGTCATAGCCGGCCTCGATCGCGTCGAGCGTCCGCATCCCCGCCGGCACATGGCCGTGGACGTGGAGGCCGAGCTTGTGGGCCTCGGCCGCCGCCGCTGGAAGCCAGGCGGGGTTGAAGGTGCCGTAGAACTTGACCCCCGTCATTCCGTCCGCCTTGGCCTTGCGGACCGCGGCGATCGCCTCCTCCTGCGACGTCGCGACCTCGGCGACCTGGGCGGTGTTGGGGCCTTTTCCGTCGATCAGCGTGGAGGCGTAGACGCGCGGGCTCGCCGCTGCCGGAACGAGGCTAGGCGCCGCGGCGGGCGAGTCAATCGCCCCGGAATGCGAAAGGCCGCCCCTCGCGGGACGGCCTTTCCATTGTCAGCCGTTATGCGGCCTTGAGTCTCAGGCGCGAACCCCCGTGGAGGCTGCGCTCACCCGACCCGCCGCACGCGGCATTTGACAATGAGACATCAGACCACCTCCTTTCCGTTGTTGAACGATGCAGGGGAGATGGGGGAGGCAGTGGAAAGTTCAAGGGAGTCAGGAGGTTAGCGTATAAAAATCCTCCCCGCGATTTCGCGGGGAGGGGGACCGGGCGAAGCCTGGTGGAGGGGTTCCTGTCCTGACGCCGAAGAAACCCTCCACCGCGCTTCGCGCGGTCCCCTCCCCGGAAAAATCCGGGGGAGGAATTCCTGTTCAATAAGGCGGCCTGTCCAGCCCCGCCGGGCTCTTCGTGAAGATCTCGCAGCCGTCCTCGGTGATCCCGATGCTGTGCTCGAATTGCGCCGAGAGCGAGCGGTCGCGGGTAACGGCCGTCCAGCCGTCCTCGAGCAGCTTCACGGCCGGCTTGCCGATGTTGATCATCGGCTCGATGGTGAAGAACATGCCCGGCCGGAGCTCCGGCCCGCTGCCGGGGCGGCCGGCATGGACGACTTCGGGCGCGTCGTGGAACAGCCGGCCGAGGCCGTGGCCGCAAAAGTCCCGGACGACGCCGTAGCGCTGCTTCTCGGCGTAAGTCTGGATGGCATGGCCGATGTCGCCGAGGAACCTGCCCGGCCGGGCCTGCTCGATCCCGAGCATCATGCATTCGTAGGTGATGTCGACCAGCCGCCGCGCCTTGATCGGGACGTCGCCGACCAGGAACATCCGGCTGGTGTCGCCGTGCCAGCCGTCGAGGATGATGGTGACGTCGATGTTGACGATGTCGCCGTCCTTCAGGACGCGGTCGCCCGGAATGCCGTGGCAGACGACATGGTTGATCGAGGTGCAGCAGCTGCCGGTGAAGCCGCGATAGCCCAGGGTCGCCGGGATTCCGCCGCGGGCGATCATCTCGCGCTGGACGATATCGTCGATCGCCTGCGTGGTGATTCCGGGCACGACATGGGGGACGAGGGAGTCGAGCACTTCCGCCGCCGCCCGGCCCGCCCGTCGCATGCCCTCGAACGCCTCGGGGCCATGGAGCTTGATCGCCCCGCTGCGGCCGACCACTTCGGTCCCGCTGATCGCCTGATATTGGGTCATGGGACGGATATAGGCGAAGGCGGTTGATTTTGCACCACTCGTCACCGCGTCCGTCACCCTGAACTCGTTTCAGGGTCCGGTCCTCCACCTGCGAGGCGGCTCGACGCTGGATGCTGAAACAAGTTCAGCATGACGGGGGCAGGCGTTAAGACCGGAGCATGACCGAAGAACGCATCTGGACGGCCGGCCTGCTCGTCATCGGCGACGAGATCCTCTCCGGCCGGACCCAGGACAGGAATATCGCCCAGATCGCCGTCTGGCTGAACCTGCAGGGGATCAGGCTGAGCGAGGTTCGGGTCGTCCCCGACGTCGTCGACCGGATCGCGGAGGCGGTGAACGCGCTGAGGGCGGCGAACGACTATCTGTTCACCACCGGCGGGATCGGGCCAACCCACGACGACATCACCGTCGACGCCATCGCCCACGCCCTCGGCGTTCCCGTCGTCGTCCACCCCAAGGCGCGGGCGATTCTCGAAGCTTATTACGCCACCCGCGGCGGCCTCAACGAGGGGCGGCTCAGGATGGCTCGAGTCCCCGAGGGCGCCGAGCTGATCGAGAACCGGATGTCCGGAGCGCCCGGGATCCGCCACGGCAACCTCTTCATCCTCGCCGGCGTGCCGCACATCGCGACCCAGATGCTGGATTCGCTGAGCGGCACGCTCCAGGGCGGGCGCCCCCTGCTTTCCCGCACCCTCGGCTGCTGGACGGCGGAGAGCGAGGTGGCCCAGCTGCTCGCCGAGGTCGAGCGCGCCCATCCCGGCTGCCAGATCGGCTCCTATCCCTTCTTCCGCGAAGGCCGGGTCGGCGCCAATTTCGTCGTCCGCTCGACCGACGAGGCGGTGTTGGCCGAATGCGAGAAGGATTTGGCGTCGCGGCTGGAGGCGGGAGGGCGGCAGGTGGTCCGCGACGGGATCTAGAGTCGGTCCTGATGAGGCTGAATCGCTTCCCGGCGAAGGCCGGGATCCAGTCCTTCCGGTGGTGCTGCTGGACCCCGGCCTTCGCCGGGGAACATGGGCTTCAATGTCATCAGGACAGACTCTAGAGCGAATCCCCTCTCGTCATCGGGTGACGGTTGGCGGGGACGAGGAAGCGTGGAGCGGGCGAAGGGAATCGAACCCTCGTCGTAAGCTTGGGAAGCTTCTGCTCTGCCATTGAGCTACGCCCGCTCGGGTGGACGACATCTAGGAAAGCGGCACGCCTTTGTCGAGCGGCTAGAGCGCTATCGTCCTTGCTTGAATCGCGTTGCGGGGGCTCGCAATGACGGGGGTGTCTCAGTCAAGCGATCATGGTCTAGCGCCGGTAGGGCGTGAAGCTTCCGAGGACGCAATAGGGACCCGGGATTCCGCCCGTCGGCTCCGCGGCGCGGAAGCGGTCGCCGCGGCAATAGCGGGAGCCGTCGTTGGGCTCGACGACGAGCAGGCTCACCGGGTGAAGGCCGGGGCAGGGGGCCGCGAGCCGGTTCACCCAGATCGTGTCGCCGTCGCGGGTGACGAGCGTCCTCGAATCGCGAGCCGCGAGGTTCGCTGCCGAGCCGACGCACGCCTCGGGCGGGCCGGCGGACCGGCCGGCGAGCTCGCCCGACAGATCGGCCTCTCGGGCGGAGCCGGCGGCGCAGGCCGCCGCGAGCAGGAGGATCGGCAACAGTCGCATGGCGCTCTCCATTCGCTACGCCTCGTGCTCGGCCGCGAAAGCGGCGGCCGCGCCGAAGAGGCCGGGCTGCTCGTGGGTGATGATCTTGACCGGCATTTCCGCCATCCGCCGCTCGAAGCGTCCCTTGGCGACGAAGCGCTCGCGGAAGCCCGAACGGGGCAGGTGGCCGGCCAGGCGGAGGCCGAGCCCGCCGCCGATCGCCACCGCCGCGGCGCCCTGCGCAAGGGCGATGTCGCCGGCAACGGCGCCCAGCGACAGGCAGAAGCGGTCGAAGGCCGCGGCGGCGAGGCCGTCCTCGCCGGCGAGCGCGGCCTGCCAGAGAAGCTTTTCGTCGTGGAAGCGGATGTCGCGGCCCTCGATTCCGGCGAGCGCCTCGTAAAGGTTGGTCAGGCCCATGCCGGACGCGATCCGCTCGACCGAGACCCGGCGGTGCCGGGATCGCAGCTGGGCCAGGATCCGGTCCTCGAGGCTGTCGAGCGGCGCGAAGTCGATATGGCCGCCTTCCGTCTCGACGACATGGTAACGGCCGCCGCGGCGCAGCAGCTGGGCCACTCCCAGACCGGTGCCGGGGCCGACGATGCTGATAACCCCGTCTTCCGGCAGGGGCCGCTGCGGACCGCACAAATGGCTGAAATGCTCGTCGCCGAGCTGGGCCACGGCATGGGCGACGGCGCCGAAATCGTTGATCAGGGTGAAGCGTTCGGCGCCGAGCTTCGCCGGCAGCTCGGCCGGCCGGATGATCCAGGGATTGTTGGTCAGCTTCAGCGTTTCGCCGCCGGTCGGGCCGGCGATGGCGATTCCGGCGGCGGCGGGCAGCGCGCGGCCGATCCGGGCCTCGAACGCCTCCCAGGCGGTCTGCAGGCTGGAATGCTCGGCGGTCCTCAGCGTGCAGACGTCGCCGAAGCTCAGCACGCGGCCGTCGCCGACCTCGGCCAAGGCGAAGCGGGCGTGGGTGCCTCCAATGTCGACGGCGACGATCTGGGTCATGGCTGCGCGACTACCAAGCCTATAACGCGCCGCGCGGCAAGGCTTGCGCCCTTGCAGTCGACGCCCTCCCGGCGCAGCATGGTTTCCGACAGGGCCTTCGATGAGACCGGAATCGAGGGACGAGAGGAGGGCGGCATGGCCGATTCGAAGAGGGACTGGACCCGGCTCGTCACGCGGGGCGCGGTCGTGCTCGGGATCGGCGCGGTGATCGCCGCGCTGGCCGCCGCCGCCGGCAGCGGCAACGGGATGTGGAGCTTCCGGAGCGGGCTCACCGCCCTGCGCTACCTGTTCTACGCCGCGGCGGCGGGCGCGTTGCTCGGGCTGATCGGCCTCGTCATGGCGCGCCGGCGGGCGAAGCTGATGCTCGCCAACCTGCTCGCTTTGGTCGTCGCGCTCGGCTTCGTCCTTTATCTCGGCAATCTGGTGCGGATCGCGAAGAGCGTTCCGGCGATTCACGACGTCGCCACCGACCTCGACGACCTGCCGCAATTCACCCGCCTGAAGGTCAGGGCCGACAATCTCGAGAACATCCCGGACGAGGGCAAGCCGGACCTTAAGGCGCTGCCGCCGGACGAAAGGTGGAAAGCCGTTCACCGCGCGCATTATGGCGATCTTCGGACGGTGCGGCTGGACCTGCCTCCGCAGCAGGCGGTGCGCCGCGCCGCGTCGCTGGCCGGCGAGCGCGGCTGGAAGGTTGCCCTGGTCGACGAAAATCGGGTCGAAGCGACCGCCACCAGCACCTTCTTCCGCTTCAAGGACGACGTCGTGGTTCGGGTCCGCCCGGCGCCCGGGGGCGGGAGCCTGGTCGATATGCGCTCGATCAGCCGGGTCGGCGGAAGCGACGTCGGAATGAACGCGAAGCGGGTGCGGGCCTTCCTGGCGGATCTCCAGCGCGGTTGACCCCTGCCGGCGCGGAGCAGGCTTGCACATAGTAAGCATGCTTATTATATGCCGGTCATGGACAGCAATTTCGCCTACGAGGTGGCCGCCACGGCGCAGGCGCTGCGGCGGGCGTTCGACCGTCGCGCCGCCGCCCTCGGAGTCACCCGCGCGCAATGGCGGGTGCTCGCCTGGCTCGGCCACGAGGACGGCCTGAGGCAGGTCGATCTCGCCGACGCGCTCGACGTCGAGCCGATCACCTTGTGCCGGATGATCGACCGTCTGGCCGAAGCGGGACTGGTCGAGCGGCGGCGCGACGACGAGGATCGCCGGGCCTGGCGGATCCACCTCACCCCGGCGGCGGCGCCCGTGATCGACTCGCTTCGCGGAGTCGCCAGCGATTTCATCGGCGAGGCTCTCGAGGGCGTCTCCGCGGCGGAGCAGGCGCAGGTGCGGGACGTTCTCGCCCGGGTGCGGGCCAACCTCGCGCGGGATGCCCGGGACAAGCGGAGAGCATGATGAAGGAAGGTGCCATCACCGCCGCCGACGCGGCCGACACGTCCGCTTCGCCGAAGAAGAAGCGGCTGCGGCTCGTCCTGATGCTGTCGGTGCCTTTGCTCATCGTCGCCGTCGGTCTCTATCTGTGGCTGAGCTCGGGACGCTATGTCGCGACCGACAATGCCTATGTGCAGCAGGACAAGGTCTCGGTCAGCGCCGAAGTGGCCGGGCCGGTCGCCGAGGTGGCGGTGCGCGAGAACCAGCGCGTGAAGCGCGGCGACCTCCTTTTCCGGATCGACCCGCGCCCGTACCGGATCGCGCTCGAGCAGGCCGAGGCCCAGATCGCGGCCGCCCGAGTCTCCGTGCATCGGTTGGAAGCGGAATCCGCCGGAACCGGCGCCGATATCCAGGGCGCGAGCGCCAACGTGACCTTCGCCCAGCGCGCCTTCGAGCGGCAGGCCGAGCTGATGCGGCGCGGCTTCACCACCCGCGCGCGCTACGACGAGGCTCTGCACGGCGTGCAGGAGGCGAAGGAGCGGCTCGCCAACGCCCAGGCCGACGCCCGGATCAAGCAGGCCGCCCTCGCCGATGCTCCGGCCGCCGCCCAGCCCGCCGTGGCCGCCGCGATGGCCGCGCGCGACAAGGCCCTGCTCGACCTGAAGCGGACGGAGGTTCGTTCCCCGATCGACGGCTACATCACCCAGACCGAGCGCCTGATGATCGGCGCCGCCGTGGTTCCCGGCCTGCCGGTGGTGACGGTCGTCCGAAGCGAGCAGGCCTGGGTCGAGGCCAATTACAAGGAGACCGACCTCGACAAGATGGCGCCCGGCCAGCCGGCCGAGATCCGACTCGACGCCTATCCGGGCACGCGCATCCGGGGCCATGTCGCGAGCATCGGCCGCGGCACCGGCTCCGAATTCTCGATCCTCCCCGCGCAGAATGCGTCGGGCAATTGGGTCAAGGTCACCCAGCGGGTTCCGGTGCGGATCGCGATCGACGAGAATCCGGGCCGCCCGATGATCGCCGGCCTCTCCGCCGAGGTGAAGGTCGACACGAAGGAGGTGCCGCTGGCGCCGGCGCAGAAGCAAAGGACGGCGCAGCGGTGACGTCCCGTTTTCATTCCTCCCCTGCATTGGCAGGGGAGGGGGACCACCCGAAGGGTGGTGGAGGGGCCTTGCTGAGCCCGAAGAACTCCTCAACCGCGCTCCGCGCGGTCCCCCTCCCCGGCAAATGCCGGGGAGGAATTGGAAAGTAACATGGCGACCGCCGCCGCGCCGTTCGCCCCGGCGACCCTGACCCTCGGCCGGTTCGAGCATGGCATCCTCACCGTCGCGATCATGACGGCGGTGCTTCTCCAGGTCCTCGACACGACGATCGCCAACGTGGCCCTGCCGCACATGATGGCATCGATGTCGGCGACCCAGGAGACGATCAACTGGGTGCTGACCAGCTATATCGTCGCCTCCGCCATCGCCATCCCGATCACCGGCTGGCTCGCCGACCGGGTGGGAAGGAAGCGGCTGTTCGTCTCCTCGGTCATCGCCTTCACCATCGCCTCGGTCCTTTGCGCGATGGCGCAGGGACTGACCGAGATGGTGATCTTCCGCGCCTTCCAGGGCGTCGCCGGGGCGTTCCTGGTGCCGATCGCCCAGGCCGTCCTGTTCGACATCAACCCGCCCCACAAGCATGCCCGGGCCATGGCCATGTTCGGCATGGGCGTGATGATCGGGCCCATCGTCGGCCCGGTGCTCGGCGGCTGGCTGACCGAGAATTATTCCTGGCGCTGGGTGTTCCTCGTCAACCTGCCGGTGGGGATATTGTGCACCTTCCTGCTCATCCGCACCATGCCTTCGGCGGAGGTCAGGAAGCGTGCCTTCGACCTGTTCGGCTTCGCCCTTCTCGCGGTGGCGCTCGGCGCCTTCCAGCTGATGCTCGACCGCGGCCACCAGCTCGACTGGTTCGAGAGCTGGGAAGTGTGGATCGAGGCCGCTTTGGCCGCCGCCTGCGCCTGGATGTTCGTCGTCCATCTCGCGACCTCGAAGCAGGCGCTCTTCGATCCGAAGATGTTCGCCGACCGGAATTTCAGCTTCGCCCTGCTGTTCATGGTGGTGACCGGAGTGCTGCTCCTCGCCGGCCTCGCCTTGCTCCCCCCGCTTCTCCAGCAGCTGCTCGGCTATTCGGTGCTCGAATCCGGCTGGCTGACCGCGCCGCGCGGGGTCGGCACTTTGGTCTCGATGCTCGTCGCCGGCCGGCTCACCGGCAAGGTCGACGCCCGGATCCTCATCTTCTTCGGGATGAGCTGCCTGGCCTTGTCCCTCTACCAGATGTCGGGCTTCACGCTCGTCATGGGCTCGCGCGAGATCGTCGTCAGCGGGATCGTGCAGGGGTTGGGCCTCGGCTTCATCTTCGTGCCCTTGCAGGCGCTGGCCTTCGCCTCGCTCGCGCCGAGCTACCGGACGACCGGCGCCAGCCTCCTCAACCTCGCCCGCAACATCGGCGGCTCGGTCGGCATCTCGGTGGTGACCAGCCTGCTCGCCCGCAACCTGCAGGTCAGCCATTCCGATCTGGCGTCCAAGGTCACGCCCTCGACCCTGCCGCTGCTCGATCCGTCGATCGTCCAGCGCTTCGGCCAGGTCGGCGACGGCGCGGCCGCCATGCTCAACCTGGAGATCAACCGTCAGGCGCTGATGATCGCCTATCTCGACGATTTCCACGCGATGATGCTTCTCACCCTGGCGGCGCTGCCGCTCGTCTGGCTGCTGAAGAAGCCGAAGGCCGGGGCGGGCGCTCCGCCGCCGGTGGTCGACTGATATTTCCGTCATCCCGGCGAAGGCCGGGATCCCAGGGGGTGAAAGGCGCGGTCGCCCTTCACCCGCCGGGGCCCCAGCCTTCGCTGGGGCGACGAGGATCGGGCGCTACGGCTCGCCCCTGCGCCCCGCGAAAGGATTTCCGTTCTCGCCGCGCAGGCGGCGGCTTCGAGGCTGGGGCAGCGGCGGAAGCTCGGCGCGGGTGACCCGGCCGTCCCGGTCCCTGTCGAGAACCCCGAACCGCTCCGACGCGGCCTGCGCGAACTCCGCCCGGGACACGCCCCGGTTCATGTCGAAATCGGCCGCCATCACCGGATGGGGGATGTTGAGGAAGGAGTAGCGGCCGGCGCCGTCTATCCCCTTTTCGTAGGCGAGTACCCGCCGCCGCCGGCCTCCTCCCCAGTCGCCGATGCCGGTGGCGCGCATCTGCAGCCCGACCTGGACCTCGGGGGCGATCTCGTTCTCGTAGCGGGCGATCTCGGCCATTTCGAGCTCGCCGTCGCGGTCGGCATCGATGAGGGCGAAGAAGCGCGCCGCGTCCTCGCGCAGCTCCGCCACGGTCAGGGCCCGGTCCGAGTCCCGGTCCGCGGCGGCGAACCATCGCCCCACATTGTCGGCGTCGGGCCGGTCCGAGCGGAAGGGCTCGCCCATCGGGCTCAGGAACGGACCGGTCGGGGCGGCCGGCTGTGGCGGCGCGGGTTTCGCGGCCGGCGCGGCGGTGGCCAGGGCGAGAAGCAACGGAAGGATGAGACGCATTGCGCGATGATGGGCCAGGAACGGACCGCCGACAAGCTCAGCGCGCGGCCGTCACCCGCCAGATCGTGTTGCCGACATCGTCGGCGACGAGCAGCGCCCCCGCTTTGTCGACCGCGACCCCGGCCGGCCGGCCGCGCGCCTTGCCGGCCGGGTCGAGGAAGCCGGTGAGCACGTCGACCGGTGGGCCGGACGGACGGCCCCCGGCAAAGGGGACGAAGATCACCTTGTAGCCGCTCGGCGGCCTTCGGTTCCAGGAGCCGTGCTGGCCGATGAAGGCGCCGCCGGCGAAGCGCGGCCCGAGGAGCCCGCCCGTATGGAAAGCGAGGCCGAGCGAGGCCGTATGCGGCCCGAGCGCATAATCGGGGACGCGCGCCGCGGCGACCAGGTCCGGCCGGCCGGGCTTCACCCGCGTGTCGACGTGGCGGCCGTAATAGGAATAGGGCCAGCCGTAGAATCCGCCCCGCCTCACCGAGGTCATGTAATCGGGGACGAGGTCGCTTCCGAGCTCGTCGCGCTCGTTCACCGCCGCCCACAGCGCGCCGCTGCCCGGCTCGACGGCGAGGCCGACGGGGTTGCGCAGGCCGGTCGCGAACAGGCGCTTGGCGCCGGTCGCGCGGTCGATCTCCCAGATCGCCGCCCGCCCCTCCTCCTCGGCCATGCCGTGCTCGGCCGCATTGCTGTTCGAGCCGACGCTCGCATAGAGATGCGCCCCGTCCGGGCTCGCGGCGAGGGTCTTGGTCCAATGGTGATTGCGCGCTCCGGCCGGCAGCCCGGTCAGCCGCACTCCCGCGGCACTGATCCTCAATTCCCCCTGCCGATAGGGAAAGCGCAGAACGCCGTCGGTGTTGGCGACGTAGAAATCGCCGCCCACCAGAACCATTCCGAAGGGCGAGTTGAGACCCGACAGGAAGACCGACCGGGTTTCGGCGGCTCCGTCGCCGTCGGCGTCGCGGAGCAAGGTGATCCGGTTGGCGCTGGCGCCGGCCGCGCCCGCCCGCTTCATCACGAAGGCTTCTATCTTCGCCCGGAGCCCGGTCTTCGCGGGCCGACCGGGCGCATTGGTCTCGGCGACCAGCACGTCGCCGTTGGGAAGAACGTAGAGCCAGCGCGGATGGTCGAGGCCCTCGGCGAAGGCGGCGACGGCGAGACCGCGGGCGGCCGCCGGCCTGGCGCCCTTCCAGCCCGTCGCCTCGGCGACGTTGATCGTCGGGAGAAGCGATTTGGCGGGCTTTGGCAGCGTCGGCGTCGGGCCCATGCCCGCGCCGACCGGCAGGGTTGCGCGCTCGCAGCCGACGGCGAGGAGGATCAGCACCAGGAGGGCGAGGACCGCGAGGATCAGACCGAGCTTGCGGAACGACATCGCCAACCTCCTCCCGCATCCCGGTTGAGGCGCGGCGGCTCGAAGCCTAAGGCGGCGTCGGCATCGCAGCAAGGAGACGGATGATGATCCCGCGCAGAAGGCTTGGGCGAGGCGGCCCCGAAGTGTCGGCGATCGGCCTCGGCTGCATGGGCATGTCCGAATTCTACGGCGCCGGCGACGAGGCGGAATCGATCGCCACGATCCACGAGGCGATCGAGCGGGGGGTCGACTTCCTCGACACCGCCGACATGTACGGCGTCGGCCGCAACGAGGAGCTGGTCGGAAAGGCGATCGCCGATCGCCGCGACCGCGTCTTCCTCGCCACCAAGTTCGGCAATGTCCGCGGCGAGGACGGAAGCTTCAGGGGCGTGTGCGGACGGCCCGATTATGTGAGGTCCGCCTGCGAGGCGAGCCTGAAGCGGCTCGGCGTCGACATGATCGACCTCTATTACCAGCATCGAGTCGATTCCGGCGTTCCGATCGAGGAGACGGTCGGTGCGATGGCCGAGCTGGTCGAGGCCGGCAAGGTGCGCTTCCTCGGCCTCAGCGAAGCCGCACCGGAGACGGTGCGCAGGGCGCACGCCACCCATCCCATCGCCGCTCTGCAGACCGAATATTCGCTGTGGAGCCGGGACGCGGAAGCCGAGGTGCTTCCCACCGTGCGCGAGCTCGGGATCGCCTATGTCGCCTACAGCCCGCTGGGGCGCGGCTTCCTGACCGGCCAGTTCAGGAGCCCGTCCGACTTCCCCGACGACGATTACCGCCGCTTCCACCCGCGCTTCACCGGCGAGAATTTCGAGAGGAACATCGCCCTCGTCGACGAGATCGAGGCGATGGCCGCGGCGAAAGGCTGCACCGCCGCGCAGCTCGCCATCGCCTGGGTGCTCGCGCAGGGCGACGATATCGTGCCGATCCCGGGCACCAAGCGGCGCACCTATCTGGAGCAGAATATCGGCGCCCTCGAGGTCCGCCTTTCGAGCGAGGATCTGGAGCGGATCGACCGCATCCTCCCGCCCGGCGCCGCCTCGGGCCCGCGCTACCACGAAGCCGGAATGGCCACGATCAACCGCTAAAATCCTCCCCGCGATTTCGCGGGGAGGGGGACCATGCGAAGCAT
>DASVPM010000188.1:0-18980 GCA_036382815.1 Allosphingosinicella sp.
GCTCCGGAGCGGCCGAACAGCGAGGGACTGGACCTCAACGACCGGGAGGAGCTGGCGCGGGTGGCCGCGGCGGTGTCGCTCCCCGGCGGAGGCCGGGGCCCAGAAGCGGCGCCGGAGCTGGGCCCCGGCCTTCGCCGGGGAGCAAAGCCCGCCGTGCAGTCCACCGGCGAAGGCTCCGCCGCCTGCAAGGCCGCCGCGGATGCCATGGGTTCCCGGGCCCTCGCCGCCGTCCCGGCTTGGGACTCGCGCAGCGTCGACGAGCGCGCCGCCTGTCTCGAGCGGCTCGCCGATCTGCTCGAGCGGGAGCGCGACGCGCTGATGCGGATCTGCGTGCAGGAGGCGCGCAAGACCATTCCCGACGCGCTCGCCGAGGTTCGCGAGGCGACGGATTTCTGTCGTTACTACGCGGCGCAGGCGCGCAAGGGCCTTCAGCCGCTCGAGCTCCCTGGGCCGACCGGCGAGCGCAACGTGCTTCGGATGGGCGGACGCGGGGTCTGGGTGTGCATCGCACCCTGGAACTTCCCGCTCGCCATCTTCCTCGGCCAGGTGAGCGCGGCCCTCGTCGCCGGCAACAGCGTGATCGCCAAGCCCGCGCCCCAGACGCCGCAGATCGCGGCCTACGCGGTCGGCCTCGCCCACGGGGCCGGAATTCCCGAGGATGTGCTGGTGCTCGCACCGGGCGGGCCGGACATGGGCGCGGCCCTGGTCGAGGACGGCCGGATCGCGGGAATCGCCTTCACCGGCTCGACCGCCACCGCCAAGCGCATCGCGCGCGAGCTGCTCAACGACGACGAGCGGCCGATCATCCCTTTCATCGCCGAGACCGGCGGGATCAACGCGATGATCGTCGACTCGACGGCTTTGCCCGAGCAGGTGGTGGTCGACGTCGTCACCTCCGCCTTCCGCTCGGCCGGCCAGCGCTGCTCGGCGCTTCGGGTGCTTCTCCTCCAGGAGGAGATCGCCGAGCGGACGCTGGAGATGCTGGCCGGAGCGATGGACGCGCTCGTCGTCGGCGATCCTGCCTTGCCGGGCACCGATGTCGGGCCGGTGATCGATGAGGGCGCCTTCGACCGCCTGATGGCGCACCGCGAGGAGACGAGGGCGCGCTGGATCAAGACGGTGGAGGCGCCGGCGGAAGGCCTGTTCGTGCCGCCGACCCTGATCCGGGTCGACCGGGTCGAGGACGTGAGGAAGGAATGGTTCGGCCCCCTCCTCCATGTGGCGACCTGGAAGTCGGGCCGGCTCGCCGAGACCGTCGAGCGGGTCAACCGTTCCGGCTTCGGCCTCACCATGGGCCTTCACAGCCGGATCGCCCGGGCGGCGGAGACGGTCGAGGCGATGGCCAGCGTCGGCAACCTCTACGTCAACCGCTCGATGATCGGCGCCATCGTCGGCTCCCAGCCTTTCGGCGGCGAAGGCCTGTCGGGAACCGGCCCCAAGGCCGGCGGCCCGCATTACCTCCCGCGCTTCTGCGCGGAACGGGTGACCAGCACCGACACGACCAGCGCCGGGGGCAACGCGACGTTGCTCAGCCTGGAGGATGTCGGGCTTTAGTGCCTTCATCCTCCCCGGCATTTGCCGGGGAGGGGGACCAGCCGAAGGCTGGTGGAGGGGTTCTTGCAGCGCCCGAAGAACCCCTCCACCGCGCTTCGCGCGGTCCCCCTCCCCCGGAGATCCGGGGGAGGAATTCAGGAGATTAGAACCGCTTCGATACGCCCACGTAGAGCTGTACGTCCGGCGCTCCGTGCAGGCCGAGATTGGCGCCGGCGTCGAGCTGGAGATCGTCCTTCGCCATCCATCCCGCGGAGATGCCGCCAAGCCATTCGGTCGAATGTCCGGACGGATCCTCGTCGCGGTTCGCGGCGATCTCGAATGTGGCGTCGACGGCTTCCGAGAGAGATACGGACACGCCGGCCACTCCGCCATAAGCGAGATGCCGCCCGTCGCGGTCCTCATCGGCCGCCGCCTCCATCCGCCCGGTCAGGCCAAGCTGCACGCCCTTGCCGAGATCGTAGCTGAGCGGCACCAGCAGACCGGCCGACCAATCGCCGGCGCCGATCGCCGAGCCGCCGGTCGGAAGCGTCGCGAACGGCATGAGCGCGAGGGAGAGCCCGCTTCCGTCGGGGTTCATCAGATTCTGCCGGAGCGCCAGGGTGACGTCGCCGATGCCGGCGGCCTTGTCGACCGAGCCGGTCAGGCGGTCGCGGGTCCGGACATGGCCGAAGGCGGTCCAGCCGATCTGCGCTTCGAGGCTGTCCGAGAGGCCGATCCGGACGAGGAGCTGGCCCGCCTCGACCGTGTCGGTGCGGCTGTCGGGCGTCTTGTCGAGCGTCCAGTCGGCGACGCCCAGCTCGATGTCGAAATGTCCCGGGTCGATCGTGCAGGCGGGGGTGCCGAGGCCCGGGCGGTCGGGACAGAATTCGCGCGGCTCTTCGGCCCCGGCCGATGCGGCGAGGCCGAGGGCGGTGGACATGAGGAAGATTCGGAGCGACTTCATCGGGCCATGGTAGCCGCCCCACCCGTCATGCTGAACTTGTTTCAGCATCCAGTCCTCCGCCTCCCGGGCGTACGACCAGCTGGACCCTGAAACGAGTTCAGGGTGACGAAGGGGCCGCGTCCAGGGTGACATCCCATTGACGGTGGGGTGACGACGAACATCCCGGGCGCTACCTTCCTAACCATGACCGACCACTCCACCTTCATCGCCGGCCTGCCCAAGGCCGAGCTCCACATGCATATCGAGGGCAGCCTCGAGCCCGAGCTGATGTTCGAGCTGGCCCGGCGCAACCGGGTCGAGATACCGTTTCGAAGCGTGGAGCAGGTTCGGGCGGCCTACAGCTTCTCCAACCTGCAGGACTTCCTCGACATCTATTACCAGGGCGCGGACGTGCTCCGGACCGAGGAGGATTTCCGCGATCTGGCCGCCGCCTATTTCGACCGCGCGGCGGCCGATTCGGTGACCCATGCCGAGATATTCTTCGACCCGCAGACCCACACCGACCGGGGCATTCCCTTCGGCGTGGCCATGACCGGGCTGCTGGCCGGCATGGACGAGGCGCGCGACCGGCACGGCCTGACCTCGAAGCTGATCCTCTGCTTCCTTCGCCATCTCGACGAGGAGGCGGCCTTCGCGACCCTGCGCGAGGCCGAGCCGTGGCTCGACCGGATCGAGGCGGTCGGGCTCGATTCCTCCGAGCTCGGCCACCCGCCGGAGAAGTTCGCCCGCGTGTTCCGGGCCGCCGCGGAACGGGGGCTGAAGCGGGTCGCCCATGCCGGCGAGGAGGGCCCGCCCGATTATGTCTGGCAGGCGCTGGACGTGCTCGAGGTCGACCGGATCGATCATGGCAACCGGTCGCTTGAGGACCCGCGGCTGGTGGAGCGGCTGGCCCGGGAGGGGATGACCCTGACCGTCTGCCCGCTGTCCAACCACAAGCTGTGCGTGGTCGACGACCTCGCGGCCCATCCGATCGACCGGATGATGGCGGCCGGGCTGAGGGCGACGATCAACTCCGACGACCCGGCTTATTTCGGCGGCTATGTGAACGACAATTACCGGGCCGTGGCGGGAGCGCTGGGGCGCGACGCGCTGGCGACGCTGGCGCGCAACAGCTTCGAGGGGTCGTTCCTTGGCGACGCTGAGAAGGCGGAGCAGATCGAGAGGCTGGACGCTTATTTGGCCAAAGCCCACGGATCTTGAGCCGTCATTGCGAGCGAAGCGAAGCAATCCGGTGCGGACTCCGGCGCCCGCTGGATTGCTTCGTCGCTTCGCTCCTCGCAATGACGGGGATGGGGGTTATCCTCTTTCCGCCTCCGCCCTCTCGCGAGGCTCGGCGTAGGGCATGATCAGCTTGCCGTCGGGCGCGGCGGTGTAGGTCGTCTGGGTCGGATAGGCGAATTCGATGCCGAGCTCGGCGAAGCGGCGCAGGATGCCGAGCATGACGCCCTGGCGGACATCCATGAACGTCGGGAAATCCGGCGTCTGGGCGAAGAAGACCAGCTCGAGGTCGATCGAGGAAGCCGCGAAGGCGGTGAGATGGGCCCGGTCGAAGCGGGCCCGGGGCTCGCGCGCGACGATCGCCTTCAGTTCCTCCGGCAAGGCCGCGAGCCGCTCCACCGGAGTGCTGTAGACGAGGTTGAGCACCATCAGCACGCGCCGGTGCTCGAGCCGAGTCATGTTCTGGAGGCGGGCGTTCAGCAGGTTGGCGTTGGAGACGATCACCTCCTCGCCGTTCACGGAGCGGATCCGCGTGCTCTTGAGGCCGATCCGCTCGACGGTCCCGGTGGTCTGGTCGAAGCTGATCGCGTCGCCGCGGCGGAAGGGCTTGTCGAACAGGATCGAAAGCGCGGCGAACAGATCCGAGAAGATGCCCTGGGCGGCGAGGCCGATCGCGATTCCGCCGATCCCGAGGCCGGCGACGAGACCGGTGACGTTGACCCCGAGATTGTCGAGGATGAGGATGACCGCGATGGCGAAGAGAGTGACCGTCACCAGCAGGCGGATGATCCCGATCGCCGAGGCAAGCGTCGATTGCTCCTGGTCGCCGGTGCGGTGCGCGACGTAGCCGAGGATCAGCTCGCGCGCCCAGATCGCCGCCTGGAGCGACGCCGCGATGACGAAGGCGACATGGATCGCGCCCATCAGCGCGGGCGGGGTGCTGGCATGGTCGGCGACGAGTTGGGCCGAGGTCGCGACGATGAAGAATATCTTGGTCCTGGCAAGGGCGCGGGCGAAGATGGCGGGCCAATGCGGGTCTCCGCCCAGCCGCCCGATCAGCCTGCACCCGAGCGAGCGCACCGCGAGCATCGCCAGCGCGATGGCGATCCCGATGACGGTCGCCACCAGGATTCCCACCAGATTGCCGGCGACCCAGGCCTGCACTTCGGACGCGAGCGCGCCGCTCTTCGCCATGAAGTTCGATGTCGTGGCTGCCATCAGGCGGCCTTTGCGCGAATTTTGCCCTTGCCGTCCACCTTCGCCTGCTCGCACGGCAGGGCGTCGAGGAACTCGATCAGGCCGCGCTCGGCCGAACTCAGATATTTGGAGGCGCGCGGAAGCGCCCGATCGCCGATCGCCCCGGCGTCCTTGGCCGCCTCGATCAGCGCGGGGTGGACGTAGGATTTGCGGCTGATCGCCACCGTGTTGCCGAGCGCCTCGGCGACCGGCTCGATGACGCTCTTCAGCTTGACCTTGCCGTGCTTCCGGTAGCGGCGGATCATTTCCTCGAAGGCGATGGTGCTCGCCCCCCAGGTGCGGAAGTCCTTAGCGGTGAATTCGTCTCCCATCGCCTCCTTGATGTAGGCGTTGACGTCGCCGGACGTGGCCGGGCAGACCGACCCGTCCTCGCTCACATATTCGAACAGGTTCTGGCCGGGCAGGTCCTGAGTCCGCTTCGCGATCCGGATGAGGTTTCGGTCGGCGATGGTGACGGTGCGCTTGATCCCGTGCTTGCCGGTATAGCTGATCTTGAGCTGGCCGCGCGTCACCCTGGCATGGCGGTTGCGAAGGGTGGTGGCCCCGAAGCTCTTGTTCTCCTTCGCATATTCCTCGTTACCGACGCGCATCCGGGTCTCGTCGATCAGCCTCACCACCGCCGCGAGCACGGTGTCGCGGACCGTCGGCTTGCCGGTCAGGTCCTCCTCGACCTTCTTGCGGAGCTTCGGCAGGGCCCGGCCGAAGGCGGCGAGCCGCTCGTACTTCGCAGCCTCCTGCCGGATCCGGAAATCGGGATTGTAGCGATATTGCTTGCGGCCCCGGGCGTCGTATCCGGTGGCCAATATGTGGCCGTTCGGCTTTGGGCAGAACCAGCAGCGCTCATAGGCGGGCGGCATTCCGACCGCGTTCAGCCGATCGATCTCCTCGCGGTCGGTGATCCGGCTCCCGTCCGGAGCGAAATATTGCCAGTAGCGGCCGCTTCGCTTGCGGGTGATCCCGGGCAGGTTCCGATCGTCGACGAAGCAGAGCATGGGGGCTGTAAGCGCCGGGCGGCCGCTTCGTTCCGGGAACGCGGTCCGGCGCCTTCCGTTGGAGCCGCAAAGGAGGATTCCATGCCGAAAATATCCGAAGCGAAGATTTTGATGATCGCCACCGACGGCTTCGAGGATAGCGAGCTGCTCGAGCCGCGGCGGATCCTGCGCGAGCGCGGCGCCGACGTCACCCTGGCCTCGCTCGAGAAAGGCGAGATCGAGGGGGACAACGGCGCCACCGTGACGGTGGACCGCATCGTGGATGAGGTGGAGGCGGGCGATTACGACGCCCTGGTCCTCCCCGGCGGCACCAAGAATCCCGACAAGCTGCGGATGAACGAGACGGTGGTGGCGACGATCCGCGCCTTCGCCGAGGCCGGCAAGCCGGTCGCGGCGATCTGCCACGGGCCGTGGCTGCTCGTCGAGGCCGATGTGGTGCGCGGCCGCCGGGTCACGAGCTGGCCCTCGATCCGGACCGACTTGCGCAATGCCGGCGCCGAAGTCGTCGACGAGGAAGCGGTGACCGACGGCAATATCGTCACCAGCCGCAAGCCGGAGGACATTCCCGCCTTCACCGAAGCGCTGATCGCGCTCTACGAGAAGGCCGAGGCGACGCTCGAGACGGCTTGAGGGCGACCCATCGGCCTTCGCCGGGATGACGGCCTATTCCGCGGCCGAGAGCACCGGCCGGCGGGCAAGGCGGCGGTCGGACAGGCGGTTCAGCGCCCGCTGCGCCGGCCGCTCGACGCCGTGATAGAGCGCCGCCGAGGCCAGGAAGGTGAGCAGCAGGAACAGCGCGATCAGCCCCGGCGGCACGTTCGCCGGATCGCCGACGAAGAGGATCTTGAAGGCGATGTAGAGGAGAAAGTGGACGAGATAGGTCGAGTAGCTGATCTCGCCCAGATAGTGGATCGGCCGCGCCGCAAGCGGATTGCCCTTGAGGCCGGCGGTGAGGGCGAGAGCCAGCAGCAGGCCGGCGAGAAACAGCGGCACGACCAGGGTCTCCGGAGCACCGGTCGCGAAACCGACGACCACGGCGCCTCCCATGAACCCTCCCGCAACGGCACCGCCGAGGCGCGGGGCGGAGCACCAGCGCTGCCACAGCGCGCAGACGATCGTCCCCATCGTGAACTCGCTCGCCGCTCGCAGCAGGCCGAAGCGGGGGATGTCGCCGTCGAGTATGCCGGCGCCGTTCCATCCCATGACCGCGGAAAGGAGGCAGGCGAGGAGGAGAAGGGCGGCGATCGCACAGACCGGCGAAAGCCTCTTCCAGTCGGCGCCCAGCACGATCAGCGGGAAGAGCAGATAGGCTCCCGCCTCGCCGCTGATCGACCAGCTGGGATCGTTCCAGGTGAGCCCGCTCGTGAAACCCCAATTGTGGATGAGGAGGACGTGGAGGGGGAGCTCCTGCCAGGGGTAATGGTCCGGATTGAGCTTGCCGGTCGCGGCCAGCAGCGAGGCATAGGCGACGGTCAAGGCGAGGATGAAGAGATGAAGCGGCCAAACCCTCGCCACGCGCCGTGAGAGGTATTTCGGAACCGCTGCCAGGCCGTCGCGCCGAAGGCGATCGGAATAGTTCAGCCACAGCACGAAGCCCGACAGCATGAAGAAGAGGTCGACGGCCAGATAGCCTTTGGAGAGGGCGAAGCCGGTCCAGGCCGGAAGCCACGACACGAGCCCGAGCCGGACGTGGTAGAGGACCACGAACCAGGCCGCGAGGCCGCGAATGCCGGTGAGCGCCGGCAGGTCGGCGCGCGGATCGGCGGGGGCGCCGCTCATGCCGATGCGGTCCCCGGGCGGGGGGAGGCGGCCGCCGCGGCGAACGCGCCGGAGCGGGGCTTTTTCGCCCGCTCGCTCCGGGCGACCAGCGCGTCGAGGCCGATCTGAAGGGACAGGATGGTCAGCATCACCGGCGTGTAGGCGATGGCGACGAAGGCCGCCCCGACGAGATAGATGATCTGAAATTGCTGGAGGGCGGTCGCGAGCGGCGCGATCCACGCCTGATCGTCCGCCGCCTTGCGGTAACGGCGGGCAATCACCTCCATTCGGACCAGGCCACAAATGTGGAGCAGGAGGAACAGGATCAGCCCCGGGAATCCCTGCTCGCCCAGCATCTCGAAATAGGCGCTGTGATAGGCCCGGCCCTGGTCGATCGAGGTGAGCGCGGTGACAGTCTGGACTCCGCCGGAGGACTGGGTGGCGACGGTGCGCACCTCGATCTTGTTCTGGCGGTAGGCGCCGAAGCCGCCGCCGAGCGGATTGTCCTTCGCGTAGTTCCACGTCCACGCCCAGACGGCGAGCCGGACGCCGGCGCTGTTGTCCGACTGATAACCCTGGATCGTGGACATCCGCCCGGTGAAGCTGTCGGGGAGGAACGGGATCGAGCCCAGAGTGAGCAGGCAGGCCCCGGCGAGATAGAGGAAGCGGCGCTTGACGTTGCGGAGCATGAGGATGGCGAGCACGCCGATGCAGACGAGACCGGTGCGGGCCTCGGTCCCGATCGGCATCAGCAGGCAGGCGAAGATCAGCGCGGCGGCGAACAGCTTCACGCGCCAGTCCGGCGGGAAGACGGTCCCGAACTTCGCAAGCCAAAGGATGATCGGTATGAGCGCGATCGCAACCGTGGAGATGGTGCTGCTTTCGTAGAGGTTCGAGTTGTTGGTCACCATCAGGTTGAGGACGCCGTAGCCGCCGCCCGAGGCCACCGTCTTCAGCCCCCCGACGATGATGATCGCGGCGGCCGACAGGGTGACGTACAGGAGCGCGGCCTCGATCCGCAGGCGCGAGCGAAGGGCCAAGGGCAGGAAGATGGCGAAGAGCAGGGTCTTGGAGACCCAGTCCCATTTCTCCGCCGCATCGATCGGCAAGTCGGCGTTGGCAGTCGTGTAGAAAGCGTAGCCGAGCAGTAGCGCCATCAGCCCCTGGCGGGCGCTGAACCGGAGGTCGGTCTTCTTCTCCGCCAGGATCCACCCCGCGAAAGCGAGGCAGGCGACGATCATCGACAGCTGGATGCTGTTGAGCAGGTAATAGGAAAGGCGCTGCGGAGCGACCTCGTCGATATAGATATAGGCGAGCACGAATACGAACGGCCGTTTGAGCCCGAGCCCGAGCAACGCGACAAGGAAAGCGACGAAGGCGAGGTCACGCATCCGGACGTTCCCTGCCGAAGGTCCAGCGGCTCTTCGCGGCCGGCTTCGCCTGCACGGCCGCCTCGTCGTCGTCGAGATCCGGCCGCGACAGCAGGCGCCAGGCGACGAGCAGGAGCAGGCCATGGGTCAAGGCGAGCGAGAAATTGTCGATCATCAAGCCGTCCCTGCGCCCGCTTCCTCCACCGCTTCTTAGAGGGACGCGGTTGACGGGACGTTAAGCTTGAAGTGGCAGAGCGGACGGCGATGGGCGCCCTTTTCCTCGTCCGGTCCGGCGATCCCGGGGCCGCGGATTCCGCGATTGCCAGCGCTCGGGCCCAGTTCGCCCGGCACGGCCTTCCACCGCCCTCCGAACGGGCCCTGCCCGGCTGGCGGCTGCTCCACGCGCCCCACATCCTCGGCGGCCCGGAGAGCCTGCTTGAAGAGGGCGACGACCTCGTCGCCGTAGCCGGGACGATGACCTGGGACGACCGAATGGGCCGCCCGGCCCTGGAGGGGCTGCTGAGGACCGCGGCCCTGCCCGAGCCGGACTGGTCGAGGCTCGGCGGGCAGTTCGTCGCCCTCGTCCGCCGCCAGCGGCGCACGTTCCTGCTCACCGACCATTTCGCCATGTTCCAGCTGTTCCACGACTCGGCCATGAGCCTGTTCTCGACCTCGCTGCTCGCAGCCGTGGACGCGCTGCCGCGTGTGTCCTTCGATCCCCAGGGGGTCTACGAGCTCGCCTTCAATGTCGCCCCTATCGGCGACGACACGGTATTCAGCGAGCTGAAGACCCTCGGTCCCGACCGGGTCGTCGAGCTCGGCGCGGACGGCGTTCGCCTGCACGCCGCCGCCAGGCCCCTGCCCGACAGCCCGGCCGGCATGCCGATCGGGGAGCGGCTCGAGCGGCACCGTCAGCTTCTGGCGGCAGCGGTCCGGCCGCACGTCCGCCACTTCGGCGACCGCATCCACTGCCCGCTCTCCGGCGGGCTCGATTCGCGGCTGCTGCTCGCCGCGCTCCGCACCGAAGGATGCCGGCCGCACGTCTACGTCTATGGCGGCGAGGATTGCAGCGACGTTCGAATCTCCCGGCTGATCGGCGAGACCCAGGGCTTCGAAGTCGATTGGCTCGACAAGGAAGCGCGGCCGCTGAGCCCCGACGAATTCCCCGAGCAGGTCGAGCGCAACTTCCAGGAATATGACGGCCTGCCCAGCTTCGGCGAGCTGTTCGAGAATGGCAGCAACGCCGCCGCCCGGGATGCCCGCCACGCCGGCGGCGCCCTTTCCGCCTCGGGCGCATGCGGCGAAATCTATCGCAACTTCTTCTACCTCGCCGACCGGCCATTCCGGGCCGGGGAGGTCGGCCGGACCTTTTTCGCCCGTTATGCGCGCGGCGACGTCACCGGCGAATTCGAGGAGCGCGGCTTCCTTCGAAGGATCGGCGACAAGATCGCCCGTTCGATCGGAGCCGAGGGCGCGCGCGAGCGTCTGCCCCGGGCGATGGTCGAGCAAATCTATCCCCGGGTGCGGTGCCGGGCCCTCTCCGGGCGCGAGATCAGCCTCGAGGGGCGCTATGGCGCGTATCTGATGCCCTTCCTCGATCGCAACGTGGTCGCCGAAGCCATGACCCTCCCCCTCGGTCTCAAGAATGCGGGGCGGTTCGAAGCCATGCTGCTCGCGGCGATCGATCCGGAGCTGGCCGGGCTGCCCTCGGCCTACGGACACGATTTCGCCGGCCCGCCCGCGCTGAAGCACCGGCTGGAAGAATGGTCGACCCGCGCCCGCCCGGTCTGGCTCAGGCAGCGCAGCTACGAGATAAGGCGGCGGCTCGGGCCGATGGCAGACGAGCATGGCGGCCTGCTCGGCCCCGATTTTCTGGGCCGCGTGATCGATCTCGATTATCCGGTCTTGCGCCGCTTCTTCAACGTCGAACGGATCCGCGACAGCGGCTTGATGCGCCGGATCGCCAATCTCGAATATTTCGCCCAGCGGCTGGGATCGAAGCTGGTAGGTTGATTTGCCTCCTTAAATTCCTCCCCCGGATTTCCGGGGGTGGGGGACCGCGCGAAGCGCGGTGGAGGGGTTCTTCTCAAGTCAAAAAGGCCCCTCCACCATGCTTCGCATGGTCCCCCTCCCCTGCAAAAGCAGGGGAGGATTTTTACCGCCTCTCCAGCAACGCGATCCCCGGCCTCACCTTGTTGCCGCGGATCGCGAGCCGCTCGCCGCTCCAGTCACCGACGAAGGCGGTGTGCCAGGGGAAATCGGGTACCACCGAAACGTCGTTATTCTCGATGACGAGGCCGGCCGACGGATTCTCCGCCCCCTCGGCAGCGACAGCGATCATCGTCGCGTGATTCTCCTTGCCGGCGCCGTTGACGAAGACATTGCCCGCGATCCGGCCTTTCGCACCGTTGGGCAGATCGACCAGATAGTTGGTGCGGCGGCCGGCGCTGTCGTCGAAGCTGCTGTCCGTCAGCATGATCCGGGGGGAGCGGCTCTTCAGATAATGGCCTCCCGCCCCACGCTCGAACCGCGTTCGGGTCACCGTCAGGCTGCCGTAATTGCCGATGTAGAGGGAATGGGCGCCGTTGCCGTCGGGATCCTTGCCGAGGCCGCTGAAGGTTGAGCGGTCGATACGGATCGAGGCCGAAGGATCGTTGGCGGAGAGGATTCCGCACTGGCCGTCGGCGAATATCGTCGTGGAGACGACGAGATCACCCTGCTCGATCCGGATGCCGGCGCCATTGCCGTCGCCGACCCGGACATGGGTGAATACGAGCCCCTCGATCCGGGCCGAGCGCCCGCGCAGGACGAGGGTCGCCTTGTCCTCGCAGGCGCCGCCGTCGAACACCGCCGTGCCGGGCTCGGCCACGAACGCCACCCGGCCCGCTTCCTGGACGGCACAGCCGCGATAGCGCCCGGGGGCGATCCGGATCGTGCCGGCGCCGGCGCCGATGGCGTTCACCGCATCCTGAAGGTTCGCATATCCGCGGCCGGTTTCGGCGACCGTGAACGAGGCGGCGGCGCCGTTCGGCGGGGCGGCGCCGAGCAAGGCGAGCGGCAGGACGAAACGGTTAAAGGTCATAGCGCACGGTCATAGACGGCATTTCCCCACAATTGCTGGGCCAGGCGGCCGGCCGTGCGAAGCGGGCTGGCCGGCAACGGCGAGGCGTCGGCCTCCACGGATAAGTCGCCAAGGTCGGCGAAATGGGCGGTCGGCAGCCGCTCGCGCCGGTCCGCGAGAAACCGGCAAAGCCTCTCGAAACGGCGGACGAGGAGCGCATTCGCCCGCCGCCCGCCGCGCGCGGCAAGCTCAAAGCTGTGGCCGACGATGGTTGCGACCGGGTGGTCATGGGCGGCGGCGTGAAGCAAGGCGGCGCGCATTTCGTCGAACGAGACCGCGCAAATCTGGAGATGCCGGAGACGGCCGGCGCGCTGCCCGATCTGGGTGACCGGTATCTCGATGACTCCGTCGACCCGGGCCGGAGCGATGAGCCGGGGATCGAGCGGAAGCGCGCTCGGCGAGGGATGGTGGCTGCCATTGTGGCTGCTGTCGTAGGCGATGCCGAGACCCGCAAGCGCTTCGACGGTGGCGCTATCGGCGGCGTAACCGCCGGCGCGAAAAGCCGTGGGCGAGGGCGCACCCGCTTCGACCAGGAGATCGCGCGCCGTCCGGATCAGGTCGATCTGCCTTTCGAAATCCAGACCGGTCAGCTCGAACACGGGCTCGACCGGGTCGGCCCAGCAGGGATGGAGATGGAGCTGCACGTCCTGGCCTGCTGTCAGGATCGGCTCGACCATGCGCCGGACCGGCTCGATTCCGTAGACCAGGGCCGGCATCGGATCGACGAAGAAGCAGGCCTTGAGGCCGTGGGCGGCCAACCGGCCGAGCTGGTAGGGGATCCCGACTCCGGCGGGATCGAAGCTGAGCGCCAGATTCTCCTGCCAGGAGGCGCCGCGGACGTGCGCGCCCCACATGAACTCGGTATCGACCGTCAGGAGGACGCGCGTGGGCATGCCGCTTTCCTAGGACAGGGCGGTTGACGGGCCGTTAAGCTCATTGTGGCAGAGCCTCGTGCATGCGCATCCTCCACGTGCTCGACCATAGCCTGCCGCTGCACAGCGGCTATACCTTCCGCACCCGCGCGATCGTCACCGCGCAGAAGGCGCGTGGGATGGAGGTGGCTTGCCTCACCGGAGTCCGCCACTCGCGCGGCGGCGCCGATCCGGAGACGATCGAGGGAATCGACTTCTACCGCACGCCGAAGCCCGTCCCCGCGCCTTCCCCGTTGCGGGAATGGCGGGAGATCAGGGCGCTCGAGGCGCGGCTCGAGGCGCTCGCCGAAGAATGGAAGCCCGACCAGCTCCACGTCCACTCGCCGGTCCTGAACGCGCTGGCCGCGCTGCCGGTGGCGAAGCGCCGGGGGCTTCCGCTCATCTACGAGATCCGCGCTTTCTGGGAGGACGCGGCGGTCGGCAACGGCACGGGCCGCGAAGGCTCGGCGCGCTATCGTCTCATCCGCATGTTCGAGACCTGGGCCGCACGCCGGGCGGACGGCGTCGCCGTAATCTGCGAAGGGCTCCGGCGCGACCTGATCGGGCGGGGAATCCCGGCGGAGAAGATCATCGTCGCTCCCAACGGAGTCGATCTCACCCTGTTCGGCAACCCGCTCGCGGCCGACCTCGCCTTGGCCCGCAAGCTCGGCCTCGCCGGCGCCGACGTCGTCGGCTTCATCGGCTCCTTCTACGATTATGAGGGGCTGGACGATCTCATCGCGGCGATGCCGCTGCTCCTCAAGAAGCGTCCCAAGGCGCACCTTCTCCTCGTCGGGGGCGGGCCGGTCGAAGAAGCGCTGAAGGCGCAGGCGGAAGCCTCACCCGCGCGGGACCGGATCCACTTCGCCGGCCGGGTGCCCCACCATGAGGTGGACCGCTATTACGGCCTGATCGACATCCTCGCCTACCCGCGCAAGGCGATGCGCCTCACCGAGCTGGTCACTCCGCTGAAGCCGCTCGAGGCGATGGCCCAGCGAAAGCTGGTCGTCGCCTCCAATGTCGGCGGGCATCGCGAGCTGATCGAGGACGGAGTCACGGGCACCCTGTTCCGGGCCGGCGATCCCGAGGCCCTGACCGAAGCGCTCGATACGATGTTCGCCAACCGCTCCCGCTGGGATGAAAGACGCGACACGGCGCAAGCATTCGTCCGGCGGGATCGTAACTGGTCGTCAAATATTTCCAGTTACATACCCGCTTACCAGAAGCTCACGGGCAAGGCGGTCTAATGCCGAAATTCTCCTTTTTACGCGCGCGCGCATTCGACGCGGGACTGGCGGCGATGGCGGCGGTCTCCGCCGGTTTCGTCGCCTTCGCCATGCCGGAGTCGCTCTTTTCGAGCCTCGTCGAGACCAGCCGTCTCCCCGATTTCGTCGCCGCGGCCCGGCCGCCGCTCGGCGAAACGGCTCGGCTCGCTGCGGTGGGCTCGGCCTTCCTCCTCACCTTCGCGGCCGTATGGGCGCTGCTCGCGGCGCTCAGCCGGCTGCCGGCGAGCCGCAAGCCCGAAGTCCGGCCCGACGCGGAAGCGCCTCGCCTTCGCCGGGCCGACGCCCATCCCGACGCCCCGGCCCGCCGTCCGCTGCTCGCGCGGGATCTCGGCGAACCGCTCGACCTCGAGGATTTCCCGGAAGCCCGGGCCGAAGAGGATCCCGCGATCGCACCGGCCGAGCCCCGCCCCCTGCCGGCCTTCCTCGTACCGGAGGCGCCGCAGCCCGAGCCGGTTGCGCAGTCCGAACCGGAAGCCGAGCCCGCGGAGGCCGAGTGGAGCGAGCCCGAGCCGCTTTGGACGCCTTCGGAGCCGGAATGGGCCGAAGCCGAACAGGCGCCGGAAGCCGAGCAGCCGCTGCCGATCTCGAAGCTCGCCGCGCAATTGCCGGAAGCCGAGGAGGAGACCGACCAGTCGCTGTCCCAGCTCGTCAACCGGATCGAATTCGGGCTGGCGCGCAAGCGCCAGGCCCTGCCCGCCGCGGACTTTCCGCCGGCGGAAGAGATCCAGGCCGAGCAGGAAAAGGTCGGCCACCGCCTGCGCAGCGCGATCAACGACCTCCAGAAGATCGCGTCGAGCGGCGGCTGAGCCGGCTACTTTTCTTCGACCGTGAGGGCCTCGAGGCGGATCCGGGCGAATCCCGGCCGGCGTTCTTCCGCGACCAGCCGCACGTCCGCGACGAGATGGCCGCGGAGGTGGAAGTCGCGGGCCTGGAGGCGGCTCAGGAACCGTCCGGCCGCGTCTTCGGCGCCCATTCCCTCCAGCCTGAAGGCGAGCTCGATCCGGGCACCCTGGAAGGTGACGCTGGTCCAGCGGCGACTGTGAATCTCCTCGAGCGCGAAGCCGGCGAGGTTCATGAAGTTCACGACTTTCGCACGGGTCGCCTCGAAGAAAGCGGTCGCGGCATCGGTCGGCGGCGGTGTCGCCTCGGGGCGGAAGGCGTTCCGGCTTCGCGGTCGATCCTGTCCATATAGGCCAGGATCCTCGCCTCCATCGGCGGCCGCGGGACCCGGCCCTTGCGGATCAGGAAGACAAGCTTCGGATCGCCGGCCACATCGAGGCCGAGCCGGGTCGCCGATATTCGGGTGCGCTTTAGGAACTGCTCTATCCTGCGCCGCAACGACCATTTCACCAGCACTCCCCTGCGAATCGCTGATCGTGATATGTTCCAGTAATGTATTCGAATTTCCTAATAGTCTAGGAAAGTTCCTACCAAACTGGATGGGTTTCGGCCGACGGCCCCGCTAGGCCGACGGCGTCATCGGCCGAAGCTGGGCTGCGGCGGCCCGCTAGCGGCGGCGGTCGCTCACCCAGAAGAGCAGCGATATCGCCACGCCCGAGCCGAGGCCGACGAGGAATCCGATGCTGGGCTGTCCCGCGATCGCTCCGGCCACCGCCCCGGCCAGGATGCTGATCGCGAGGATGAAGCCCGCCGCCTGGGTGGATCGCGTTCGCTGGGACATGGCGAGCCTTTGGCAGGAAGGGTTCGAAGACTCAAATCCTCCCCGCGATTTCGCGGGGAGGGGGAGCGCGCGAAGCGCGGTGGAGGGGTTCTTCGAACTCGGTAAGAGCCCCTCCACCATGCTTCGCATGGTCCCCCTCCCCTGCAAAAGCAGGGGAGGAATTAGATAGTGAATGCGCCGTCAAGCATCACCCTGCGCGGTTTCGAAACCCCTTGAGGCTAAAGCCGGTGCAAGGGAAAAATCCGGGGGAAAGATTGCTTCAGCAGACAGCATTCGCGCCCGCCGCCTTCACCGAGGCGGCGCGGCTCATCGAGCGTTTCGGCGAATATGCCGGGTCGGAGGCCGCGCTTCGCGCGGACCGCAGCCGCGACCTCGGAAATTTCGTCCATTTCTGCCGCTGGCGGGAGGTCGGGCGGATGATCGACCTGATGCGCGACGAAGCGGTCACCGGCCCGGTGCATTGACCTCGTCCCGGCGAAGGCTGGGATCCCTGGGATGAAGGGCGCTCCCGCCACTCGCTCGCTGGGATCCCGGCCTTCGCCGGGATGACGGGCTACACCGCAATCTTACGGCTGGCGGGCACTAGCGCCGCCCGCTAGTTTCCTTCCATGTTTCAAGTCGATGCGGGGCGGGGGGTGGCGGCCGCGCTGGCCGCCCTTTTGCTGTGCGCCTGTCCGGGGGCGCTGCTCGCCCAGGAGCAGCGGCCGCCCGCCGACCCGCTCGATCAGCCGCCGCTGGATCCGTCCGCGCCGCTCGATCCCCTGCCGGACCTCGGAGTCGACTGGCCCGACATGGAGCAGGACGCAGACGACCCGATCGCCGGCACGCCGGACACCGGAATCGCCGATTCGGCCGCCGAGCGCCGCTACGCCGTCCGGATCGAGGGCCTCGACCCCGACACCGAGGCGGCGCTTCGACTGCCGTTCGACTCCCTCTCCACTCTTGCCAGGAACGGCAAGGATGCCGCCAACGCCGCCCAGATCGACCGGCGCGCCCGCGAGGATGCGGACCTGCTCGCCGAATTGCTCCGTGCCCGGGGCTATTACGACGCCCTGGTGCGGACGCGCGTCGAGGGGGCGTCCGCCGGCAGCGAGCTGATCGTGACGCTCGAGGCGGAACCCGGCCCCGTCTATCGCTTCGCTGAAGTGAACCTGCCCGGGATCGACGCCGCCGGCGAGGACAAAGAGGCGCTTCGGCAGGCGTTCGCGGTGGGCGCGGACGACCCGGTCGATGCGGCCCGGGTCACTGCGGGCGAGGCGGCGCTGCGGGCCGAGCTCGGCAAGCGCGGCTACGCTTTCGCCGAAATTAGCGAGATGGATATCGCGCTCGACCACGAGAGCCGGACGGCGACCCTCACCCTGCCCGTCAACCCCAACGGCAGCCGCCGGTTTGGCCGGATCAGGGTGGAAGGACGGGCGCTGTTCAGTTCCCGGCACATCCAGAGGATCGCCCGCTGGAAGCCGGGGGCCCCTTACGAGGCGGCTCTGGTCGAGGATCTTCGCCGCGCCCTGATCGCCACCGGCCTGGTCTCATCGGTCGCGATCAGGCCGGTGGCGGCCGAAGACAGGAGCGTCGACCTCGCCGTGGCCCTGGAGCGGGCGCCGATGCGGACCATCGCCGGACAGGCCGGCTTCGGCACCGGCGAAGGGGTCAGGGTCGAAGCGAGCTGGCAGCATCGCAACCTGCTTCCGCCGGAGGGCGCGGTCACTTTCCGGGCGGTCGCCGGGACGCAGGAACAGCTGCTCGGCGCCGTCCTGAGGCGCGCCAATTTCCTCCGCCGCGACCAGGTGCTGACCGCCCAGGTCGCCGTCAGCCACATCGACCGGGCCGCCTATGACGCGCGAACGACGATCGTCTCGGGCGCGGTCGAGCGGCAGACCAATCTGATCTGGCAGAAGAAATGGACCTGGTCGGCCGGCGCCGAGCTGGTCGCCACCGACGAACGCGACGTCGACCTCGACACCGCGACGACCCGTCGGCGCACCTTCTTCATCGGCGCGTTGCCGGCGAGCCTCAGCTACGACGGCTCGAACGACCTGCTCGATCCGACGACGGGCTACCGCCTGGCCTTCCGGCTGTCGCCCGAAGCCTCGCTCCAGTCCGGCACCTTCGCCTACGGCCGCACCCAGGTGGACGCCAGCTTCTACCAGCCGTTCACGCCCAAAGTGACGCTGGCCGGACGGATCCGGCTGGGGACCATCCTGGGGGCGGACCGCGACCGGATCGCGCCGTCGAGGCGGTTCTACGCCGGCGGCGGCGGGTCGGTCCGGGGCTACGGATTCCAGCGGCTGGGCCCGCGCGATCCGGTCTTCGACGACCCGATCGGCGGCCGGAGCCTCACCGAGTTCGCGGTCGAGGCCCGGATCCGCCGGGGAAATTGGGGAGTCGTCCCCTTTATCGACGGCGGCAACATCTCGACCTCGCCGCTGCCCAAGTTCGACAATCTCCGCTTCGGCGCCGGCATCGGCGTGCGTTACCACACCCGCTTCGGGCCGATCCGGGTCGACGTGGGTACCCCCCTCAACCCGCGCAAGGGCGATTCGCGGGTCGCGGTCTACGTCTCGCTCGGCCAGGCTTTCTGATGAAGGAAGGCGACGCGCCGCGGCTCCCCCCACCGAAGCGTCGGCGGCGATGGCTTTCGCGCCTCGCGAAATGGACCGTCAGCCTCGCTTTGACCCTCGCGGTGCTCACCGGGCTCCTGGCGGTGGTGCTCGACACCGGGCCCGGCCACCGCTTCATCGCGGACCGCATCGCGGCGATGGCCCCGGACTCGGGCCTGCGCATCCACATCGGCCGGATCGACGGTTCCATTTTCGGCAAGTCACAGCTTCGCAACGTCACTGTCGCCGATCAAAACGGCGTGTTCCTGACCTCGCCCAACATCAAGCT
>DASVPM010000189.1:0-11377 GCA_036382815.1 Allosphingosinicella sp.
AGATCGCCGCGATCGGCTCGGCGATCGGGGCGAGCTATGCCGGAAGCCTCGGGGTCACGTCCTCGTCCGGGCCCGGGATAGCCCTCAAGATGGAGGCTATGGGGCTCGCCATCATGACCGAGCTGCCGCTCGTCATCATCACCTCGCAGCGCGGCGGGCCCTCGACCGGCCTGCCCACCAAGACCGAGCAGTCGGATCTCTACCAGGCGGTCTACGGCCGCAACGGCGACGCTCCGCTGCCGGTCATCGCCGCGCGCTCGCCGGCCGACGCCTTCGACTGCGCGATCGAGGCCTGCCGGATCGCGGTCCAGTACATGACTCCGGTGATGCTCCTTACCGACGGCTATATCGCCAATGCGGCCGAGCCCTGGCGGGTGCCGGACATGGCTGACTATCAGCCGTTCCCGGTTCAATTCTTCGAGGACGCGCCGCTGCACGGGGAAGGGTTCAATCCCTACTCCCGCGACGGCAAGCTGGCGCGCATCTGGGTGAAGCCGGGGACCCCGGGCCTCACCCATCGCGTCGGCGGCATCGAGAAGAATGTCGGAACCGGCCATATCGATTACGCCCCCGCCAACCACCAGGCGATGACCGACATCCGCGCCGACAAGGTGCTCGGAGTGGCCGGGTCGATAGGCGACCAGGAAGTCTGCCTGGGCGAGCCCGGTGCGAAACTGGCGGTCGTCGGCTGGGGCTCGACCTTCGGGCCGATCCATCAGGCCGTCCGCCGGGCCCGCGGCCGGGGCCTCGACGTCGCCCATGTCCACATCCGCCACATCTGGCCGCTTCCGAAGAATCTGGGCGAGCTTCTCGGCTCCTTCGATCGGATCATCGTCCCCGAGATGAACAAGGGCCAGCTCAAGACCCTTCTGCGCGACCAGTATCTCGTCGACGCCCGGCCGGTGAACAAGGTCTCCGGCCAGCCCTTCAAGATCGCCGAGATCGAAGCGGCGATCGAGGAGGCGCTGGCGTGATCCACTCTCCCGTCATCCCGGCGAAAGCCGGGACCTCGGGGAGACCCGCCGAGACTTCTTGTCCTGAGATCCCGGCTTTCGCCGGGATGACGAGGTAAAAATGAACGAACTGACCAAGCTCACCGCCAAGGACTTCGCCACCGACCAGGAAGTGCGCTGGTGCCCCGGGTGCGGCGATTATGCGGTTCTGAAGGCGGTTCAGAGGACCATGCCGGAGCTCGGGGTCCGGCCGGAAAACACCGTGTTCGTCTCCGGGATCGGCTGCTCGAGCCGTTTCCCTTATTACATGGAGACCTACGGCTTCCACACCATCCACGGCCGGGCGCCGAGCTTCGCCACCGGGATCAAGCTGGCCCGGCCCGAGCTCGACGTCTGGATCATCACCGGCGACGGCGACGCCTTGTCGATCGGCGGCAACCACACGATGCACGTGCTTCGCCGCAACCTCGACTGCCAGATATTGCTGTTCAACAACGAGATTTACGGCCTCACCAAGGGCCAATATTCGCCGACCAGCCGTGCCGGCACCCGCTCGCCCTCGACTCCCTTCGGGTCGGTCGACCGGCCGGTCAGCCCCTGCGCCTTTGCGCTCGGCTCGGGGGCGCGCTTCATCGCCCGCGGCATCGACGTCCACAAAAACCTGCCCGAGGTCCTGAAGGCCGCCCATGCCCACAAGGGCGCGAGCTTCGTCGAGATCTACCAGAATTGCATCGTCTACAATGACGACGTCTTCGCGCCCTTCACCGCCAAGGAGAATTCGGGCCGGCAGCTCTGGCTGAAGGCGGGCGAGCCGATGCTGTTCGACGGCGGCGCCCGGGGCATCGCGCTCGACCGCGAGGCGCTCGCCCTCAAGGTCGTCGAGGTCGAGGGCGGCGACTGGCAGGCCGCAGGGGTTCTCGTCCACGATCCGCGCAACCGGTCGGTCGCCCACATGCTCGTCGAGATGCCGTTCGGCGCCTTCCCCACCGCTCTGGGAGTCCTCTACGAGGATCCGGCCCCGACCTTCGAGAGCGCCGTGGTACGCCAGAACGCGGAAGCCAGCGCGGGCAAGAAGCCCGATCTCCAGGCCCTGGTCTCGAAAGGCCAGAGCTGGATGGTGACGAAGGAGCCGCACGTCATTTGACGTCGGGTCGCCCCAGCGAAGGCCGGGGCCCCGTGGGGTGAAGGGCGCAGCGCCTTTCACCCGCCGGGATGCCAGCCTTCGCTGGCATGACGGTCACTCCCCCTTCTTCGCCGCCGCCTTTTGGTCGTTCCTCCGGGCGAGGAGGATCAGCACCGGCGAGAGGCCGAGGATCACGCCCATCGCCATCCCCATCGTTTGCCCGAGGACCCGCCCCGTGTCGGGCCCCGCACCGGGTGCCCCGACCAGATAATACCACAGGCCGGCGAGGAAGAGTTCCAGCAGAACCAGCGCCAGAATCGTCCTTTTGGTTCGTGTCATGTCGATTTGCCCCCAATGATCCCTGGAAGATGACGGGCTTGCGCAGCCCGCGCAACCCCGCCACCAAGCGCGCCATGAACCAGCAGCCCCGCGGGCGCCACCTCGTCGCCGCCGACCGCCGATTCGCCACCGGCGGAGGGCTGCTCGCGCATCTGCTGTCGGGGAGCTTCTCGCGGATCCTCGGCCGCATCGACCGAGGCCTCGAGCAGGGCGCGATCGAGGCGACCTTGCCGGACGGCTCCCGCCATGTCCTGGGCGGCCGCCGGCCCGGCCCGCGCCCGGTCGTCCATCTGCACAGCTGGCGCTCCCTGGCCCGGCTGGTCACGTCGGGCTCGGTCGGCTGGTACAAGGCCTGGGAGCAGGGCGAATGGTCGTCGCCCGATCCGGTGCCGCTCTTCGAATTGTTCATGCTCAACGCCGAGACGCTCGGCGCCACCGCCCGCGCCAAGGGCCTGTTCCGGCTGGTCAACAGCATCGCCCACCGCTTCCGCGACAACGACAAGAAGCGCGCCCGCGAGAACATCTCCCATCATTACGACCTCGGCAACGATTTCTACCGGGCCTGGCTCGACTCCGGCATGACCTATTCGAGCGCCGTCTTCGCCGAGCCGGTCGGCGCCGGCGAGCCGCTCGAGGAAGCCCAGGCGCGCAAGCTCTCGCTGCTGCTCGGCCGGCTGGAGCTGAAGCCCGGCCAGCGCCTGCTCGACATCGGCTGCGGCTGGGGCTCGCTCGCGGAGGCCGCCGCGCGCGATCACGGAGTCGAGGTCACCGGCCTGACTTTGTCCGAGGCGCAGAAAGCCTATGCCGAGCGCCGGCTCGAGGCGGCGGGGCTCGGCACCCGCTGCGCGATCGAGCTCACCGACTATCGCGACGTCCGCGGCGAATTTGACGCGGTGGCGAGCGTCGAGATGGTCGAGGCGGTCGGCCAGGATTATTGGCCCGCTTACCTGGAGAGCATCGCGCGGGTGCTGAAGCCGGGCGGGCGGGCGGCCCTCCAGTTCATCTCGATCCGCGAGCCTTTGTTCGGCGATTATGCCGCCAATGCGGACTTCATCCAGACCTATATCTTTCCGGGCGGAATGCTGATCGGCGAGGCGAAGCTCGAGGCGCTGGCCGGACGGGCGGGTCTGTCCTGGCGGGACCGGCGCGGCTTCGGACCGCATTATGCCGAGACGCTGAGGCGCTGGCGGCTTCGCTACGACGAAGCGGTGGAGGAGGGGCGCCTTCCCGCCGGCTTCGACGAGCGCTTCCACCGCCTGTGGCGCTACTATCTGATGTATTGCGAAGGCGGCTTCCGCGGCGGCGGGATAGACGTCGCGCAGGTGACGCTGGTGAAGGAGTAGGGCGGAGGGCGGGGCCATTCGTCACCCCGGCGAAAGCCGGGGCCTCGGGGAGACCCGCAGAGACTTCTTGTCCCGAGGTCCCGGCTTTCGCCCGGATGACGTTAGAGCTTCAGCCGCTCCCCAGTCTCGAAATCGCGCTCCAGAAGCGCGACCATCGCGTCCGCCACCACGCCCGGGGCCTTGATCGTCGCCGGATCCTCGCCCGGATAGGCGCGGGCGCGCATCGTCGTCGCGGTGGCGCCGGGGTCGACGATCGCGACGCGGACCGGCGAGAGGTTCCTGACCTCCTCCGCATAAGCCAGCGCCAGGGTCTCGAGCGCCGCCTTCGACGCGCCGTAAGCGCCCCAATAAGGTCGGGGATTGCGGCCCACGCTTGAGGTCACGGCGAGCAGCCGGCCCGCCTCGCTCTTGCGCAGCAGCGGGTCGAAACCGGCGATCAGTGCCTGGCTCGCCAGGACGTTGAGAGTGAGGACGCGGTTGAATTCCTTGCCGTCGATCTGCGCCACCGGCGTCAGCGAGCCCAGGGTCGCCGCGTTGAGCATGAGGATGTCGAGCCTGCCCCACCGGTCCGCCACCGCCGCCGCGAGCCTGGCGATGCTGTCCGTCTCGATGAGGTCGAGGGGGGCGATGGTGGCGGTGCCGCCGGCCTGGTGGATCCGCTCCTCGGCCCGCTCGAGGTCGGCGGCGGTGCGCGCGATGAGCACGACATGCGCACCCGCCGCCGCCAGCGCCTCGGCCGCGGCCGCGCCGATGCCGCGGCTCGCGCCGGTGACGAGGGCGATCCGGCCGGTGAGGAAAGGTCCGGTCATATCGTCATCCCGGCGAAAGCCGGGACCTCGGGGCAAGTAGGCACGGTGGGTCTCCACGAGATCCCGGCTTTCGCCGGGATGACGGCTTTACGCATATCGCTCCGCGAGCAGCGCGAGCTGGTCCGGCGCCTCCATATCCTCCTGGTCGGTCAGCCGGGTCGGATAGGCGCCGGTGAAGCAGGCATCGCAATATTGCGGCTGCGAATCGTCGCGCAGGTCCTCGCCGAGCGCCCGGTACAGACCGTCGATGGAGACGAAGGCGAGGCTGTCCGCCTTGATATAGTCGTTCATCTGCGGGACGTTCATCTGGGCGGCGAGCAATTTGGCGCGGTCCGGCGTGTTCACGCCGTAGAAGCAGCTGTGCCGGGTCGGCGGCGAGGCGATCCGCATATGGACCTCGCGCGCGCCCGCCTCGCGGAGCATCTGGACGATCTTCAGGCTGGTCGTGCCGCGGACGATCGAATCGTCGATCAGCACCAGCTTCTTGCCCTGGATGAGCGCGCTGTTGGCATTGTGCTTGAGCTTGACCCCGAGGTGGCGGACCGCGTCGCCGGGCTGGATGAAGGTGCGGCCGACATAATGCGAGCGGATGATCCCGAGCTCGAACGGGATACCGCTCTCCTGGGCGTAGCCGATCGCGGCGGGAACCCCGCTGTCCGGCACCGGCACGACATAATCGGCGTCGACCGGATTCTCCCGCGCCAGCTGGGCGCCGATCGCCTTCCGCACCTCGTAGACGGAGGCTCCGTCGAGGACGCTGTCGGGCCTCGAGAAATAGATATGCTCGAAGATGCACGGCCTCGGCCGGACGTCGGCGAAGGGGCGGTGCGAGCGCACCCCCTGGGCCGCGACGATGACGATCTCGCCCGGCTCGACGCTTCGGATATAGGTCGCCCCGACCACGTCGAGCGCCACCGTCTCCGACGCGAAGATGTAGGAATCGCCGAGCCGCCCCATGACCAGGGGACGGACGCCGAGCGGGTCGCGGCAGGCGATCATCCCCTCCGTGGTCAGGCAGATCAGCGAATAGGCGCCCTCGACCTGCTTGCACGCGTCGATCAGCCGGTCGAGCAGGGTACGGTAGCTCGACGTGGCGACGAGGTGGATGATCACCTCGGTGTCGGACGTCGACTGGAAGATCGAGCCCCGGCGGTTGAGGTCGCGCCTCAGCCGGATCGCGTTCGAGATATTGCCGTTATGGGCGACCGCGAACCCGCCCGAGGCGAGCTCCGCGAACAGGGGCTGGACGTTGCGGAGCGCCGTCTCGCCGGCGGTCGAATAGCGGACATGGCCGATCGCGGCCGGGCCGGCGAGGCGGCGGATCACCTCGGCCGTGTCGAAATTGCCGGCGACATGGCCCATCGCCCGGTGCGAGTGGAAGTTGCGCCCGTCGAAGCTGGTGATTCCCGCCGCTTCCTGGCCGCGATGCTGCAGCGCGTGGAGGCCGAGGGCGACCACCGCCGAGGCGCTGTCCGAGCCCCAGATTCCGAAGACGCCGCATTCCTCGCGGAGCTTGTCGTCGTCAAAGGGATGCGTGGTCAGCATTCGTGAACGCCCGCTCGCTTTTTGTAGATTGCCCCACGGCCATATAGGTGGCCGGGGCGCGCTTGTCGCCCCGCGCGGCGTAATTTGATGTGGATAATGGAACGGCTTGCCCCGTCGCGAATCTTGCCTTGCGACAGGCCATGAAAAAGACTCTCCTCATCCCGCTCCTCCTTCTGGCCGCCTGCGGGCGCGGCGATCCGGCGGCGAGCAACCAGTCCGCTCCGGCCGGGCCGGCCGGCCGGGAATCGTCGAGCGGGCCGCCAGCCGATTCGCCCGGCGGCTCGGCGATTCGCCTGGCCGGCCTCTACGAGGGCGGCTCGGGCCCCCAGAAGGACCAGATGTGCATCGTCGAGAAGGGCGGCGAGACCCAGTTCGGCCTGCTCGTCTGGGGCGGCAACCTGCACAGCTGCTCGGGCGCGGGGAGGGCGGTGCGCAAGGGCGACCGGCTGACCCTGACGATGACCGGCGACGAGACCTGCGCGATCGATGCCACGCTGAAGGACGGAGTCGTGAGCCTTCCGGCGAAGCTCCCGCTGGGCTGCGCTTATTATTGCGGCGCGAGGGCGAGCCTCGAGGGCGCCCGCTTCACCCGGTCGGGCGACGACGTGAAGAAGGCGGCCGACATAGCCGGCGATCCGCTCTGCGATTAAATTCCTCCCCCGGATTTCCGGGGGAGGGGGACCACCCGAAGGGTGGTGGAGGGGCCTTTAGATTCTCAAGGGCCCCTCCACCGCGCTTCGCGCGGTTCCCCTCCCCGACAAATGTCGGGGAGGAATTGTTGACGTTGACGTGAACGTAAACTACCGCCGCGCCATGCCGCAGGCGCTCCATTCCGACTTCGACGCTCCGCCGCGCACCGCGCGCAGCTGGTCGATCACCGATTTGTGCGAGGAGTTCTCGGTCACACCGCGGGCGTTGCGCTTCTACGAGGACGAAGGGCTGATCACCCCCGAGCGTCAGGGGCTCGCCCGGATCTATTCGTGGCGCGACCGCGCCCGGCTCGCCTGGATCCTTCGCGGCAAGCGCGTCGGCTTCAGCCTCGCCGAGATCCGCGAGATGATCGACCTCTACGATCTGGGCGACGGCCGGGCCTCCCAGCGCCGCGTGACGCTCGAGAAATGCCGCGGCCGGATCGACCATCTCACCAAGCAGCGCGCCGACATCGACGCCACCATCGCCGAGCTCGAGAAGTTCATCGCCATGGTCGAGGCGGCCGACGGCGGAAGCCATTGAGGCAGGTACGATGAGTCTTTGTCGCTTCCCGGCGAAGGCCGGGACCCAGTCCTTCCAACCGTGCCGCTGGGCCCCGGCTTCCGCCGGGGAGCAGCCCTAGAGTCGGTCCTGATGAGGCTGAATCGCTTCCCGGCGAAGGCCGGGATCCAGTCCTTCCGGTGGTGCTGCTGGACCCCGGCCTTCGCCGGGGAACATGGGCTTCAATGTCATCAGGACAGACTCTAGGAGGAATCTCATGCCCAGCTACACCGCCCCCGTCCGCGAGACCCGCTACGTTCTGGAGGAGGTGCTCGGGATCGACCGCTATTCCAATCTGCCGGGCTTCGAGAATGCGACCCCGGACATGATCGAGGCGATCCTCACCGAAGGCGGCCGCTTCGCCTCGGAGGTGCTCGCCCCGCTCAACCGGATCGGCGACGAGAAAGGGTGCATCCGCCACGACGACGGAAGCGTCTCGACCCCGCCCGGCTTCAAGGACGCGTGGGACCAGTTCACGGCCGGCGGGTGGACGACCCTGTCGGCGCCCGAGGAATATGGCGGCCAGGGCTTGCCGCAGACGGTCGGGACCGCGGTCACCGAATATCTGCTCTCGGCCAACCAGGCGTTCGAAATGTATCACGGCCTCACCGCCGGAGCGGTCGCCTCTATCCTGACCAAGGGTTCGGACGAGCAGAAGGCGAAATATCTGCCCAACATGGTTGCCGGCAAATGGACCGGGACGATGAACCTGACCGAGCCGCATTGCGGGACGGATCTCGGCCTGCTCCGCACCAAGGCCGAGCCTCAGGCCGACGGAAGCTACCGGATCAGCGGCACCAAGATCTTCATCTCTTCGGGCGAGCACGACCTGTCCGAGAACATCATCCACCTCGTCCTCGCCAAGATCGTCGGCGCGCCCGACAACGTCAAAGGCATCTCGCTGTTCATCGTCCCCAAGTTCCTGGTCAACGAGGACGGAAGCCTGGGCGAGCGCAACGGCGTCGTCTGCGGCTCGATCGAGGAGAAGATGGGGATTCACGGCAACTCGACCTGCCTGCTCAATTACGACGGCGCCGTCGGCTACCTCGTCGGCGAGGCGGAAAAGGGCCTCGCCGCCATGTTCATCATGATGAACGCGGCCCGGCTCGGAGTCGGCCTGCAGGGCCTCGCCCAGGGCGAGGTCGCCTATCAGAACGCCGTCGCCTATGCGAAGGACCGCCGCCAGGGCCGGGCCCTCGTCCCCGACCAGCGCGATCCCGAAGCCAGGGCCGATGCGATCATCGTCCATCCCGACGTCCGCCGGATGCTGATGGAGATGAAGGCGTTCAACGAGGCGTCGCGCGCGCTCGTCTTGTGGGGCGCGCTCCAGGTCGACATTTCCCGCCGCGCCCAGACCGAGGAGGAGCGCGAGGCGGCTTCCGACCTGCTCGGCCTGCTCACGCCCGTCATCAAGGGCTATATGACCGACCAGGGCTTCAAGGTCGCGGTCGACGCCCAGCAGATCCACGGCGGCCACGGCTATATCCGGGAATGGGGCATGGAGCAGTTCGTCCGCGACGCCCGGATCGCCCAGATCTACGAAGGCACCAACGGAATCCAGGCCCTCGATCTCGTCGGAAGGAAGCTCGGCGCCAACGGCGGCCGCGCCATCCAGGCCTTCCTCAAGCTCCTCGCGGAGGAGATCGCCGACGCAAAATCCTCCCCTGCAGGGGCAGGGGAGGGGGACCAGCCGCAGGCTGGTGGAGGGGCCCCGGCGCCCGCCGAAGTCGCCGCGGCGCTCGAAAAGGGCGCCGCCGACCTGCAGACCGCGACCATGTGGCTCATGCAGAACGGAATGACCAACGCCAACCACGCCGGCGCCGCGGCCTATCCGTACATGACCCTGACCGGAATCGTCTGCCTCGGCCTGATGTGGCTGCGCATGGCCAAGGCGAGCAGGGCGGCGCTCGTGAACGGCGGCGGCGACAAGGCCTTTCACGAAGCCAAGCTGGTGACGGCCCGCTTCTTCGCCCAGCGCATCATGCCGGAGACGGGGGCGCTCAGGCGCCAGATCGAGGCGGGCTCCGACACCCTGATGGCGCTCCCGGCGGAGGCTTTCTGATTCAATCCTCCCCTGCATTGCAGGGGAGGGGGACCAGGCGAAGCCTGGTGGAGGGGCCTTGCCGAGTCTGAAGAACCCCTCCACCGGGCTTCGCCCGGTCCCCCTCCCCGACAAAAGTCGGGGAGGAATTTTTGAGCGCGCTGGTCTGTGTTAGTCTCCGTCCGGGGAGGATTGGCACGATGACTCGTGACCAGAGGATCGTTGCCGCCGGCGCTGCTAGCGGAATGGTCTCGATGCCGCTCGCCATGTGGCTGCTCTCGACCTTGCTTCCCACGCCCGCCGGAATCGAGACCCTCGCGGACCGCCTCGCCTACGCCGCTCGCTGGCTCGCTTTCGCGGCTCTGCCATTGTTCGCAATGGTCGCGGCGGTCGGCAATGGCCGCTTCCTCGGCGAGGCGATCGACCCGACGCTCGGGGCGGAGGACAAGAAGATGCTCGTCAATGGCAAGGTCGCCGACAATACGACTCAGCAAACCCTGCTTTTCGCCGCCGGGCTGCTCGGCCTCGCCGCGAGCCTGGAGCCGGACAGCATAAGCGTGATCCGGGCTGCAGCGATCACCTTCGTCCTCGCCCGCATCGCCTTCTGGATCGGCTATCGGATCCACCCGCTCTACCGAGCCTTCGGCTTCGCCTCGACCGCCTATCTCAACCTCGGGCTGCTGCTCGCCGCCGTGTGGCTGGCGGTCGCCTGATCGTCACCCGGGACTCGTTTCGGATTCTGTCTGTCGCCATGCCGTGACGCCCGTCACGCGTCCGGTCGCGGCCGGCCGCCTACAATCCTCCGGGTTCGAAGAGCGGCCGTCCGCCGCTCCGAAACGCACGGGAGGATTTCAAATGGCCAGCCGCGCATCCGAGTCGCCGCCCCGTCTCAGCCCCAGGTCAGTCGTCAGCCACGGCCTCAACATTCGCGGGCTCGAGCCCGGGTCCGTTGCGGGCGTCGGTTTCGGCCGCTTCGGGCGAATGTTCCCCTTCTCGGGCGCGATGCTCCCCGACCAGTGCCTGCTCGACATCGCCGAGGCGATGATCAAGCCGGATCGAAGCACTCCAATCGACGAGGCCGAAGGCGTGGACGAGAATCCTGCGATCCCGTCGGGCTACACCTATTTCGGACAGTTCATCGATCACGACATCACCTTCGATCCGACGCCCCTCAAGGCGAAATCGGTGGATGTCGCCGGGCTCGAGGATTTCAGGACCCCGGCGCTCGATCTCGACAATATCTACGGGCGCGGGCCGGACGACCAGCCCTACATGTATGACGGCATCAAGCTTCGCCTCGGCCAGGACGTCGGCCAGGCGGGCGCTCCGGTCACCACCGCGCGCGACGTCCTGAGGCTCGATCCGCAGGACGGAAGCGCCCGGCGTCCGGCCATCCTCGGCGACAAGCGCAACGACGAGAACCGGCTCGTCACCCAGCTGCAAAGCCTGTTCATCGCCTTCCACAACAAGGTCGTCGGCGACGAGGAGCTGGTGACCGCGGGCGGGGGCGCGATGGACGGCGGCCGCGACCAGTTCCGGGGCGCCGTGAACATCGTTCGCTGGCATTATCAATGGCTGGTGGTGAACGATTTCCTGCCGCGGATCCTCGAACCGGGGATGCTTCGCGAAGTCCTGCCGGCGAACGGATCGCCGAACCTGCCCAATTATTCGAAGGACAATGCGCGCTGGGCCTATCTTCCGGTCGAGTTCGCCGGCGCCGCCTACCGGATGGGCCATTCGATGATCCGGCCGGGATACGCCCTGAACGAGCGGGTCCTCCACGTCGACGATCCCGATTTGCCGCCGGAGGAGCAGGACGGCCGGATCTCCATCTTTTCCAGAAGCGCCGATCCGCTGGTCAATCTCAACGGCTTCGGGGTTCCGATCCCGGATTCGTGGGGGATAGATTGGTCGTTCTTCTTCGACGACCTCCCGACCGACCACCTTCCGGGCGAATTCAAGGTGCCGCAGCC
>DASVPM010000190.1:0-2245 GCA_036382815.1 Allosphingosinicella sp.
AGCAAGGCGGAATCCTTGAGGCCCCAGACGACGAGTGTCGGCATGCGTAGCGCCGGAAAGGGCGCATGCGTCCAGAGCGGCGCCTTGGCCTCCTCGCCCGGCGCCGGGACGAATATCTTCGAGGCCCGGTACCAGTTGAGCATGGTGGTGAGGACGCCGGGCTGGGCCCAGTCGTCGAGATAATGCCGCCTCTCCCCGGCCGGGAGCTTGGTCGCATCGGCATGGCTCAGCATCACCTTGTCGAGGAAGGTCTCGAGCCCCATTCCGGTGATCGCCGCCTCGGCCGCCGGCGAGCGGAAGAAGCTGATATATTGCGAGGCCTCGCGCTGGGCCTCGTCCTCGACCAGGCTCTTCTGGAAGACGAGGGGATGGGGCGCGTTGACGATGATCAGCCTCTTCACGCGGAACGGGTGGGTGAGCGCCGCGGTCCAGGCCACGGCGCCTCCCCAGTCGTGGCCGGCCAGGGTGAAGGCGTCGAGGCCGAGCGCGTCGGCGAGCGCGATGACGTCGGCGACGATCCGGTCGGTCTCGTAATTCTCGACTCCGGCCGGCTTGTCGGACGCCGCGAAGCCGCGCTGGTCGGGCGCGAAGACCCGGTAAAGGGCTGACAGCCCTTCGAGCTGGTGCCGCCAGGTGCGGTGCGATTCCGGAAAGCCGTGGAGGAAGATGATCGGTTCCCCGTCCACGGGGCCGGCCGAGGCGACGTTGAGGGTGACGCCGGTGGCGAGCGGAATTTGGCGGCAGGTGATATCGATCATGCGTCGGGCCCTTCCCCGTCTTGCGAGCGAAGCGAAGCAATCACTGCTGCGCCTGCGTCCGCCTGGATTGCTTCGTCGCTAAGCTCCTCGCAATGACGGACTAGGGATAGCTGACCGTCTTGGGCGGAGTCGTCGGCAGCGGGATGAACTCGCCGTCGTCATCGGGGGGAAGGATGAACTTGCCGGCCCGCCAATCCTCCTTGGCCTGGTTGATCCGCTCCCGGCTCGACGAGACGAAGTTCCACCACACATGGCGCGGCCCGTCGAGCGGCGCTCCGCCGCAGAGCATGACGTGGGCGCCGGTCCCGGAACGCAGGGTCGCGGCAATTCCCGGCGCCAGCACGTAGAGAATGCTCCGTTCCAGCGGCAGGCCGTCCAGGCTCGCCTCGCCTTCCGCCACGTAGACCGCCCGCTCGTCCGCCCCGGCGTCGACCGGCATCGCGCTGCCAGGCTCGAGCATGATGTCGGCGTAGATCGTCTCGCTGTGGCAGGTGACCGGCGAGGCGGCGCCCCACAGCGAGCCCATCACCACTCGCGCCGACGCCCCGCCGCCGTCGACGACCGGGAGCCGGTCCTTCGGGACATGCTCGAAGGCGGGGTCGACCTCCTCCTTCGCCTTCGGAAGCGCGATCCAGGTCTGAATCCCGCTCAATTCCGGGCCGTCCGGGCGAAGCCGCGCCGGAGAGCGCTCGGAATGGGCGATCCCGCGCCCCGCCGTCATCAGGTTGACGGCTCCGGGCTCGATCGTCGCGAAGGTGCCGAGCGAATCGCGATGATCGATCGCTCCGGCGAACAGGTAGGTGACGGTGGCGAGGTTGATGTGCGGATGCGGGCGAACGTCGATGCCGCCGCCCGCCGGAAGATGGGCGGGACCCATCTGGTCGAAGAAGATGAACGGCCCGACAGTGGTCCGCTCCCGATGGGGCAGGGTGCGGTGGACCTTGAAGCCGCCGAGATCGTGGGTGGCGGGGTAGAGAGTTTGCAGGATGAGGTCGTCGGTCATGGGGCGGCTATAGCGCGAGCCCCGCAAAAATCCTCCCCGCGATTTCGCGGGGAGGGGGACCAGGCGAAGCCTGGTGGAGGGGCCTTCCCGACTCCGCAGAACCCCTCCACCGCGCTTCGCGCGGTCCCCCTCCCCGGCAAGTGCCGGGGAGGATTTTTATTCCCCCGGCGCCCGCGCCTTGATCGCCAGCGCGTGGATCCGGTCCCTGAGGAGATCGGCAAGGGCGGCATTCACCGCCCGCTGCCGCTCCATCCGGCTCATCCCGGCGAATCGCCGAGCCACCACCTCCACCGTGAAATGGCTCTCGCCGCTTCCGTCGTCGCCGGCATGGCCGCGGTGGCGGGCGCTGTCGTTGGTCACGACGAGATGTGCGGGTTGAAGGGCGGCGCGCAGCCTGCGCTCGATCTCGGGGGCGATTCCGCCGGTGAAAGCTTCGTTCATCGCGCCTATATAGACCGTTTGGCCTTGAAGGTGAGTAGTGGCG
>DASVPM010000191.1:0-5025 GCA_036382815.1 Allosphingosinicella sp.
CACCGAATCGGCCCTCAGCAGGGGTAGCGGATTGTCGGCGGTTGGCTTGCGACGCCGTTTCGACAAACATTGATTGCGAGCCAGTGGCAGGGTGAGATCGGGGCCAAAATGGATTGATGCGTGGTTGCCGTCGCCGGTGACGACGATGCTGTGCTTAATATCGCCGCCGTGGACGGATCGGTCGTCCAACTTTGTGTCCCCTTCAGGCCTTCGGACCTGCATGAGTTCTGCCAAGCCGACCAGGATACACGCAAGTGGAGCTGGGGTCTCCTTTCGATTGATTGCGTCCGTCGATTGAATCATCCGAAGCCGAACCGCGTCGAGGCTGATGAACGTCAGGCCGTCCCGAAATCCGCCGTCAGCATCCGGGTGTCGACTCCGGCGCTCTTGAAGGCCTCGCACCAGCGGTTGTCGACGTCGCAGGTATAGAGGAGGTCGTCGCTGCCCGGCGTGGCGAACCAGCCGTTGCCGCGAAGCTCCTCCTCGAGCTGGCCGGCGCCCCAGCCGGCATAGCCCAAAGCGGCGAGCCAGCGGGTCGGTCCGCGGCCCTCGGCGATGGCGCGAAGGATGTCCAGGGTGGCGGTAAGCGCCCAGCGGCCGGCGACGTCGATCGACTCCGCGCCGCCCCAGTCGGTCGAATGGAGGATGAAGCCGCGCTGCGGCTGGACTGGTCCGCCGGAATGGATCGGGACGTCGGGCGCCACCCCCGGCTCGATATCGAGCTGGCCGAGCAGATCGTGGAAGCTGATCCGCGGAACGATGCGCCCGAGGCCGATTCCGAGCGCCCCGTTCTCGTCGTGGACGCACATCGCGATCACCGCCTTCTCGAAGCGCGGATCGCCGATGCCGGGCATCGCCAGGAGGAGCTGACCCGAGAGGAAAGGCGGTTGGTCCATCGCGTCGGCTATAGGCGGGGACGCGGGTCGCTGCTAGGGCGGCGCCGATCTTACCGACGAAACGGAAGGAAGCCGAGATGAGCATCAAAGTGGGCGACAAGCTCCCCAAGGCGACGTTGGTCAGGGCCAGCGCCGACGGCCCCCAGCCGCTCGACAGCGAAGACTATTTCCGCGGCCGCCGCGTCGCTCTGTTCTCGGTGCCGGGCGCCTTCACCCCGACCTGCTCGGCCCGTCATCTTCCCGGCTTCGTCGAGCGCGCCGAGGAGCTCCGGTCGAAAGGGGTGGACGAGGTCGCCTGCGTCGCCGTCAACGACGCGTTCGTGATGCAGGCCTGGGCCGAATCGTCCGGCGCGGTCGGCAAGGTGACGATGCTGGCCGACGGCAACGGCGACTGGGCCCGCGCCCTCGGCCTGACCATGGACGGGTCGAAATTCGGCCTCGGCGAGCGCGGCTCGCGCTGGTCGGCGATCGTCAACGACGGAACGGTCGAGCAGCTCAACGTCGAGGAGCCGGGCGCCTTCAACGTGAGCAGCGCCGATTACATGATGGAACGGCTGTAGAGGGGCAGGCAACGCCTGCCTGGGACAGGCGTTCAGCCCTTGCTTCGATCCGACCGCGGGGAAATTGATCCATGGCTGCCAATTCCGACAAGCCCGAAAGCCGGGAAGGCAAATCGGCGGCTCTGAAGCTGGCCGAGGACATCAAGCGGAGCCCGTTCACGGCCGCCGCGATCGCCGGCGGAGCCGCCGCCGCGGTCGCCGGAACCGTACTCGGAGCGCGGGCCCTGGCGCGGCGCAACGGCGCCCGCGAGGGCAAGCCGGTCAATCAGGTCCTGGCGGCAGCGATCACGGCGACCGAGGCGGCGGCGGCCTGTCAGCAGCAGCCCGATCCGACCACGAAGCCGGAGCCCGGCGCGGGCGAGGCCGAGGGCCACCCGAGCTGAAGGCGTCCCTAGCGGTTCGGAACCAGCGCGAAATCGGCGGCGATCGCGATTTTGGTTTCGACCGATGTCGGTGAGCGGCCGTCGGGGGACATCATTCGCATCATCTCCACCACGATCCACTGCTCCGAAGCCTCACGGGCGCTCACTCGAACGAGCCGCCCGACCCGCATCCCGATGGTGCCGGCACAATCTGCCGCCCGGACCCGCGCCCGGCGGAGTCCGTCGGCCCTGGCCTCGCGCTCGCCGCGCTCCGGATTGTGGAGGCTATAGACGGGCGCCGGAACCACCGTCTCGGCGGTTTCTATCGAGTCGCGGAGCCGCTCGTACCGGTTCTGGTCGCGAAGGGTGATCTGCACCAACGCAGTCGCCATGTGCCGCCTCGGTTGAACGGTCTGACCTTCTGCAGCCATCAGAAGATCAGGCTCGATACCGATAAAGCCGATGCGCGGATCCTCCCGGGGAGTCACCTGGACGTCGGCCGCTGCAATGCCCGCCTTCCGGGCCGCCGCAACGATCCGGTCGACCTCCGATGCCAGCGCCGCCCGGGCTGCCGCCGGAGTCGGGCCCGCTCGCGTGACGGGCACCGAGACGGTGGCCAATTCACCGGGGAGGCGCGAGATGCCCGTCACCTCGAGCTCGAGCAGCACCTCGTCGGGACCGAGAGGGGTGACCGCCACGTTGCCCCGGGCGTTCGGTATCGGGATCTGGTCCTGACTGGCCGCCCACGAGGTGCCGCCGCCGCTCAGCAGCAGGACGAGTATCAGGCCTGCCAGCCGCATTTCCGCCCCCGGTTCTGCTGCTGAAGCCAGGTCTGGAGGGGCCGGAAATATTCGAGCATCGGTCCGCCCGACATTTCGCGGGTGCCGGTAAAGGCTTCGAGCGCATCCGGCCAGGGCTTGGAGGCGCCCATCGCCAGCATCGCGTTCAGGCGCCGGCCGACCTCCTTGTTGCCGTAGAAGGAGCAGCGGTGGAGCGGTCCGGTCCAGCCGGCCTGCTTGCAGGCCGCCTGGTAGAATTGGAACTGGAGGATCCGAGCCAAGAAGTAGCGCGTGTAGGGGACGCTCGCCGGAACGTGATATTTGGCGCCCGGATCGAAATCCTGCTCGGTCCGGGGAGTCGGCGGGACGATGCCCTGATCTTGCAGGCGAAGGTCGTTCCAGCCCTGGTTGTAGGCGGTCGGAGCGATCTCGCCGCTGAACACCTTCCAGCGCCATTTGTCGACGAGTAGGCCGAAGGGCAGGAAGGCGACCTTGTCCATCGCCTGACGGAGGAGAAGGCCGATATCCTTGTCGGCGCTCGGCACCTTGTTGCGCGGCAAGAGGCCGACCTGGACCAGATATTCCGGAGTGACCGACAGCGCCATCGCATCGCCGATCGCCTCGTGAAAGCCGTCATTGGCGCTGTCGAGATAGAGCAGGGGCTGCTTGTTGTAGGCGCGCTGGTAGAAATTATGGCCGAGCTCGTGATGGACGGTGATGAAATCGTCGGCATTGACCTTGGTGCACATCTTGATGCGCAGGTCCTCGACATTGTCGACGTCCCAGGCCGAGGCGTGGCAGATCACCTCCCGGTCCCTCGGCGCGGTGATCATCGAATTCTTCCAGAAGGTCTCCGGCAGGGGCGCGAAGCCCAATGACGTGAAGAAGCCTTCGCCGGCGCGGACGATCTTTTCCGGCGTATATTTCTTGGCGACGAGCAGGTCGGTAAGGTCGTAGCCGACGTCGCCCGCGCCCTTGGGCGCGACCACGTCGTAGATATTGCCCCATTCCTGGGCCCACATATTTCCGAGCAGATCGGCGCGGATCGGCCCGGTCTCGGGCTGGACGGAATCGCCATATTTCTGGTTGAGCTTGCCTCGGGTGTAGCAATGAAGCTCGTCGTAGAGCGGCTTTACCTCGCTCCACAGGCGGTCGGTCATCGCCGCGAACTCGTCGGGCGGCATGTCGTAGCGCGAGCGCCACATCGCGCCGGTGTCCGGGTAGCCGAGCTCCTTGGCGCCCTGGTTGGCGATCTCAGTCAGGCGGACGTAATCGGGGCGCATCGGGCGGCCGACATTGGTGTGCCAGCTGGTCCACATCTCCTTGAGCTGGGCCGGGTTGCGGACCGTGCCCATCTTCTCCTCGAGATCGTTGCCCGTCATCGGCTTGCCGTCGAGGGTCCCCCTGCCCTTGCCGTAGGTGGAGCTGAGGCGCGTCGCGATGGTGTTCAGTTCGGCGGCGGCGCCCGGCGTCGTCGGCGCCGGCAGGACCAGCGCGCTGCGCAATATGTCGAGCTTGCGCCGGGTGTCGTAGTCAAGACCCTGCACGTTCGAATATTTGGCGGCCTCGTTCGCGAAACGAACCGACATCTCCGTGCCGATCGTTCCGAAATGGGCGGCGAGAGCGTCGGTGTCGTCGGTGATGTAAGTGGCGTTGACCCACTGCGCCTTGCTGTTGAGCACGGCGAACTCGGCCAGCTCCTTCTCCGCGCGGGCGACGAAGGCCCGGGCCTCGTCGAGAGTAGGGGCGCGGGGCTCGCCCGCCTGCGCCATGGCGGTCATGTCCTCGGTGTTGCGGATATAGTCGCCTTCATCCCGCGCGGCGGTCGAGGTCGTGGCGCAAGCGGAAAGGCAGATGGCGAGGGCGAGTGCGGAAACGGTGGATTTCATCGGGCAGGCATCCTCGTTTTTTCTGGTCTGGTTGGCGCGGCTATTGCGCCCCGCGCGGCGCTGAATCAAGCGAGAGGAAATCGGCGATGGCGCGGCCCAGCTCGGGCCTGGTCACGGCGTTCATATGGTTGCCCGGGACCTCGACGAACCGCGCGTCGGCGAGCAGCTCGGCGAGCTCTTCGGCGGAGCCGTTATCCTGGTCCTCGGCGCCCGACAGGACGAGGGTCGGAACCGCGATTCCACGAAGCTCCGTCGGGCTCGAATCGACGAAGCTTCCGAGCAGCGGCAGCAGCGCCTGCGGGTCTCCGCCGGTGGTCTTGAGAAAGGCCTCGGCCATCCATTCGTTCGAGCCGCGGGAATGGGTGCCCAGGCCGGTCAGCACCCTGCGGAAATGGGCCGAGCGGCGGCCGGTCTCAAGCATTCCGCGAAGGCCCATTCCGGCGATCACCAGGCGCCGGGGTGCGGCACCCTCGATCGCCATCCGCGCCGATGTGCGCGCGCCGAGCGAATAGCCGCCGAGATCGTAGTCGGTGAGGGCG
>DASVPM010000192.1:0-10432 GCA_036382815.1 Allosphingosinicella sp.
AGGGCGACGACGTTGGCGAGCGCGGCCGCGCGTTCGGCGCCGCTGTCCGGGAGGTCGCCGGGAAGGCCCGCCTGCTCGAGAAAATTGCGGCGGGTCCAGCGGTTGCCCATCTCGGTCATGACCCGGCCGGCGACGTCGCCCGGGAGGAGGTCGATCGCGATCCGCTCGCCGATTCCGTCCACCGCGCAATAGGCGCCGCGGGCGATCGAGGCCCGGTCGACCGGACCGTTGACCGCGATGATGAAGGTCTGCTCCTCTTCGATTCCGTCCCAGCTGTCTCTGGGCAGCACGGCGCGCGGATATGGGCCGCCGCTGTCGATCGTGAAGCTTCGGGTCCCCGCGACTTTCTCGCCGGCAAGGGTTTCCAGTCCCTCCTTCAGGTCGGCGGTGCAGGTGATCCCGCCCGGAAGCGGCTTGGCGAACTCCCAGACGAAGGTTTCGGGGTCGACCCAGCGGCCTTCCCCCTTGACCGCGCAGGTCATTGCGATGGGCGTCCCGCCGCGTCCCAGCGGCGCCATCGGTTCCGAGAAGCGAAGCGTGAAACGGGTGATTGCGGCGCCGTCGGTGCCGGGGGTGGCCGTGACGACGGTTGGAGCCGTGCCGGCCGAGGCCGTGATCGGCACCAGGGCCAGCAAAGCCGCGACTCGATACAGCCAGCCCCGCATCCCATTCCTCCTTTGGATGGCGGGATGATGCCCGACTTGCGGACACCCGTCTAGCGGTGAAACGAGATATTTTTACGACGAGTTGAGCCGCACCTTATAACTCGACGGTCTCTCTTGCGATGAGGGTGAACAGTCCCGCGGCGGAGCACAGGTGGACCCTGGCCGGTTCTGATCACAGCGAGATGGCGCCGCGAAACATGCCGACGCAGGCGCCGCCGACGCTTGCGCGGATCCCTTCGGCGCTGCGCCACGCGCGCAGCGAGAGGCGGCTCTCGCGCCCCATCTCCACGCCCTGGATCGCCTCATATCGAAGCGTGTCGCCGGCGGACAGCTGCAGGCGAAGCGCCGCGAGGGTCGCGTTGGCGCTTCCGGTCGCGGGATCTTCCCAGGTGCCCGAGAGGGGAGCGAACATGCGGGCGCGAACGGCCTCGCCGTCCAGACTGTAGAGGAAGATGGACAGGCGTCCTTCCAGGTGCGGGCGGTCCGCGGCGACGCGGCCGAACGCCCCGGGATCGGGAGCCGCCGCCGTCAGCGCTTTCGGGTGCAATTCGACCAGAACGAAATCAACGCCCGTGCTCGCGCGGACCGGCGGATGCCGGTCGGACACGATGTCCCCGGACGACAGCGACAGGCACGCGGCGATGTCCGCGGCCGGGAACGTCTCCATCACGCCGAGCGGCTGCGGGGCGTCGATCTCGGCGCCCGACACCATGCCCTCCTCTTCGATCACCCGGACGTCGACGAGGCCGGCCGCCTCCTCGAAGCGCAGGCTGCCCCCCGGCGCGCGCCCCATCCGCGCCAGGACGAAGCCGGTGCCGACATTGGGATGCCCGGCGAAGGGCATCTCGGCGGTCCGGTTGAAGATGCGGACCCGCGCCGCGTTGGCGGGATCGTCCGGCGGCAGAACGAAGGTGGTCTCGCTATAGTTGAGCTCGGCCGCGAGGGCCTGCATCGTCGCGTCGTCGAGCCCCTGCGCGGACGGGAAGACGGCGAGCGGGTTGCCGCCGAACCGGCGGCGGGTGAAGACGTCGACGGTGAAATATTCGTAATCGGCCATGGATCGCGCTCCGCCGCGGGCTGGGGAAGCCGTCTTACCCGCCGGCGCCTCGATTCAGGAAGGCGAGGATGCGGTCGCGCGCCGCGACGCCGGCGGACCCGCGTCACCGGTCGCAGGGACCGGACCGAGGCCGTTCCTATTCCTTGCGGCCGAGCGCGACCCCGTAAAGCTCCATCCGGTGGTCGACGAGGCGGAAGCCAAGCTTCTCCGCGATTCGCCGCTGGAGCGCCTCGAGCTCCTCGTCGACGAACTCGATGACCTTGCCCGTCTCGACGTCGATCAGATGGTCGTGATGGGTGGCGTCGGCGGCCTCGTAGCGGGCGCGGCCGTCGCCGAAATCGTGGCGCTCGAGGATGCCGGCTTCCTCGAACAGGCGCACCGTGCGGTAGACGGTGGCGATCGAAATTCCGGAGTCTATGGCGGAGGCGCGGGCGTGAAGCGCCTCGACGTCGGGATGGTCTTCCGCTTCGGAGAGGACGCGGGCGATGGTCCGCCGCTGCTCGGTGATGCGCAGCCCCTTCTCCGCGCACAGCGCTTCGATGTCGATCCTGCGGGTCATGTCCCACCCGCTTTAGGGTCAGTACCCAATGCCCGCAATGGCCCGGATCGCCCGGAGAAGGGCGCCCGGCAAGGAGGAGTGTGAAGGGCGGGCTGGTTGCCCGCACGAGCGCTTCGGCATGGCCCGTGCCCTTCTCCGGCGACCGCGAAGCGGCGGGGCGGAGATTGGGTGCTGACCCTGATCGGATCGGCGCGCGGTAAAGGCCGCCGGGGCTTGGCGTTCGCGCGGCCCCGGCGTCCTTTCGACTTATTTGGCGGCGCGCTGGGTCCGGCGGCGCTTGGTGCCGAGGCCGATCTTCTTGGCCAGGGTGCGGCGCTGCTCGGCGTAATTGGGCGCAACCATCGGATAGTCGCCGTTGAGGCCCCACTTCTGACGATATTCGTCGGGGGTCATCTGATAATGGGTCATCAGATGCCGCTTCAGCATCTTCAGCTTCTTGCCGTCCTCGAGGCAGACAATATAGTCGGGCTTGATCGACGAGCGCACCGATACGGCCGGCTCCGGCCGAACCGGAGCTTCCTCCGGCTTCGCGCCCAAGCCATTGAGCGCGTTGTGCACATTCGCAATCAGCTGCGGCAGGTCGTTGACCGCCACACTGTTGTTGCTGACATGGGCGGAAACGATGTCCGCAGTCAGGGTGATTAAGGTTTCAGTGAGTTCGTTGCTCTCAGCCATGCGTTCGCCTACAAAACTTTCTACCCACGGGTGGTTGCGACTTGGCCCCCCAAGGCTGCGAATGGTCCGTTTTGGTGGTTTTTACAAGCGAAAATTAAACCGCATACAAATTCAGTTTATTTGACCGAATTCTTGGCGAGGGTAAGGGCGTCGAAAAGCTGGCCGTCCTCCCCCCGGTAATAATTCCTGCGCCGGCCCACCTCGCGATAGCCGTTTCGGCTGTAGAGCCTAACCGCATGATTTCCCTCGCGCACCTCAAGGTGGAGTTGTTCGGCTCCTTTACTGGCGGCAACCGCGCCGAAGCGCTCGAGGAGCATCTGGCCGACGCCTTTGCCTTGCGAAGACCGGTGGACCGCAAGCAACAGCAGTTCGGCTTCGTCGCGAACGACCCGTCCGAGCGCGAATCCGATTACCGCTTCGCCCTCGCGCGCCACCGACAGCCACACGCCCGACATCGGCAGCAGCCCGGCGCATTGCGGCGCCGTCCAGGCTTCGCCGAAGGCGGGATCGAAGCTGTCCTCCATCACCCGCATCACCGCCGCGAGATCGGCCGGCCCGCCTTCCGCCAGAGCCACCGCGCCGGTCACGGCATCGGCCCTTCGACGCCGCCTGCGGCGTCGCTCCGGACAGGCTTCGCGTCGGGGGCCCGGCCGTAGATCGGGCGCGGGGCGAGCGATCGCAGGGCCGCGGGGAGGAGCCGGGCGTCGGCCGCCCGGGGCAAAGCCTCGACCGCCTCCCCCGAGCCGCGAAGCGCGACCAGGGCCGCGGCGCCCGAACCGGCGACCCGGGGGGCGCGGACGGCCGCCGCCGCCGCCGCGGGGGGCAGGGAGCGCAGCGTGTCGAGCGGCCGCATCATGTCCTCGCCAAAAGTCTGGATGAAAAGCTGCCCGTGTCCGCCTTCGAGCGCAACCGCGATCTCGCCGCCCGGCCGCCTCGCCGCCGCCGCGACCGCGGCCATCGAGGAATAGCCGGCGAGCGGCACCCCCCAGCCGATCGCCAGGCCGTGCGCCGCGGCCAGCCCGACCCGCACGCCGGTGAAGCTTCCCGGGCCGCAGTCGACCCATATCGAGTCCGGCCGGCGCCCGGCGAGCAGCGCCTCGACCATCGGCACGAGCCGCTCGGCATGACCTCGGCCGACCAGCTCGTGGCGCTCGTCGACCAGGTGGTCGCCCTCGATCAGGGCGGCCGAGCAGGCGGCGGTGCCGGTGTCGATGATCAGGATCATTGGACCCATCCCGTCATTCCCGCGAAAGCGGGAATCCAAGCAGCGGTCATGGCAGGATCGGACTCAGCATGGATTCCCGCCTTCGCGGGAATGACGAAGGACGTCAAACCGCCTCGACCGCCTCGACCTCGGGCACATAATGTTTGAGCAGGCTCTCGATCCCCTGCTTGAGGGTCATGGTCGAGGAGGGGCAGCCGGCGCAGGCGCCGTGAAGGGCGAGGTAGACCGTGCCCTTGCGGAAGCCGCGATAGACGATGTCGCCGCCGTCCTGGGCGACCGCCGGCCGGACCCTTGTCTCGATCAGCTCGCGAATCTCGGCGACGAGCGGAGCGTCGGCCGGGTCCTCGCCATAATCCTCTTCCCCGGCCACTTCGATCCCGGCCGCCGAAGCCGCCCGGAACAGGGGCGCGCCGCTGGAGAAATGGTCGAGCAGGATGCTCAATATCTCCGGCTTGAGGTCGCGCCACTCGACGCCCGGCGCGGCGGTGACCGAAATGAAGTCGCGGCCGAAGAACACGCCCTCCACCTCGCCGGTCGAGAAGACCGCCTCGGCGAGCGGGGAAACCTCGGCATCCTCGGGCGTCGCGAAATCGCGGGTCCCGGCCTCCATCACCTGCCGCCCCGGCAGGAATTTGAGGGTCGAGGGGTTGGGGGTGGTCTCGGTGTGGATCAGCATGGGGAGGATGTGGGCCGACCGGGGCGGCCGATCAAGTGGCGGCTACGCCTTCTAAATCCTCCCCGCGATTTCGCGGGGAGGAGGACCATGCGAAGCATGGTGGAGGGCCTTGCTGAGTCCGAAAGAACCCCTCCACCGCGCTTCGCGCGGTCCCCCTCCCCGGCAAATGCCGGGGAGGAATTAAGGACGCCTAATAAGCCGCCGCCCTCAGCGGCAGGCGGAGCACCGGCCGGTGCCGCTCGTCCTCGACCTCGACCCATCCGTCGTCGGAAAGCTCCTCGGCGCGAAGCCGCTTCTGGAGCACCGCGCTCGCCACGCGCATCGCGCCGCCCAGCGCCGCGACGTCGTTGGGGCAGCATTCGCCGACGACGTCGGTCGACTCATAGTCCCCGCAGGACACATTGAAATAATAGCGCGGCACGCGTCTCAAACGCTCCAAACGGTCCGCGGCTCATTTCCGCACTGCAATAAGACTGTCAATCGCTCGCGTGGACGCCCGAGCTCTTGAATCCTCCCCTGCCTTTGCAGGGGAGGGGGACCATGCGAAGCATGGTGGAGGGGGTTCTTTTTTCCGGCTGCCCGAAGAACCCCTCCACCGCGCTCCGCGCGGTCCCCCTCCCCGCGAAATCGCGGGGAGGACTTAAGAGGAGCCCTCGCCCGTCTTGCCGCGTCCCGGCGCCGCGTCCGCCGAAAGCGGGAAGGCCGTCGTCCCCTTGACGAGCTCCATCGCGAACCTCGAGGTGACGTTCTTGATCGGCAGGTCGGCGATCAGCCGGCGGTAGAAATCGTCATAGGCGTTCATGTCGGCGACGGCGACCCGAAGCAGATAGTCGACGTCGCCGGCCATGCGGTGGACCTCCATCACCTCCGACATGGCGAGGACCGTTTCGGCGAAGCGGTCGAGCCAGGCCTTGGAATGGTCGCCGGTCTCGATCTCGACGAAGACGGTGAGGCCGAGGCCGATGGCGTGCGGGTCGAGCAGAGCGACCCGGCGGCGGATCACGCCTTTTTCCTCGAGTCGCTGGATCCGGCGCCAGCAGGGCGTCTGCGACAGGCCGACCCGGCCGGCGATCTCCCCGACCGACACCGACGCATCCTCCTGGAGAATCGCCAGGATCCTGAGATCGGTGCCGTCCATCTACGCTCCGCTCGAAAATGAGTAGATTATTCTAATAACTGATGCACCTTGGCAATAATAGCGTCTTTTGCGCGGACCCATTGAAGCCGCCCTTTTTGGCGAATAACTTGGCTTTCCTGACTGTGAGCAACACCAATCCAGGGCCGGAAGGAAGTTGCGGCGCTTCCGAGTGGATTAGAAGGATTTTCTAATTGTGACCCCCTTACCGCCTCTCCTGCCCGGCCCGCGCGACCCGCTGCGAGCCTCGGCATGAACGCCTTCGCGCCCCTGTCGGCGAACGCCGCCGCGTCCGATCCGGGCGAGCGGCTCGAAGCGCTTCGGGCGGGGGTCGACGGGCGGATCGTGTTCACCACCAGCTTCGGCCTCGAGGACCAGGCCGTCGCCCACTTCATCTTCGCCAGGGGTCTCGACATCGAAGTGTCGACCCTCGACACCGGCCGCCTCTTCCCCTCGACCTACAAGGTCTGGGAGGAGACCGAGCGGCGCTACGGCGTGCGGATCCGCTCCTGGCATCCGGACCAGGCCGCGCTCGCCGCCTTCGTCGCCGGCTCCGGCATCAACGGCTTCTACGCCTCGAAGGCGGCTCGGCTCGGCTGCTGCCACGTCCGCAAGGTCGAGCCGCTGGGCCGGGCTCTGGCCGGGGCCTCCGCCTGGGTGACGGGATTGCGGGCGGACCAGTCGGCGGGCCGCGCCCGCGTCGAGCTTTCCGCCTGGGATCCGGAGCGCGCCCTCATCAAGTTCGCGCCTCTCTTCGACTGGACCCGCGACCAGGCCCTTCGCTTCTGCTCGGCCGAGGGCGTTCCGGTCAACGCGCTCCATGCCCAGGGCTATCCCTCGATCGGTTGCGAGCCCTGCACCCGCGCGATCGCGCCGGGAGAACCGGAGCGGGCCGGCCGCTGGTGGTGGGAAATCGACGAGGCGAAGGAATGCGGCCTCCATGTCGGCCCGGACGGCCGGCTCGTCCGGAGCCGGGCGGCATGACCCGCGCCGCTGATCTCCAGGTCCCGGAGCGCGAGCCGGTGGCGACTCCGGCCCGGATCGCGCCGCTCGCCACCCTTCCGCTCTTCCACCGCCTGACCGGCCGGAAGACGGTGGTCGCGGGCAGCTCGGACGGCGCGCTGTGGAAGGCCGAGCTGCTCGCCGCCGCCGGCGCCGAGGTTCTCGTCCTCGCCCCCGAAGACGCCGGGAAGTTCGAAGCGATCCCGGCGCTCACCGTTCTTCGCCGCGGATGGACCCCCGCCGACCTCGAAGGCGCGGTTCTCGCCGTCGCCGATCCGGCCGGCCGGGAGGACGCCCTGGGCTTCGTCGCCGCAGCTCGGGCGGCGGGCGTTCCGGTCAACATTATCGACCAGACCGACCTGTGCGACGTCCAGTTCGGCACCATCGTCAACCGGTCCCCGGTCGTTCTCGCCATCTCCACCGGCGGCGGCGCGCCGATGCTGGGCCAGTCGATCCGGGCGAGGCTCGAGGCGGTGCTTCCGCTCGGCCTTTCCGCCTGGGCGAAGGCGGCGCAGGCCTTGCGGCCCCGGCTCAAGGCGCGGGTGAAGAGCTTCCAGGACCGCCGCGCCTTCTGGGAGCGCTTCGTCGAGCGCGCCTGGGCTGGAGGCGATCCGGACGCCGCCGAGCTCCTGTTCGAGCCCCGGCCCCGGCGCCAGGGCCGGGTCGCCCTGGTCGGAGCCGGGCCGGGCGATCCCGAGCTGCTGACGCTCAAGGCGGTTCGAGCCCTGCAGTCGGCCACCGTCATCCTCTACGACGACTTGGTCGGGCCCGAGATCCTCGAGCTGGCGCGCCGCGAATCGAAGCGGATCGCGGTCGGCAAGACCGGCCGCGGTCCCTCCTGCCGCCAGTCCGACATCAACGCGCGGATGGTGGCGCTTGCCCTTGCGGGCGAGAATGTGGTTCGCCTCAAGGGCGGCGATCCCCTCGTCTTCGGCCGGGCGACCGAAGAGCTGGACGCCTGCCGGGCCGCCGGGATCGAGGTGACGATCGTCCCCGGGATCTCGGCCGCCCAGGGCGCGGCCGCTTCCCTGGGCTTCTCGCTCACCGAGCGGCGCGAGGCCCGGCGGATCCAGTTCGTCACCGGTCATGGCGCCGACGGCCGGCTTCCGGACGACCTCGACTGGGGCGCGATCGCGGACCCGTCAGCGACCACCATCGTCTATATGCCGCGCGCGACGCTCGCCCAATTCGCCCGCTCGGCGATCGCCGCCGGCCTGTCTCCCGAGACTCCGGCCGTGGCGATCGCTTCCGCGACGCTCCCGGCTCAGGCGCAGGTGAGCGGGACCCTCGCCACCGTCGCCGGCCTCGCCGGCTCGCTTCCCCGGGGGGCGCCGGTGACGGTCGTGATCGGCCGGGTCGTCCGCGAACGCCAAACCGTCGCCCCGGCGAAAGCCGGGGCCTCGGGGAGACCCGCCGAGACTTCTCGACCTGAGGTTCCGGCTTTCGCCGGAATGACGGTGGAGGATTCCCTCGATCTCCAGGCAGCGGCATGAACGCGCCCGTCACCTTCCCAGTCCGCGGCCTCACCCATCTCGAGCAGCTCGAGGCGGAGAGCATCCACATCCTTCGCGAGGTCGTCGCCGAGGCCGAGCGGCCGGTGATGCTCTATTCGATCGGCAAGGACAGCGCGGTGATGCTCCATCTCGCCCGCAAGGCCTTCTTCCCGGCCCCGCCGCCTTTCCCGCTCCTCCACGTCGACACGACCTGGAAGTTCCGCGACATGTATGCGCTGCGCGACCGGGTGGCCCGGGAATCGGGAATGGAGCTGATCGTCCACCGCAACCCGGAAGCCGAGCGCGGCGGGATCAACCCGTTCGATCACGGCAGCCTGCATACCGATTTGTGGAAGACGGAAGGGCTTCGCCAGGCGCTCGACCTTCACGGCTTCGACGCGGCCTTCGGAGGCGCCCGCCGCGATGAGGACAAGAGCCGCGCCAAGGAGCGCATCTTCAGCTTCCGCTCCGCCCACCACCGCTGGGATCCGAAGAACCAGCGGCCGGAGCTCTGGTCGCTCTACAACGCCCGCAAGAATCGCGGCGAGTCGATCCGCGTCTTCCCGCTCTCCAACTGGACCGAGCTCGACATCTGGCAATATATCCATGCCGAGAGCATCCCGATCGTCCCCCTCTATCTGGCGGCGCCGCGGCCCACCGTGGAGCGCGACGGGATGATCCTGATGGTCGACGACGACCGCTTCCGGCTGCGCGAGGGCGAGGTGCCGGTGCTCCGATCGGTCCGCTTCCGGACGCTCGGCTGCTACCCGCTGACGGGGGCGGTGGAGAGCGACGCGACGACGCTCCCGCAGGTCATCCGCGAGATGGCGCTCGCCACCACCTCCGAGCGCCGGAACCGTGCGATCGACCATGACGGCGCGTCGAGCATGGAGCGCAAGAAGCAGGAAGGCTATTTCTGATGGAAGCGCCTTCCTGCATCCCGGCGCAGGCCGGGACCCAGAATCCGGAAGTCTCGGCGGGCCTCGTCGAGACCCCGGCCTTCGCCGGGGTGCAACCTCCGGAAAAATCCCTCCTCCGCCTCCTCACCTGCGGCTCGGTCGACGACGGCAAGTCGACGCTCCTCGGCCGGCTTCTCTACGACAGCAAGATGCTGTTGGAGGACCAGCTCGAGGCGCTCGAGGCGGACAGCCGCAAGTCCGGCACGCAGGGCGAGGGCCTCGATTTCGCGCTTCTCGTCGACGGCCTCAGCGCCGAGCGAGAGCAGGGCATCACCATCGACGTCGCCTACCGCTTCTTCGCGACCGAGCGGCGCAAGTTCATCGTCGCCGACACGCCCGGGCACGAGCAATATACCCGCAACATGGTGACCGGCGCCTCGACCGCCGACCTCGCCGTCATCCTCATCGATGCCCGCAAGGGCGTCCTCACCCAGACCCGGCGCCACAGCCACCTCGTCCGGCTGCTCGGGATCGGCCACGTCGTCCTTGCCGTGAACAAGATGGACATGGTCGGCTATAGCCGGGAGCGTTTCGAGGCGATCGTCGCCGATTACCGCGCCTTCGCCGACGAGATCGGGATCGGCGCCTTTGTCGCCATCCCGATCTCGGCCCTCGCCGGCGACAATATCGCGGCGCCGAGCCCGGCAATGCCCTGGTATGAGGGGCCGGCCCTGCTCCAGCATCTCGAGACCGTCCCGATCGTCGCCGCCCGTCCCGAGTCCGGCGCCTTCCATATGGCGGTGCAGTGGGTGAACCGCCCCCACAGCCGGTTCCGGGGCTATGCCGGCCGGATCGCGGGCGGAACTGTCCGGCCGGGCGACGAGGTCGTCATCCTGCCCTCGGGCCGGCGCTCGCGGATCGAGCGGATCGTCACCCTGGACGGCGACCTCGACCGCGCCGTCGAGGGCCAGTCGGTCACCCTCACCCTCGCCGACGAGGTCGATTGCTCGCGCGGGGAGGTGATCGCTTCCTCCACCTCCCCGCCG
>DASVPM010000193.1:0-12479 GCA_036382815.1 Allosphingosinicella sp.
ACCTCAACGTCCGCTCCCTGACTGAGCTCTGCCGGCTGGCGCTTCCGCCGATGCTCGGGCGCCGCCGCGGCTTCATCCTCAACGTCGCGTCGACCGCCGCCTTCCAGGCGGGCCCCTACAGCGCGGTCTATTACGCGACCAAGGCCTATGTCCTGTCGCTCAGCGAGGCTCTGCACGAGGAGTCGAAGGGGAGCGGAGTCCATGTCAGCGCGCTCTGCCCGGGCCCGACCGCGACCGAATTCTTCGAGGTCGCGGGAAGCCCCGGCGGCCGGCTCGCGAAGATGGCCACCGACCCCAGGGCCGTCGTCGCCGCCGGTCTCGCCGGGCTGGCGCGCAACAAGCCGATCGTCGTTCCCGGGCTGATGAACAAGATGACGTCGCAGGCGGGGCGGATATTGCCGCGCAAGGTCCTGAGGCGGGCCGTTGCGGCTTTGAAGGGCTAGGGTGATATCCTCCCCGGCCTTTGCCGGGGAGGGGGACCAGGCGAAGCCTGGTGGAGGGGTCTTCCCGGCTCCGTAGAACCCCTCCACCGCGCTTCGCGCGGTCCCCCTCCCCCGGAAATCCGGGGGAGGATTAAAGATCAGGCCGCTTCCCTGAGCTCTTCCTTCAACAGCCTGTCGAACAGCCAGTCGTGGAAGATCCGGACCGGGCGGCGCTTCAGCGCCGAGCGGCGGCAGGCGAACCAATAGCTGTACGGGCTCTCGACCTTGTGGTCGAAGAGCCGGACGAGGCGGTCGTCGCCGGAGCCGTAGAGATGGCTTTCGAGCATGAAGGCGACGCCCAGCCCCTGGGCCGCGGCGTCGAGAATCAGCTGGCCCGAATCGAAATGATCGATCGCGGCGGGCTGCAAATCGGGAAGGCCGATCGAGTCGCGCCAGTAAGCGAAGGAATCGGGCATGTCGCGATGGAGGAAGATGGTGGCCGCGGCGAGCTCGGCCGGCTCGCTCAGCGACTCCTTCAGGGCGCGCGAGCCGATGGCGATGACGCAATTGTTGTCGATCCGCCGCGAGTAGAGCGAGGGATCGATTTCCGTGGTGATGGCGATCGCCGCGTCCAGCCCCTCGTCGAGTCGGGCGACCCGGTTGGCGCCGGTGTCGATGTCGATGTGGAGATCGGGGTGCAGTGCGCGGAGGCCGGGCAGCTTCGGCATCAGCCGCTGGGAGGCGAAGAGCGAGGGCACGGCGAGCCTAAGCCGCATCACCTCGACGCTGCCTGTGGCCCGTTCCATCGCCAGGGCAAGCGCGTCGATCGCCGGCCCGATCTCCGCCATCAGCCGCTCGCCGTCCGGGTTGAGGTGGACCGACTGGTGACGCCGCTCGAACAGGGGATGGCCGGTGAACCGCTCGAGCGACTGGATCCGGCGCGAGAGGGCCGGCGACGACAGGGACAAAGCCTCGGCGGCGGCTTTGACCGAGCCGAGCCGGGCGACCTGGACGAAGGCCTCGATCGCCGTCAGCGGTGGCAGTCTGCGCATGGAGGCGCTCCTCTTGTGCGCTGCACCTACCGGTCAACGCCGTAACGAAGGCGTAAAACTCAGCAAATCACGATGCAACAATTGCACCTGTAACATACTTGTTCGCACTTGCACAATGAGCGTCCGGCGACGAGAAAGAGCGGGCCTTTCAGGCATCCTCTCCTAAAAACTTTCAGGGTCGGTCCTTACGGGACCGGCCCTTTTTTTGCGCGTTGCCCTTTCCGGCCCGCCACGTCGCGGCAAGATGACTTCGCCGATCGATTTCATTATCAGGGGCCGGACCGGAGTGCGTGATGAGCGACGATCCGAACCTGTCGGCCTTCAAGAAGAAGCTCCTTCTAGTCGCGCCGCTGCTGATCGCGGCGGTCAGCTTGCCGATGGCGCTGGGCGTCGTCCCGCCCAACCGCGTTTACGGCTTCCGCACCTCGGCGAGCCTGGCCTCCCCCGAGGTCTGGTATTCGTCGAACCTGTGGGCGGGAGGCACCGGGGTCGCGCTTGGCCTCGCCGGGGCCTTCCTCACCTACCGGATGCTGAAAAGTCGCCCGCTCAGCGCCATGACCGCCGCGACCGCAACCGGAATCGCCCTTTCCGCCCTCTTTCTCTCCTCGCTCGCCGGCCTGCTGGCGAGCTGACGGGAGCCTTCTTTTTTACCGCGCCGCGGAACCCGCGAGGGTGGCAGGCCCGTTGACCCTTCCTATCTCACTCGCGAGAGCAGCGAAGGGACAAGCGAGAATGGCGGACGAGGAAAGGCAGCCGACCCGGCTGCAGGTGGCGACGATGCGGCCGGAGGACAGCGGCCGCGGCCTCGCCCGGCTGCCGAGGCGCCTGATGGCCCAGCTCGAGCTCGCCGAGGGCGACGTCATCGAAGTGACCGGCAAGCGCGCCACCCCGGCCCGCGCCGTCGGACCCTATAGCGAGGACGAGGGGCTCGACATCATCCGGCTCGACGGCCTGCAGCGCGCCAATGCCGAGATCGGCTCCGGCGATTTCGTCACCCTGCGGAAGGTCGAGTCGAAGGCGGCGCAGCGTGTGGTCTTCGCCCCCGCCCAGAAGAATTTGCGCCTCCACGGCTCGGCCCAGGCGCTGAAGCGCAGCTTCGGGATGAAGCCGCTCACCGCCGGCGACGTCGTCGCCACCACCGGCCAGCAGCAGATCCAGCGCGGCGACATCCCGCCCGAGCTCCGCCAGATGCTGAACGCGCCGGCCTACGCCCTCCAGGAGATCAGGCTGACGGTGGTCTCGACCGTGCCCAAGGGCATCGTCCACATCGACGCCAATACCGAGGTCGAGCTCCGCCCCGAATATGCGGAGGCGACCGAGACCCGGCGCGCCGACGTCACCTATGACGATCTCGGCGGGATCGGGACCACGATCGACCAGCTTCGCGAGATGGTCGAACTGCCGCTGCGCTATCCCGAGATATTCGAGCGGCTCGGGGTCGACCCGCCCAAGGGCGTCCTCCTTTACGGCCCGCCGGGCACCGGCAAGACTCGACTGGCGCGGGCGGTGGCGAACGAAAGCGACGCCAGCTTCTTCCACATCGCCGGGCCCGAGATCATGGGCTCGGCCTATGGCGAGAGCGAGCGGCGGCTTCGCGAAGTGTTCGAGGAGGCGGCCAAGGCCTCGCCTGCGATCATCTTCATCGACGAGATCGATTCGATCGCGCCCAAGCGCGGCCAGGTCCAGGGCGAGACCGAGAAGCGCCTCGTCGCCCAGCTCCTGACCCTGCTCGACGGGCTGGAGCCGCGCCAGAACCTCGTCGTCATCGCCGCGACCAACCGGCCCGAGGCGCTCGACGAGGCGCTGCGCCGCCCCGGCCGGTTCGACCGCGAGATCGTCATCGGAGTGCCCGACGAGGGTGGCCGCCGCGAGATCCTCGCCATCCACACCCGCGGAATGCCGCTCGACGGCGGAGTGGACATCAAGGAGCTCGCCCGCCGGACCTTCGGCTTCGTCGGGGCCGACCTCGCCGCCTTGACCCGCGAGGCGGCGATCGAGGCGGTGCGGCGAATGATGCCGCAGATCAACCTCGACGAGGGCACCATCCCCAACGAGGTGCTCGACAACCTCTCGGTCAAGGGCAGCGACTTCGAGGAAGCGCTGAAGCGGGTCCAGCCCTCGGCGATGCGCGAGGTCATGGTCCAGGCGCCGACCGTTCGCTGGGACGATATCGGCGGTGTCGACGAGGCGCGCGAGCGGCTTCGCGAAGGCGTCGAGCTTCCGCTCAAGAGCCCCGAAGCGTTCAAGCGCATGGGCATCCGCCCGGCCAAGGGCTTCCTGCTCTACGGCCCTCCCGGCACCGGCAAGACGCTCCTCGCCAAGGCGACCGCGCGCGAAGCGGAGGCGAACTTCATCGCCACCAAATCCTCCGATCTCCTCTCCAAATGGTATGGCGAGAGCGAGCAGCAGATTGCCCGCCTCTTCGCGCGCGCCCGCCAGGTCGCCCCGACCGTGATCTTCATCGACGAGCTCGACAGCCTCGTCCCCGCCCGCGGCGGAGGCCTCGGCGAGCCGCAAGTGACCGAGCGGGTGGTCAACACCATCCTCGCCGAGATGGACGGGCTCGAGGATCTGGGCTCGGTGGTCGTCATCGGCGCCACCAACCGGCCCAACCTGATCGACCCCGCCCTGCTCCGCCCCGGACGCTTCGACGAGCTCATCTACGTGGCGGTCCCGAACGAGGCGGGCCGGCGCAAGATCCTCGCCATCCACACCGCGAAGATGCCGCTCGCCGACGACGTCGACCTCGACAGCTTCGCGGCGCGGACGGACCGCTTCACCGGCGCCGACCTCGAGGACCTGGTCCGCCGAGCCGGCCTGTTCGCCCTCCGCCGCTCGATCGAGGCGGTCCAGGTCACCGGCTCCGACTTCGAGATGGCGCTGGACGAGACGAGGGCCTCGGTCACCCCCGAGATGGAAAAGGATTACGAGAAGATCCAGGAAAGCCTGAAGCGCGACGCGATGAGCTCGGGCGCGGGCGGAATCGGGTTTATCTCCCCCGGCATGCTGACTCCGCGGGGGCCGAAGGGGACGGATTAGCTTCCTCGGCGTCCTGAACTTGTTTTCAGGATCAGCTCGGAGACGTTCAGTGGAGGTTTCCGGGGACAGGCACTGGTACCTGTCCCCTTACCCGGAAAGATCCTGCAACGGATCGGCGCCGGATCGAGGGCATCGTGATGCAGAGGTTTCGGGAGCAGCCTCGGTGACTCGGCGGCGGAGCAAACCAATGTGACCGAGGAGGTTCGAGAGAGCGCTCGCACACAATCCCTAATGCTGTTAAACCCGCGTATCGTCGGACGGCCTTTTTCGATAAGCGGCGGTTGCTCATGCGGCATTGGGCCAGGTTCACCGCACAAACTGGCAAATATCGGAATGATCGGCCGTCGCCAGTCGGCAACTTGATCACAGAGAAACCCTTACCCTGAGATAATTAAACCATCATCTTCCTAATAAGGGACCGTGCAGACATTGTCTTTTAGCGATCGGCCTTGATAACCTGTCGGACGTCAAAGAGGGGGCTCCCATCGAAATTCGCGATTCTCGGTTGCTCAACGTTGGCCGCTTGCTTGGCGGTGAGACGAGCGGCCTTATCCCGATCCGAGATGCGCCCAAAGCGGAACGAGCCCTCGTCTTCATTCACGGTTTTCGCACAAATTCGCGTGAGACGTGGGGTCTCGCTCGTGACTCCTATTTTTGGCCGTTTGATATTGGTCAATCGCTAGGCGCGGCCGTCTATTGCTATGAGTACCTGAATAAGACCTTCCGTGGCACGGGTCGTGCGTCGCTGGCCCATAATCTAGTGGCCAATCAACTCCTTTACGAGATGGCCCAAACGGCGCACCAGCGATTTGTGCTCATCACACATAGCTTTGGCGGCATCGTCGCAAAGCAGGCTTTTGTGAATGCCCTACTTGGCGAGCCTCAGGATCGCGATATAGCGCACCGTATATTTGGATTTGCTGCGTTTGCTTGCCCAAATTATGGGCATTGGCTGGCTCACATTAACTACCGTGGTTATCTTTGGGGGCGCCTCAGCTCACCGAACGCTAATTTACTGCGGCCCGGCAACAAAGTGATGCGCAACCTTCATACCGAATTTATGGCCCGCCGCGCTGAGTTTCAGAATCTCGATGCTATGACGATCGCCGAGGGCGGTTACACCGCCAGATTCTTCAAGATTCCGCGCGGTGACGCGCATGCAATTGCTGAGCACAACCACGATTCGGAACTTAACCATCGCGAAATTTGCCGGTGTCTCGATCCAAGTACTCCCGAATGGCAATGGATCTACGATTTTGCCCAGCGCCGCTTTTCCAGCGAAAATCGCCGCCGGATACCATTAGGGCGAAGCGGCAAATAGGTTTGTACCGACACGACCGTTGAGATCATAACAGGAAGCGACCACAAGCGCGTCCAGGAACGACACGATCGCGTACGGCCCGACGGCTCGGTGACGCAGAGAATGCACGAGATATTCAAAATGCTGGAAGTCATGGTGTGACAGAAAGACGCGCACACCTTCTTCAAAGCATTGCCCCGTGCACCGGCGCCTGCATTCGCGCCAGACAAGGGGCGCAGGTGGACTCTGATAGCCGACGTCACGTTTCCCCTTTGGGGTATAATCGGCCACGTCATCACGAGATGGTTCAGAAGCCCCGTGACTCACGAGGGCAATAGCGAGCAGAATGGAGAGGCGCTCGTTGATGTCTACGATCTCCTCGCGACCATTGTCGACGGGCCGCCGTGCATTGGTGATCGGCTTCAAGCGTGCAATCCAGTAGGCATGATAAGCCGCAAACTTCTCGCGCGACGCACCGTGCTCTAGATCGTGCTCAATGCGACGCAAGTCGCGTCCTGCGAAGTTGACGGCTTCGACGACCTTCGCCACCGACACCTGAACCTGTGTGGCATCAATACCTTCCTCCCTGAGCACGAGGAGAAAGAAATCGACGAGCTGGCGAGCTAGGAGCAGCGGCGGGCTCCCAACAGTCGTAGCCGCCGGAGGCAGCGTGTCCCCGCCCCCGGCCATGCCGAATTTCAGTCTTGATCGACGACGTAGACAGGCCGCGACAGCGGCAGCTTGAAACGAGGCGCCTGGATGGGGCCCGCCGCGACTGTCGCGGCATAATGGTGATCCAGCTTGAATCCGGTATTAGGAGTTTCGCTCGGCTTCAAATCCGCACGGCGGAAACAGGCGGCGATTTCCGCATCTAGGTCATCGGTCTGCCGTACCGTCCCGTCGGACATGATAGCCTCTCGGATTCGAACGTACGAATCGCACGAACTGATAAACAAATTATGTTGTTCCGTCTACATATTTCGACTATGCGGACTGGCTCTGCCAGCCAGACTGGTAAGACCGGAAACACTATAAAGCATAATCAAAAATGGCGATTCGAATCAAGGGGGTAGACCACGATATGGTGCACGAGGCGTGCGAACGCCTCGGTATCAGCCGACCTACGCTGCTCAAATATATCAAGGAAGGGTTCTTTTCCGAACCCCCACGGCACAAGCAAGGCCGCGACAAAGTCGTTCGGTACTTCCCCGACAGCTGGTACGAAGAGAATGAGCCGAGGCTGGAGGGGGACGCCGCGACGAATGCACGCGTCTCGAAGCCGGCAGCTGGAGCCCGCTAAGCGGCTCCAAGGCCACTTTGGGGCAAACAGTGACAGTATACATTTACGGCTGATCGTCGCCTCGCTGTCGCCGGCGACGCGACGGACGACGATCCTCCAGGGCGCGGCCCATGCCAAAACAGTGACAGTATACATTTATCGGCGGCGCACCGCCGACGGAAGCTTCGGTAAATGTATACTGTCACCGTTTAGAGCCCGCCTCGTCTCCGGACTGGTGCCGGGCGGGCGGGAGAGACCCTGCTGCGCCTTTCAGCGCCCCGCCTTTTCGCCTCGCCGGGTCTTTCCTCCCGCCCGGCTGAGGCCGGCGCGAGTGTAGGGACGGTGCAGGCTCCGCAAGCCTTGCATATTTGTTCTTTTTATGTTCTTCACGAGCATGGCCGGGATTTCTGCACCAGCGGCCGCGCCACCCGTTCCGGCTTTTGCGCCGGTGCCCGTGCGTGCGCGTACCGATGGCTGGGCACCGGAGCGGCAGAGCGTGTTCTTGGCGGTGCTGGCGAGTACCGGCTGTGTCGACCGAGCGGCTCGGGGCGCGGGGATGAGCCGGGAGAGCGCCTACCGGCTGAGAGGGCGCAAGGACGCGGAGAGCTTCGCCGCAGCCTGGGATTCGATCCTCGCCGCCCGGCCGCGCGGGACGAGCAGCCTGGCGCTCATCTGGCATCGGCTGGTCAAGAAGGCGGGCGGGCGGAGCGCGGTTCAGATCGAGGACTCGACTCCGGCGGAGCGGGAGGCGTTGCGGAGCCCGGGCGCCGCCCGGAGGCGGCCACCGGCGCGGAAGGTCACAATGAAATTCCGCCGGGCCTTTCGTGAACTTCACCCTGTCGCCGTGCCTCAGCTTCCCGGCGAATGCCGGGACCCAGTCGCTCCGTCGGCACCGCCGGGCCCCGGCCTTTGCCGGGGAGCGTTATCCCTTCACCCGCGCCCGCACCCAGACGGCCAGCAGCATCAGCACGAGAGCCACCCCCAGGAAGGGCAACGGCATCCAGACGCCGTAGAGCAGCACTCCGACGGCGGGAGCGGCGATGTAGGCCACTCCGTTGACCGAGGTGACCATTCCCGCGACTGCGTTCTGCTCGCCGGGGCTGACCGCCAGCGAGGCGCCGCTGGTGAAGCCGGGGCGGAACAGGCCGAAGCCAACGGAAGACACGGCGAATCCGAGGGTGATGCCGTACATCGAGCCCGCGAGGCCGGTGAGAAGCGTCCCCGCCGACGCGATCAGGAGCCCCCAGAAAACGAGCTGCCGCGGGCTCAGGGCGAGAAACGGGATGAGCCCCCACTGCGCGAGCAGGGTCGCCCCGGCCCCCGCCATGAGGACGATCGCGATCGACTGCTGGGCCTCGGCGAGCGGCACCCCGGAGCGGTCGATGACGAGGAAACCGATGACTCCGAGCAAGGCGGCGTTGCCATGGCCTCCGACGACCCCGATTATGTGCCAGGGCACTATCCGGGGGTCGCGCCAGCGCAGCCGCCGCGCGCCGTCGCCGCCGCGTTCCCGGCTTCCGACGAGGAATCCCCCCATCGAGGGATAATCGACCACCTCGCCGCGCGCGGCCGAGGCCGGCGTGTCGTCGGGCAGGCGAAAGGCCACCAGAACCAGCACGGCGACTCCGATGGCGGCGAAAACAATCAGCGGACCCGACAGTCCGAGCGGCTCGAAGATGAACAGGGGCGCGATCGCCGGGCCGATGATCGTGCCGAGGCCGAAGGAGGAGGCGAGCGCGGCGAGATAAGCGGTGCGCTGCTCGCCTTCGGTGCGGGCCGCGATATAGGCCTGGACGGCGGGCGGCGAGGCCGAGCCCCAGCCGCCGTAAATCGCCCGGCCGAAGACGAAGATCACGAAGACGATCGTCGCCGGGATCAGTCCGTGCAGGCCGGCGGCGAGGATGAGCCCGCAGATCAGCGACGAGGCGATGAAGCCGTAGAGCCCGAGCCGCATCAATGCCCGCCGGCCGCGATGATCCGCCCGGCGCGCCCAATAAGGCGCCATCAGCACCCAGATCACCGCCGACAAAGAGAAGGCGACCGCCACCCACAGATCGGCCACTCCGAGCTCCCGGCCGATCGCCGGCATCAGCGACTGCATCGCCGTATTGCCCGACGCGGCGACCAGCATCACCGCGAAAAGCAGCGCGAATCGCTCCCGGGAGAGGCTTGCGGCAGGGGTCATTGGGGGACAAATCCCGGAAATGTAGCATTTCGTCCCGGATTCGCCCCAAATCGGGCCGCGGGCCGCCCCGCCCTTGCCATCGGTGCGTTGTTTTGCCAACGCACCATGCTGACCTCATTACGGAAAAATCCTTATGACCTTTCCCGGCGAACAGGCTCAACGATCCCGCGCTTATGCGCGCCACGGCGCCAAGGGCGGCCCCTGGCTGATGTTCCTCAAGGGCTTCGTGAAGCATCCGGTGATGGTCGGCTCGGTCATCCCGTCGTCGAAGATGCTGATCGACAAGATGCTCGCGCCGGTCGACTGGGCCAATTGCAAGCTGTTCGTCGAATACGGCCCCGGGGTCGGCACCTTCACCGAGAAGGTGCTGGAGAAGCTGGCGCCCGACGCGATCCTGCTCACGATCGACACCAATGCCGATTTCACCACCTATCTGACCTCCAAGATCCGCGATTCGCGGCTTCGCGCGGTCACCGGCTCGGCGGCGGACGTCCGCGAGATCATGCGCAATTTCGGCTTCGAGCATGCCGATTATATCCTGTCCGGCCTTCCTTTCTCGACCCTTCCGCCCGGCATCGGCCCGAAGATCGCCGAGGAGACCGCCGAGGCGCTCCGGCCCGGCGGCGCCTTCCTCGTCTATCAATTCTCACCCAAGGTCCGCGACTTCATCGCCCCCTATTTCGACCGCATCGACCGCGGCTTCGAGTGGGTCAACGTTCCGCCGGCCACCCTCTTCTGGGCCTGGCGCGACTGAGGCATTAATTCCTCCCCCGGATTCCCGGGGGAGGGGGACCGCGCGAAGCGCGGTGGAGGGGTTCTTTCGGACTCGGCAAAGCCCCTCCACCATGCTTCGCATGGTCCCCCTCCCCTGCAAATGCAGGGAAGGACTTGGGAAGCTAAGGCCTCGGCAAGCCGACGTCCCTGAAGTTCAGCCTTTTCGCGATCCGGTAATCGGCGACCGCGACGATGAAATAGCCGATCGCCCACCGGACCCGGTTGAGCAAAGTGCGGTTGCGGCGGTGGCTTTCCACGGTGATCGGCTGAGAGCTTGCCACTTCCCCGTCGACGAAACGGCGCATCGCCGCCGCGAAGGGCGCGTCGTCGACCCGCAGCATCATCTCCAGGTTGAGGAACAGGCTGCGCATGTCGAAATTGGCCGAGCCGATATGGACGAGGTCGCCGACGACGAAGAGCTTGGTGTGGAGCTTGGTGGGCCGGTATTCGAAAATCTCGACGCCCCGCTTGAGAAGCCACCAATAGGTGTTGCGCGCCGCCGCGATGGTCGCGTTGTTGTCGGATTTGGACGCGGTGACGATTCGTACCCGGCCGCCGCGGCGGGTGATCCCGGAGAGGCGGCGAAGCATGCCGAAGCTCGGAGCGAAATAGGCGGCGACGAGGTCGAGGCGGCGGGCGCTCCTCATGTCGCGGCGGACGGCGCGCGCCCAGGGGCTGAGGCGGCGCGAGGGCCCGCCGAACAGCCAGTGCAGCCTGCCCTGCGTGACGCTGCTCTGCTGGAGCAGCCGGCGGATGTCGCGGACGCGGGCGTCGGGCGCCTGCGCCCATTCGAAGAGGCGGTCGAAATAGCCGGCGAGGCAGGCGACCGAACCGCCTTCGACCCGAAGCCCGATGTCGCGCCAGCCCCCCGTCTCGACCGTCCCGAAATAGTCGTCAGAAACGTTGAAGCCGCCGATGATGACCCGATCGCCGTCGGCCAAAGCGAGCTTCTGGTGATTTCGCAGGAGATAGCGCCGGCCGTATTTCGGGCTGAACTGGCAGAAGGCGATCCCCGCCGCCTCGAGCGGCCGGAAGAATTCGCGATTGGCGGTCGAGCCGAACCCGTCGACGAGCAGCCAGACTCGAACCCCGCGGCCGGCCGCGGCGATGAGAGCGTCGCGAACCCGGGTGCCGGACGAATCGTCCATGAACATGTAATAGAGGAAGCGAAGGCTCTCCTTCGCCGTGCCGATGAGCTGAAGCAAGGCGTCGAGCCGCTCCGGTCCTTCGGCGAGCAGGGTCAGGCGGTTGCCCGCAACCTCCAGCGAAAGACCCGGCTGGTGCGCTACTGCTTGCCCCATAAGGGGTGCATGCGAGCCTCGGGCTGGGAGAGCAAGCCCCTCGCTCCGCTGTTTCCCGGCGAAGGCCGGGATCCAGTTCGGACGCGGCACTGGGCCCCGGCCTCCGCCGGGGAGCTCGGACCCCGATCATTGACTTTGGGCGCCCTCGTCCGTATCTCCCCCGCTTCCCCAACATGGTACCCAAGCGGAGCTGCTTCATGGCGCGCGTTACCGTCGAAGATTGTGTCGACAAGATTCCCAACCGGTTCGATCTGGTGCTGCTCGCGGCCCAGCGGGCCCGGCAGGTCTCGGGGGGCGCGGAGCTCACCATCGACCGCGACCGGGACAAGAACCCGGTCGTCGCCCTGCGCGAGATCGCGGAAGAGACGGTGAAGCCCAAGCAGCTCGAGGAGGCGCTCATCAACGGCCTGCAGCGCGTCCAGGTGGACGACGACGAGGCTCCCGACGAGGTCGGCTCGCTCTCCGCTTCGGCCGAAGCGCTTCGGCTCACGGCCGCGGCGCCGCCGCGCAACAACAATGCCGGCGGCGACTACGAATAATCCGCCTGACAGCGGCGGCTACGCTCTCTTCGACACGGCAATAGGCCGCTGCGCCCTCGTGTGGCGCGGCGGCCTTGTGGTTGGCGCGGCGCTTCCCGATGAGTCGGACGCTCGGGCGCGAGCTTCGCTGGCGAGGCGCTTTCCCGGTGCGGACGAAGCCGATCCGCCGCCCTTCGCGGCCGCCGCGATCGCCCAGATCGTCTGCCTGCTCGCGGGCGGCAAGACCGACCTCGCCGGCATCGCGCTGGATCCCGAAGGCTCCGCGTTCGAGCGCAACGTGTGGCAGGCGGCCCGCCGAATCCCGTGCGGGGAGGTCCGAAGCTATGGCGACATCGCCCGCGAGATCGGAGCGCCGGGCGCGGCCCAGGCGGTCGGCCTCGCGCTCGGCCGCAACCCGGCGCCGATCGTCATTCCCTGCCACCGGGTGCTCGCCGCCGACGGCAGGACCGGCGGCTTCTCGGCGCCTGGCGGGGTGGCCACGAAATTCCGGATCCTGGAGATCGAGGGCGCCCGGCGGGTGGGCGAGCCCGAGCTGTTCGAATCGCTGCCGATGCGGGTGAGGCCGGTTTGAGTTCCCCGGCGAAGGCC
>DASVPM010000194.1:0-9316 GCA_036382815.1 Allosphingosinicella sp.
CTCTTTTTTGACGTTGCCATGGCAGGTTAGTTGACATAGCTTTGCTTCGTTGTGAGCTTCCGTGCAGAGATGGTCTCGACGACGATCTCGATCGACGTCCGCGAATTGGCGCCATCTGTTCCGACGCATCAGAAAGGTATCTTTTCATCATGACCACACAGAAACCAACCGATCTGAAGTCGGTGTCGCTCGAGCAGGTCAAGATCCAGGACGGCAAAACCGTGGTGGGTGGCGCCGACAGCGAGAGCGCGAGCCACGGCGCGAAAAGAGACCTGAACAAGCTGGAGAAGGTCGGAAGGAAGGTCGACAGGGACGACGGCGGCCCAGTCTCCGAAAAGAAGGACGAAGACAGCGAAGAGGCCAGGAAGGATTCCAGCAAAAGGATCGACCTGGGGTTGCCGCCCTACAGGCCGGCCTGATTGTTCAGGGGACCGGGCTGCCGATTGCAATTCGGGAAATCGGGACTCGTATTGTCGTGAAGACCCCTGTCGGCGTTGCTTCGATGGATGCGGTCGATCGCGAATCGCTTCTCAACATTCCGTTGGTGTCCCAGCTTTGGAGAGACTCCTCGGTAAGGATCGAAGCTCGAGGCGTAGACACGCGCTGGTCCTACGCCAAAGTCGTCGATCGGCGAGTCAGCGGCTTCAACCCGTTCCAGGGCGTCATCTTCACCGGCCGCCATTCCTGTCTCGCCGACTGGATGGAACGCCCGGGCGAGTCGGCGCGAAAGCTGAATTTCGAAGATCGCCTTGTCGAGGAAGTCCTGTTCGCGGCGCACGATTATCTGCATATCTGGTCATACCGGTGGATCGCCCGGCTCTGGCCCGAGCTAGGCTTCGGAGAGGCCGAAATCGGGCCGGATAATTTCGAGGACATGGTGTTTTGCCATCTTCTGAGCGAGGCGGTGGCGACGGTCGGGCTCGATTATTGGTATCTCTCCTGCGTCGCTCTCAATGACGTCGTGCCGATCGGAAGCGCCAAGCGCGGCCTGACGGTCAGCTATCGGGAAGACCATTGCGAGGAATATCGCATTTTCTCCGAGGGCTTCGAGGTGCAGGGCGAAGCCTTCTTCCAGCTGATCGCCCGCTTCTATTGCAGCGGCCAGTTTCCAGGTTTTTCAGCCGAGGACATGCAGCTGAGCCCGGTCCTGCGCGCCTGGTTGATGCACGAACTCAGATACGGCAAGCTGCAGCGCGAATATTGCCGGGAATGGTTCGCCTATCTGTCCGGGGGGCGGGTCCGGCTTTCGCCGAAGCAGCTGTCGCGGCCGGTCGCCCATGACTCGCCGAAACATGAGCATTTGCTGCGCGAGATCGGCGCGCTGCTCTGGGCCAAGGTCAAGCAGGACGATTCCGCCGACAGCGGGTTCCGCTTCGATCCCGGCCGCCTGTGGAGCTCCCGCGGGTCGCGTGACCTGCGCTTCCAGTTTCTCAACCTCAACAGCGTCGGACTTCCCTCCGCTTCGCGGCGGGGGAGGCTATCCAGCCGCTCGAGCGTCTATTTGATCCATCAATATATCTCCCGGCTCGACTATGCGGCCTTTCCGAAAGACGGCCATGCGATCTTCGATCTGATCTACCGCAATGGCGATCTCGGCCTTGCCGAGAGCCTGCTCGGCGAATTCCCCAGGGTTGCGGCCGGATCTTGCGAGCCGCGCGATATTTTCCTGTACAACTGACCCACAACGGCAACCGAAGGCGGGCCATGGCTGGCAATGTGACGTTTACCGAGATCGTCGTCGATGGAGCCGGCCGGCAAATCTTCGTGCTCGACGATGTCCTGACCGCCGATGCCGCTCTCGAGATTCATGAGCGTCTGCGCGCGACTCCCGTCTCGCTGACCGATTCCGATCGTCCCGACACGATGGAGTTCAAACATTTCAAGCATGACTTCGCGCACCCGGGGGAAGCGTGCGCCGAACCCTTCGCCAACGCGCTGATCGAACTGGCGCGCGGATTCCTCGACGGTCAGGGAATCCGCGCCGGCAAGCTCTTCCGCGTCTATCTCAACGTCAATTTGTTCGGCGATTTCCAGTTCGGCCACACCGACGGCGACGGCTGGACCGCCTTGCTGTTCGCCAACGCCCGCTGGGACGAGGACTGGGGCGGGGAAATCATATTCTATCCCGAGGATCAGGACGCTTTTTGCTACGCAATCTACCCGAAGCCCGGACGGATGATCATATTCGACAGCACGCTCTATCACCGCGGCGGAGTCCCCTCGAAGCTCTTCCACGGACCGCGAATGAGCGTCGCGATCAAATTTTCCAGGGCCTAGCAGGCGGCGTCGGACGAACCGAGCGAGCGGTTTTCGCGTCTGCGGAGATCTACCGGGAGGCTGGAGCCGAATTGCGGGATTGCTTCGCCGCTTCGCTGCTCGCAAGGGAGCCGGAATGTACGACTTTCGCATCGAGACGGCCGACAAGTCCGAAGCCTGGCGCCAGATCGCCGCCGCCGCCGACGCGCTCACGGCGGGCGAGCCCGACGCGATCGCCAACATGGCGAACGTCGCCGCCCTCCTCTTCGAATCGCTGCCCGAGCTGAACTGGGCCGGCTTCTACCGCAATGTCGGAGGCGAGCTGGTGCTTGGGCCGTTCCAGGGCCGGGCCGCCTGCATCCGGATTCCGTTCGGCAAAGGGGTTTGCGGGGCGGCGGCGGCGAGCCTCGAGCCCCAGCTGGTCGAGGACGTCGACGCCTTTCCCGGGCATATCGCCTGCGACAGCGCGTCGCGGTCGGAACTGGTCGTGCCGCTGATCGACGGCGGCGAGCTGCTCGGGGTGATCGATCTCGACAGTCCCAGCCTGGGCCGGTTCGACTCCGGGGACCTGGCGGGGTGTCTCGAATTGGCACGGAGGATCGCGCCGCGGCTGGGCGCCGGTAGCAAAGCCACCCCCGAAGCGTTAAAAAAGTCTTAACGGGCCCCGACTCCTGCCGGGGCTTCGCGGAAGCACTCGCGCACAGGGGACGAAGATGAGCAAGCTCTGGTTGATCGGCCTGGCGGCGTCGGCCGCCTGGACTCCGGCGGCGATCGCGCAGGGCGCGCCGCCGCCGCCCCCGCCGCCGCCGATCGCCCATGGCGCACATGCGCCCGGGCATGGCGGAATGGGAATGCCCGGGGGCGGCCACCACGTCATGCCTCCCGTCATGCATGGCGGCGGCCCTATGAGGGGCATGCCCGGCGGCCATATGCCGGGCTGGCAGTGTTTCGGCCGCGGCCATATCCTCCCGCCGCATTTCCGGGGCCGGCAATTCTTCGTGAACAATTGGCAGATGTTCGGCTTCCCGGCACCGATGCCCGGCGGGCATTGGGTGCGCTATTATGACGACGCCCTGCTGATCGACGCCGACGGACGGGTGATGGACAGCCGCTACGGCTGGGACTGGGACCGAAGCGGCGACCGGATGGCCTATGACGACGGCGGCTATGACGATGAAGCCTATGGCGACGACGGCTATGGTGACGAGGATTATGACGAGGGCGACGATGCGCGGCGCGGCCATCATGGCGGCGGCGACCGGGTCGTCCGGGTGATCCGGCGCGGCGGCGGGCATGACGGGGATTGCGGTGGAGGCTGCGGCCCGGTCCGCCACGTGCCGCCGCCGCCGCCGCATCCGGGCTACGGCTACGGCTACGGCCAGGGTTACGGCTATGGGTACGGTTACGGCGGCGGCTGCGGCTGCGGACCCGTCGTCGTCACCGAGACGATCACGACCACCGCTCCGGTGGTCGAGACGCGCACCTATTACGAGACGGTCTACGAGCATCGCGCCGCTCCGCGCCGCCACTACAAGAAGCCGGTCGTGCGCCACTACAGCCGGCCGGTCCGCCGCTCCGTGAAGTCGGCCCCGGCGCCGCGTCCGGGCGAGCGCGGATAGGATCAGGCGGTCGCCCTAGCGGAGGCTGGGCGCCGGGGGTGACCGACGCCGGCGTTCATCGCCCGCCGGGATCCGGGCCTCCGCCGGGATGACCGCGGCTAGCTCAACCTGTCGAGATCGCCCTCGCCGAGGCGGCCGGGCACGATGACGAGCGGGCAGGGCAGGCTCCCCGCGACGGCTCCCGAGAAGTGGCTGACGAGCGGGCCGGGCCCGCCTTCCGCCGCGGCGCCGAGCACCAAGGCGGCGACGTCGTCACGTTCTGCGAGGAGGTCGGCTATCGCCTTTTCCGGCTCGCCCTGGCGAACGAGGATCGTCGGCTCGATCCCCGCCTCCTCGACGATCGCGCCCGAGGCCTGGAGAACCATCGCCTCGGCGCGAAGCTTGGCCTCTTCCTCCATCGCGGCCTGGACCCCGCCCCACTGCACGAACTCGGCCGGGGGGATGATCGCCAGGAGGATCACCCCGCCGCCCGTTCCGGAGGCCCGGCGCGCGGCGTAGCGAAGGGCGGCGCGCGCCTCGCTGGTCTCGTCGATCACCACCAGATAGGATCGCATGGGGACTCCCGTGGGGCGGGAGCCTCCCTGCGATCTCGCATCGGGCTCCCGCGGATCGCGATGCTGCGCCAGATCGGGGGACCGCGCAAGCGCACGACGGGCTTGACCCGGCCCCTTCTGTTGCTGTTTGGCATAACCAGCACTGCCGCCCAGGAGCCCCGAGCGCCATGCCGATTGAATTGAAGATGCCTGCCCTCAGCCCGACGATGGAAGAAGGCACGCTGGCCAAATGGCTGGTCAAGGAAGGGGACACGGTCGCGGCGGGCGATCTGCTCGCCGAGATCGAGACCGACAAGGCGACGATGGAGTTCGAGGCGGTCGACGAGGGCACGATCGCGAAGATCCTGGTCGCCGAGGGGACGGACGAGGTGAAGGTCGGAACCGTCATCGCCCTGATCGCCGGCGAAGGCGAGGATGCCGGCGCCGCCGCTTCCGCACCGACGGCGGCCCGGGAGCCGGTGGCGAAGGACGGCGGCGAGACCGGCGCCGGGCAGCCCGCCACTCCCACTCCGACGCCCGAGGTCAAAGGCTATGGGGCGAGTCCCGCCCACGATGCGCCCGCCGCGGCTTCCAAAGGCGTCAACCCCGTCCAGCACAGCGACGCCGGTCCCGGCCCCAAAGCCGACCTCGGCGACCGGGTGAAAGCGAGCCCGCTCGCCCGACGGCTGGCCGAGCAGCGCGGAATCGACCTCGCCGGCCTTGCCGGCTCGGGTCCGGGCGGGCGGATCGTCAAGGCGGATGTCGACAGCGCCGCAGGCAAGCCGGCAGGGGCCCCCACCGCTCCGGCCCAGCCGCCGGCCCAGGCCGCGCAGGCCGCGACGGCTCCGAGTTACGGCGTGCCGGAGATTCCGCACGAGGTCGCCAAGCTCTCCAACATGCGCAAGACGATCGCGCGGCGGCTCACCGAGTCGAAGCAGAACGTTCCGCACATCTACCTCACCGTGGACATCAGGCTCGACGCGCTGCTGAAGCTTCGCGGCGAGCTCAATGCGACGCTCGAGCCGCGCGGCGTGAAGCTCTCGGTCAACGACCTGCTGATCAAGGCGCTCGCCGCGGCGCTGATGGAGGTCCCCGAGTGCAACGTGCAGTTCACCGGCAGCGACCTCGTCACCTTCAGGCGGGCCGACATCTCGGTCGCCGTGTCGATCCCGAACGGCCTCATCACCCCGGTGATCACGGAGGCGGACACGCGCAGCCTGTCCTCGATCGCGACCGGCATGAAGGACCTCGCCGCCCGGGCCCGCGACGGCAAGCTCAAGCCCGAGGAATATCAGGGTGGGACGGCGAGCCTGTCGAACATGGGCATGTACGGCATCAAGCAGTTCGAGGCCGTCATCAACCCCCCGCAGGGCATGATCATGGCGATCGGGGCGGGCGAAAAGCGGCCCTATGTCGTCGACGACAGCCTGCAGATCGCGACCGTCATGAGCGCGACCGGAAGCTTCGACCACCGCGCCATCGACGGCGCCGACGGCGCCCGGCTGATGCAGGGGTTCAAGCGGCTGGTCGAGGCGCCGCTCGGAATGCTGGCCTGAAATGGCGCTCGGCAAAGCCGTTCTGGGCGGTCTGGTCGCCTCGATCGCAATCCCTTATGTGCTGCGCAGCAATGCCGGTCAGCTCAGCGACTGGGTCCGCCGGGGCCTGCTCGAGTTCGACGTCGGCGGCCACCTCGTTCACTGGTCGCTCCCGCTCTTCGCCGGAGTGACCCTGGTCGCCTGGGTGTTCCTGTCCTGGGCGGAGCGATGAGGCGGGGGCCCCGCTGCGCTGGCGGCCCGCCCCGGTCCAGGTTGCGCTAATGGATTGGACCGCGATCGGATCAATCGGGGCCCTCGCTGCTGCGCTTGTCGCCTATTTACAATATCGCCATTCGAGCAGGCGGGAAACTCTCGTTGCCGCGCCCTTAGCTCAGCCGACGAAGCCAGATCCCCCTATTCTTGACTATCGGATCATAAGTGGGCGGGGGCGCTATCCGCTACCAGATAATTGGCAGGTGCCTATAAGTGACGAAAGATGGCTAGCACAGCAGGGAATCGCGAATGACCTGAGGCAGGTAAATTTTGGATTTGTGACGCTAACAAACAATAATCTCCATCACGTCGAACGCGTGTCTTTGGAATTAAAGGCATTGCACTGCTGGTCTGCTCAAGTCGAGTCTACTACTAGTTTAGCGGAAGCAGCTGTAGCTCTGAATATTAGTAAAGACTCGATTTCCATTCTGATAGACGAAATGCCTTCCAAAGAACAGGTAATAATCTCGATATTCCTTGGTGGGTCGATTGGATCAATGCTTCGCTCCGCTAATGCTGCGGTTAAATTAAAGTCTAAGTGGGATTGACTAATGGCTGACACTTACGACCTCATCGTCCTCGGCTCCGGGCCCGGTGGCTATGTCGCCGCGATCCGCGGTGCCCAGCTCGGCATGAAGGTGGCGATCGTGGAGCGGGAGAAACTGGGCGGGATCTGCCTCAACTGGGGGTGCATCCCGACCAAGGCGCTGCTGCGCACGTCCGAAATCTACCATTATATGACCCACGCCTCCGCCTACGGGCTGATCGCGGAGAAGCCCGCCTTCGACCTGGCGAAGATCGTCGACCGCTCGCGCAAGGTGGCGGGCCAGCTCAACGGCGGCGTCAAGGGGCTGATGAAGAAGAACAAGATCGCCGTCGTCGAGGGCGAGGGCAAGCTCGCCGGCAAGGGCAGCCTGCGGGTCGGCGACAAGGTTCTGGAAGCGAAGCACATCCTGATCGCCACCGGCGCCCGCGCCCGCGACCTGCCCTTCGCCAAGGCGGACGGGGAGCGGATCTGGACCTACCGGCACGCGATGGTGCCCAAGGTCATGCCGACGAAGCTTCTGGTCATCGGATCGGGGGCGATCGGGGTCGAGTTCGCCAGCTTCTATTCGGACATGGGCGCGGAGGTGACGATCGTCGAGATGCTCGACCGGATCCTTCCCGTCGAGGACGAGGACGTCTCAGCCTTCGTCCACAAGGCGCTGACCAAGCAGGGGATGAAGATCCGCGTCTCGTCGGGGGTCGAGAAGCTGGAGACCGGGGCGGACGGGGTCAAGGCTACTCTCAAGGGCGGGGAGGTGCAGGACTTCAGCCACGCCATCGTCGCCATCGGCATCGTCCCCAACACCGAGGCCATCGGCCTCGAGGCTCTGGGCGTGAAGACGGACCGCGGCCACATCGCCGTCGACGGCTATGGCCGGACCAACGTCGACGGCGTCTACGCGATCGGCGACGTCACCGGCCCGCCCTGGCTCGCGCACAAGGCGAGCCACGAGGGCGTCGTCTGCGTCGAGGCGATCGCCGGCCTGAAGCCGCATCCGTTCGAGACCTGGAACATACCGGGCTGCACCTATTCGCGCCCGCAGGTGGCGAGCGTCGGGCTCACCGAGGCGAAGGCCAAGGAGGACGGACGCAAGGTCAGGGTCGGCAAATTCCCCTTCATCGGCAACGGCAAGGCGATCGCTCTCGGCGAGGCCGAGGGCTTCGTGAAGACGGTGTTCGACGCCGAGACCGGGGAATTATTGGGCGCCCACATGGTGGGGGCGGAGGTCACCGAGCTGATCCAGGGCTATGCGGTGGCGAGGCAGCTCGAGACGACCGAGGCGGACCTGATGCACACGGTCTTCCCGCATCCGACCCTGAGCGAGATGATGCACGAGAGCGTGCTCGACGCTTATGGGCGGGCGGTGCATTATTGACGCACTAACGGGCGGAGCGGCCGTTGCTTCACCCGAAGCACCAGAGGACCAAAGAGGCTGCGGCCGTCACATCGTTAGTGGCTGGACGACGGATCCGCCGATTGAGCGACGCGGTCGCTCCTTCAATCACTGACAGAGGCGGAAAGGAACATTGGGCCTTGGTGCCAGGCACGTGCCAGGCACGTAGCTGGCACCGATCATGCGGGGGGCCTTGGTGCCAGGCACGTGCCAGGCACGTGCCAGGCACGTAGCTGGCACCGATCATGCGCACACCTCGATGAAACGGCCATTTCGAGCGCTGGGGGCACTCGGTGCCAGGCACGTGCCTGGCACGTAGCTGGCACCGATCATGCGGGACCGATCATGGGCGGATCATGAGCGGGCTGTCAGTTGAACGGTTTTCGATGGCCGCGGTGGCGAGAATTGCGCTTTTGTGTTAAGCCGTCGCGATGCCCCGTCCGCCCCGCCTCGTCGTCCCGGATCAGCCGCATCATGTGACCCAGCGGGCAGAGCCGGCATCCCGTCTTCTCCTCCGATGAAGATTATGCCTTCTATCTGGCGCTGTTGCGGAACGGCTGCGCAAAGCACGGAGTCGCCGTCTGGGCCTGGTGCCTGATGCCCAACCATGTCCACCTCATCCTGGTGCCCGCGGCCGAGAATGGACTGGCCGCGGCGCTCGGACCGCTGCATCGCCGCTACGCCCTCGAGGTGAATCGCCGCCACGGCTGGACCGGTCACCTCTGGCAGGACCGCTTCGCCTCCTTTCCGCTGGACGAGGCGCGCCTCTATGCCTCGTTTCGCTACGTGGAGCTCAACCCGGTGCGGGCGCGGCTGGCGGCGAGACCGGAGGACTGGCGCTGGTCGAGCGCCCGTGGCCACCTGGGGCTTGCCGCCGACCGGCTCGTCGACCCGGCGCCGGCGCGGGCGCGGGTGGACGACTGGCGGGCCTTCCTCGACGAGGGCCTGGATTCGGACGACCATGCCGACCTGCGCATCGCCGAGCGCCGCGGCCGACTTCCCCCCGAAGGCGGCGGAGACGGGTCCGACTGACCGCGCCGGCGGAATTCGTGCCGCCCGGAACTGGTGCCCGCCACCGAATCGGTGCCGCGAAATTGGCGCTAGCAAGGCGGAATTGGTGCCAGCTACGTGCCAGGCGGAATTGGTGCCAGCTACGTGCC
>DASVPM010000195.1:0-7116 GCA_036382815.1 Allosphingosinicella sp.
AGGGTACGTACCCCACTTCGGTCATCTAGTCCGCACGAATGGCCCCTTCATCGCGGCCAAGGTGGACGCGTTGCTTCACCGTCGTTTTCCAAATCTGCTTCCGCCAAGCATTGCATTTCTCTGTCCCAAGGAGGACAATGCGTCAACGCTCGCAGGGTCGCTTCAAGGCTTAGCGGGTCATGATACCATTTATGTGGAGCGCGCGATCATTGAGACATTTCTAAAGAAAGGTCCGGGCCTCGATATCCGCTCAGTTAATGATAAATATGGTACGTTGGAAAAGTTGGAAACTTGGCGGCAATTGGTACGAAGAGTGTCCCACGTCGAAAGGCCTTCCCTTGTGCTGCTTGATGAGTTTCATCTGAGTGGTGGCACACTGACTGGCCTATACAATCTTGCGTCGGCATTTGAGTTACCCGTACTATGCTCTGTCTCGCTTGCTGCCTTTGGCCCCCAGACAGCCCACCTTACGGTGCCGCATGTTGCACTCTATCAATTCGGTAGGCTGGATTTAGAGCGTTAAGGCATGGCGGACGATCGGAACCGTGCTGCCCTGTTGGATTTGCTATCGGCAGACGAGCTTCCCGTGCCTCCGCATTGGACTTCAAAGATGCGGCAAGCAGCTGTCTCATTGATGTGGAGGGACTTACAGGGGAAAAGTTCCGATCGAGGAGATTTCGCAACTCGCTGGCTCACGGGCCTCGATCCCACCGCTCCGTCTCCACAATCGTCCATGGAGGAAGCTGCCGCAGAATTCGCGCGCAAGTTACCGAACTTGCGCAAGGTAGACGCTTTGATAATTTGCCCTCTGATTAAGGAGTTGAATCCTGCCTCGCTTGTTTTTGATTTTGACCCATTTTCCGACGAGCACGACAATCTAGACGGACATAAGATATTTTACGTTGGCTTAACTCGTCCCAATAGAAACCCAATGACGCTGGCAATTAGCGTTCTTACGAAGGCGCGAAATGTCAACGCGGCTCTTGCGACCTTCAAACTTTTACTAGCGTTAAGATTCAGCCCCGAGGTAGTCATTCTGTCGGGGATAGGTGGAGGAGTGAGAGATAAGGTCGCACTCGGTGATGTAGTTATCGCCAACAGGGTGATAGATGTCGCTAGTCGAAGGTTACAACCAGTGCAAGATGCACTGCGGGACGACGAATACCCTCTGAATCCGCAACTTCTTCGACTTCTTAGTCATCTTCCAGCTCGACTGATGAAACGTGACCGATGGCGTGAGAGGATGCACGAAAACGTGGCTCGCATTCGCAGCGCCGAGCACCTTCTGCCGGATCAGAACGCTATTTCTAGTGCGCAATTTAAGGTTACGGAAGGTATTATTGTTGCTGGTGAAGATCTTGTTGCTGACGGAAGCTTGCCAGAACATTTGGAAGTGACGGATGATCGGGTCAGGGCGTGCGACATGGAGGGCAGTGGCTTCGCGCAGGCAGCAGAGGAATGTAGAATCCCGTGGACCATTTTTAGGGGCATTTCGGATTTCGGCGAGGAAGACAAATCTGATGAATGGCAGGCGATGGCAGCATTCGCTGCTGCAATGGCGGCTCGGAGGTTCTTAGAGGCGGAATTCAGGCTGGCGAGTGAAATTCAGATGCTCCGCTTTTGAATTGGACCAGCGTGACGTACCGCGGCCCCATGTGATCGACGCCGCGCGTTGATAACGCAGCCCGCTCGCCGTAATCCCATGTTCACCCGCCTCGGCTACAAGCCGGGCGACATTGCCAAAGCCCCGGGAAATCCTATTTTAGGGGGATGGCTCCGGAGCGGCTTCCGGGGGAAGGCGCGCAGCGGGCATCCGCGGCGCTTTAAACGGTTTGGGCGCATAGGCGGCCCGGGAGAAATCTGTGTCCGACAATCCGAAGCGTCCAAGCCCCGAGAAAGACCCCTCTAACCCGTGGATGAAGAGCCTCTTCATCTGGGCCGGCATCCTGCTCGCCCTCATCCTGTTCGTTCAGATCGTCGACGGGGGCGGGTCTCGCTCGGCGGGCGGGAATGCGATGGCTTATTCGGAGTTTTTGAACCGGGTCGACGAGGGCTCCGTGAAGGAGGTTTCGATCGGCAAGGAGGTGATCTCCGGCAAGCTGACCAACGGGGACGCGTTCCGGACCAATTTCATTCCCGATCCGCAGCTGACCTCGAGGCTTCGCGAGAAGGGCGTTTCGTTCCAGGGGGAGCCCGAGCCGCAGACTTCGGTGTGGCTGATCCTGCTCTACCAGTCGCTGCCCTTCCTGCTCATCCTCGGCATCGCCTTCTTCATCATGCGGCAGATGCAGAAGAACGCCGGATCGGGGGCGATGGGGTTCGGGCGGTCGAAGGCCAAATTGCTGACCGAGAAGCAGGGGCGGGTGACGTTCGACGACGTCGCGGGGATCGACGAGAGCCGCGAGGAATTGCAGGAGATCGTCGACTTCCTGAAGGACCCGACCAAGTTCGCACGGCTGGGCGGCAAGATCCCGAAGGGGGCGCTGCTGGTCGGTGCGCCGGGGACCGGCAAGACGCTTCTGGCGCGGGCCGTCGCCGGCGAGGCCAACGTGCCCTTCTTCACCATCTCCGGATCCGATTTCGTCGAGATGTTCGTCGGCGTCGGCGCCAGCCGGGTGCGCGACATGTTCGAGCAGGCGAAGAAGAACGCCCCCTGCATCGTCTTCATCGACGAGATCGACGCGGTCGGCCGGCATCGCGGCGCGGGGCTGGGCAACGGCAATGACGAGCGCGAGCAGACCTTGAACCAGCTGCTCGTCGAGATGGACGGCTTCGAGGCCAACGAGGGCATCATCATCATCGCCGCGACCAACCGGCCCGACGTGCTCGATCCGGCGCTGCTCCGCCCGGGCCGCTTCGACCGCCAGGTCGTCGTGCCCAGGCCCGACATCGAGGGGCGCGAGAAGATCCTCGCGGTGCACATGAAGAAGGTGCCGCTGGCGCCCGACGTCGATCCGCGCACCATCGCGCGGGGGACGCCCGGATTCTCCGGCGCCGACCTCGCCAACCTGGTCAACGAGGCGGCTTTGCTCGCCGCGCGCAAGGGCAAGCGGCTGGTCGCGATGTCGGAGTTCGAGCTCGCCAAGGACAAGGTCATGATGGGCGCCGAGCGCAAGTCGATGGTGATGACCGAGGACGAGAAGAAGGCGACCGCCTATCACGAGGCGGGCCACGCCCTCGTCTCGCTGCACGTGCCGGGCTGCGATCCGCTTCACAAGGTGACGATCATCCCGCGCGGGCGGGCCCTGGGCGTGACCTGGAACCTGCCCGAACGCGACCGCTATTCGATGTCGATGAAGCAGATGAAGGCGCGGCTCGCGCTCTGCTTCGGCGGGCGAATCGCCGAGCAGCTCATCTACGGCGTGGAGGAGCTCAACACCGGCGCGTCCAACGACATCCAGCAGGCGACCGACATGGCGCGCTCGATGGTGATGGAATATGGCATGTCGCCCAAGCTCGGCTGGCTGCGCTACCGCGACAACCAGGAGGAGGTGTTCCTCGGCCACAGCGTCGCCCGAAGCCAGAGCGTCTCCGAGGAGACGGCGCGGCTGATCGACAGCGAGGTCCGCCGACTGATCGAGGAGGCCGAGGCCGCGGCGCGCAAGGTGCTCACCGACAACCTCCACGAGCTCCACCGGCTGGCCGGCGCCCTGCTCGAATATGAGACCCTGAACGGCGAGGAGGCCAAGAAGGCGATCGCCGGCGAGGATATCGGCCGCGAGGATCCGGGGTCGCGCGCGCCGCTCATCCCGGCGTCGGGCACCTCGATCCCGTCGACGCGGCGCCCGCGCGGCGGAGGCATTGGCGGACCGGCGCCGCAGGGGGCCTAGGGCGCTCGCCGTCATTGCGGGCGTCGCGAAGCCGCGCGCCTCGCAATGCCGGCACCGCGGCGTTCAACCCGCGTTCAGCGCGCGAGCGCTTCCCTGCGCGCCTCACGCGGGAGATTCCCTTTGAAGAAGACGCTGCTTGCCGCCGCCCTGCTGGCCGTCATCCCGATCGGCGCGGCCCAGGCGATGGATGTCGCCACCTTCCTCGCCAAGGCCGACGCCCTTCAGAAAAAGGGCATGCTGGCCTTGATGTCGAGCGACTATAAATTGCTGAAGAAGGAGGTCGTCGACCAGACGCAGGGACTTCGCTCGGAGCGGCTGGCGGCGCAGAAGGCGGGCCGCAAGCCGGCTTATTGCCCGACCGCCGGTTCGGACCTGACGAGCAACGAAGTCCTCGCCGCCTTCCGCTCCATCCCCGCCGCGCAGCGTCCGCGAATCCAGGTCAGGGACGCCCTCCGGGCGCTGCTCGCCCGCAAATATCCGTGCCGCGCCTGACGCCCTTCAGGCGCGCGGCCGGACCGTGCCCCTGAAATCCGCCGGCAGGGCGAAGCCCTCGAGCGCGATCCTCGGCTTCGCCCCCCCGGCCAGCTCGAAGTCGAACTCGCAGGTGGCGAGCCGGCAGAAGAGAAGCAGCTGGGCCTGCCCGACCAGGGCGCCGACGCAGCTTCGCGGCCCGAAGCCGAAGGGCACGTAGGCCGCGGAGGCCGGAAGCGCGTCGGTCGCGAGCCACCGGTCCGGATCGAACCGCTCCGGATCCGTCCAGTAACGTTCCGAATGGTGCATGACATAGGGGCTGAGATCGTAAGGGCAGCGGGCGCGGATCGCGGCGCCGGCGACTTCGAGGTCGCGATAGGCGATTCGGTGGGCGACGAGCGGGAACACCCACAAACGCATCGCTTCCCTGATGAACCGCCTCGTCGCGGGGGCGTTGCCGGCGGCGGCGGAGAGTTCGCCGGGCTCCAGCGCGCCGAGCTCGGCGCGGAGACGTTCGCGCCATTCCGCATTCCGGACCAGCTCGTAGAGAATGCAGGAGGCGACCAGCCCCGGCGGGCTGGCCGCCGCCGCCAGAAGGGTCGTGACCAGATAGGCCGCGCGCGTTACCCCGACCCTGCTCACCAGCGGCACGATGGCCTGGGCATAATCGTCGCGCGCCGGCTCCTTGCCCGCGGCGCGCCTCGCAAGGTGCCTCGAGATCGCCCGGCCGACCCCGACCTCCCTCAGCACATCCGCAACGCGCCGTGCGAGGCCGGGCCTGGTCGCCGGAGGAGACCAGATCCTGCTGAAGTTCGCCCGCTGCTCGGCGGCCAGCTTTTGCGCCCCGCGCCTGTGCAAGCCGTCGATGATCAGCGGGAGAATAGCTTCCGACAAGGCGCGCACGACGACCGGCGTAAAGTCCTGCGCCCGGCCGCTCTCGGCGAGGAGCACGCGCCGCATCCGGGCGTGAAGGCCCTTGAGGTGAGCCGGGGCGCTGAGCTGCCGGCTCCGCTGGATCAGCAGGGCGCGCGCCTCGCTCCAGGTCACCTCGTCCGCCGACCCGCCATCGCGCCCGGGGCTCGACAGCGAGCCGGGAAGCTTGAGGCCCTTCGAATTCGCGACCTCGATCTCCAAAGCGAGGACGGGATCGAAAATGCCCACCGTGCCGTCAGGCAAAGCGAAGACGGGTCCCTCTTCGTCGACCCTGCGGATCAGGGACCCCAGAAAGGGATCGGCGGCCATGGCCTGTTCCTCCCAAAAAGAAAGGCGGCTGGAAACCGGCCGCCTTTCCACCTCGCCGCGGGGCGGGGACGATCAGAATTCGACGTAGAGATACCAGATGGTGTACCGGCAGCGGCCCATGGGTCGATGGTTCAGCGAAACACGAAGAGCACGAAGCATATTGCTCATGATTCACCTCCTTTTGGGAAGGCAAGTCTAGGGCTCCCGCGCGACGAAGTATATCCGAACAGGCGCGCGCCCAGGAAATATACGTCCGAAACGGATATATTGTCCCCGGCCTGCAGGATCTCGGGCTTCAGACGATTTTGAGTCCTTTGACCTCCGGCAAATGTACAGACCGCGGATAGCTCCTATACTGAGCATCGGGAGTAGCGGCGCATGCGGACGTTTCGATGAGCGGTGGAACGGCAGCCCGGGCCCGGGGCTCCGGCTTCGAGGCCGATCCGCTCGGCTGGCTCGACGCGGCCGCGATGGAAGGGTGCTCCGCGAAATGGATCGATCCGAACCTGCTTTGCGTGCTCGAGGCCGGCGCGGCGCGAAGCTTGCTGAAGAACGACGACGGCCGGCTCCTTCAACATTCGGACTTCTTCGGACCGATCGAGGGCGCGCTGGCTCCGCGGGCGGCCCAGATCGCGGTCGCCCGGCAATTCCTCGCGTTGGTCCAGCGCCATGTCCGTCAGCTCGACTGGGACGCGCATGTCGAGTCTCTCGGCGTTCGCAGCCTGTGGCCCGGAGCCGGCAACAGGCTGATGCTCGCCATGATGCGGCCGGTGCTGGCCTCCCCAGACCGCCCGCCCGGCCTTCATGCCGCGCTCGACTTCATCCTCGAGGACCGGCTGGCGAACCGGCACGCGCCCAAGCGGCGCCTTCGGCTGCCACGCTTCTTCCGCCGGATCCAGCTCGCGCGGATCATCCTCAAGGAGGCGGAGGCGACGGGGCGGGGGCCCGACGGCGACCTGCTCGACATCGTCGCCGGGGCCAAACGCGGAATGAGCGACACCGGACTCGTCCACCTCTATTTGGCGCTTGTCTTCGCGCTGTCGGGATCGATCGGCTTCGCCCTCGGATGGGCGCTTCTGCTCGCGATTCGCAACGACCGCGCCGGCTTTCCCAGCCGGGACCTCGTTCGCGAGGCGCTGCGCCTGTATCCGGTGGCGTGGCTTCTGGGACGCACTCCGCTGGGCGAGACGGAGATAGCGGGCGAGCGGGTATCGCCCGCGCACGAGATCGCGATCAGCCCCTACGGAGTCCAGCGCAGCCCCGCCTACTGGCCCGATCCGGCGGCCTTTCGCCCGGAGCGGTGGCGCGGGACGACGGACCGCCGGGCCTGGTTGCCTTTCGGCGCCGGGAGCCAGAGCTGCATCGCGGCGTCGCTGAGCGTCGACATCGCCGCCGAAACCCTGGCCGCGATCCTTCGACGTCCGGTGTCGATCGAGGGCGGCGACGGCCCTCCCTCGATCCGCGCCGCCTTGGCGCCCCCCGCCTATACCTTGATCCGGCCAGCCTGACGGAAGCGATCAGCCGAGCATGCCTAGCGCCAGCAGGCCGGTGAAAAAGAGCATCGCGGCGATGA
>DASVPM010000196.1:0-25984 GCA_036382815.1 Allosphingosinicella sp.
AGCGTCGGCCTTGTCCCGCCGGACTGGCCGAAAGATCCGTTCGCGATGGAGGCGCTGGCCACCGTCGTGCGGACCGCCGCCATCGCAGACCTGCCTAAGATTCAGGCGCGCCGAGACGACGCCATCGTGAGGCGCCGAGAGCACGAGCAGAACATGGCGGCCCTCAGGAAGCGCCTCGCCGAGGCGAAGCAGGGCCGCGTCGCGCTTGACGAGCGGACATCGGGACTGATGACCGAGCTCGAGCGAGCGGGAATGAGGCCGCGCGCCCTGTGCCAGGTTGCCGAGATCACCGACGAATCCTGGCGCGAGGCCGCGGAGGCCCTGCTTGGACGCAACCGGGAGGCTGTCATCGTCGAGCCCGAGCACGCTTCGCGGGCGGTCGAGATCCTCCGCAGCGGCCGGGAGGCCTTCCGCGGGTGCCGGGTCGTCAACACCAAGCGCCTCGTCACGCGCCAGGAGGCGGCGCAGCCTGGTTCGCTGGCAAGCGTCTTCGCCAGCGAGGATCGCCTCGCAATGGCTTTCATCGTCTTCAGGACCGGCTCCGTCCGGCTGGCCGAGACCCAGACCGAACTGCTTGGCGGCGGTCGCGCGATCATGAGGGACGGCGCATACAATAGCAGCGTGGTGGTCGAGGTGCTTCGCGCGTTAGACCTGAAGGTGGGCCGGGCCGCCGCGCCTCTTATGGAGGCCGAGCTCTCCACGCGCATCCGGCAGGAGTCGGAGCTGGCGGCGCATAACGCCGAGGTGCAGAGCTTCCACGAAGATATCGGCCGCCGGGTTGAGGCGCTGGTTGTAGATGTCGACGAGGCCGATCACCTCGATCGCCTGGTGCAGGAGCTGGCCCAACAGGAAGATCAGCGGGTCGAGTTGCAGCAGCGGCTCGACCGCATAACGGCCGCCATCGACCCGACGCTGCAGAAAGCGCTTGACGGCGTGAAGCTGCAGTTCCGGGAGTTCTCGAGCGACAAGGAGGAGCTGATCGGCGAACAGGGACGGCTGGTTCAGGTTGGGCTGGAAATTCGCCACCGTCTTTCCGCCGGCGAGGCCCAGCCGGGCTCATGGCTTTGCCTCGCCAACCGCCGCAAGCTCTTCAAGGAGCGCGTCTCTTCGACGGGGCGCCTGGTGGCTCTACGCCCGGCCTATCTCGCCGAGCGTCACCGCCCGCTTGCTCGGGTCGCCGATGACATGCGCCGGCGGGCCCAGGAGGCACGCGATCGGTACCGGGAGCGGGAGGGGGAGATCCGGGAGGCGCTGGGCCACTATCGCACCCACTTCGACAGTACGGCGCCGGTGGCGCTCCAAGGGCAGATCGTCTCGGAGGTAAGGCCTTGGGTCGAGAGCAATGTCGAAGCCCTCGAAGGCAACGAACTCATCCAGTACCGGCGGCAGGCCGACGAGGCGGCGGAGCAGATCAAGCTCCTGTTCCGAACCGCCTTCGTCCACGAGCTCAACGCCCGGTTCAGCAAGCTCAGAACCGAGCTGGAGAACCTCACGCGCGCACTGAAGACGAGGCCGCTGCACAACGAGATCTATAGCCTCCATGCCCGTCCTAAGGAGGAGCTGGCGGCGCTGCATCGTCTCGCGCGAGAAAGCGAGGAGGACGAGACAGTGTTCGACGCTCTGTTCGGGCGCGGAACGCCGCGCGACGAGGAGCACGGTAAGGCTCTGGCGGAGGTCGAGCGGCTCCTGGGCGAGGAGGCTGTGGATTTCACCGCCTATCAGGATTACCGCAACTACTTCACCTTCGACCTTCGAATGCAGGACGTCGAGAAAGGGCGCCAGGTAAGCTACGACCGGCGCAAGGGTACCGCGTCCGGCGCCGAGCGCCAGGTACCTTACTACGTCATCATTGGAGCTGCCCTGGCAAGCATCTACCATGGCGCGCGTCGCCAGTACGAGCGCCGCGACCTGGGCCTCGGCCTCGCGGTCTTCGATGAAGCGTTCAGCAAGATGGATGGCCCCAACCAGCGCACCCTGCTCGATTTCTACGACGATATCGGACTGCAGGTCGTCATCGCCGCCCCGTCCGAGAAGCGCTCTATCGTCTACGAGAATCTCGACAGCATCATCGATGTGTTCCGGCACGGCGACATGGCGACTGCCGAGAGCGCCCGGATCAAGCCGCACGCGCGTGCTCGGATGCGGCCGCAAACCCGCAGCACCTCAGCGACGCCGATCTTGCAGCTACGCTCGAATCGCCGCGGTCTGACGCTGCCGAATGAGCCGCCGCGTATTCAGTGACGCGGAGCGGCTGTTTCACGATCTGCTCGACCGCCACGAGGCGAACCCGTTGGCCTCCAGGATCATCGGCTATGTCGATGAAGACGGGTTCGCGAGCGTTGAGGCGCGCGACCGCTTTGTCGCGAAGCTCACCTCCGCGCAAGCCGCGGGCGCGGTCGAAGCGCGGCACCGCCGCCAGTTCGGGGAGAGGATCCTCAGTCACATTGCCCTCCGCGAGGCAGAGGCGCTCTATGCGCATGTCGGCCGAATACCTGCTCGGCGCCGCGTCGCTGACGCCCTTGCGGCAGCCCGTTCCCGCCATGACCTTCCGCCCGTCGCCGCACTGGTGCTGGATGAGATTGCGGAAGCATGGTCACGAAGCGTGAGCCGCATGGGCCTCGCACCAGGCGATGCCCCGGGCTTGAACGACAGCCTCACCCTGATGGCGGCGCTGGCGGCGCGGGCAGTGGCTCCGGAAACCGGGCTTATTGATTACCGCACCTTCTCTCGCCACGCTGGAACGGACAGCAAGGCGCTGGAGAGGCTCACCAAGCCAGTGGTAGCGCTGTATCGTCGCCTTTACTCCGCCGAAGCTTCGACGCGGGGGCTCGACGCGGAGGACTTTTTAGCGACACTCGGGGTGTCGCGTACGCCGCAGCCGCTGCTGATCAGCGCTGAGCTCGCGCACCGCGGGGTCCGGCTGCCCCCCCTGCTCTATCACGGGATTCCGCCCGAAGAGGGCGACGGTCTGGAGCTCGCCGGCCGCCCTGAATACGTGCTCACGATTGACAACTACACGTCCTTCGTCCGACACGTGCGCGAGGTGAACGCCGACCGCTCGGCGCTGGTCGTGTATACGGGCGGCTTCCCAGCCCGCGCGCACCTCCGCCAGATAGTGCGCTTGGCAGCCCGCGCCGACGTGGAGGTGTTCCACTGGGGTGATCTCGATCTCGGCGGAGTCCGCATCTTCCACCACCTGGAGCTGGCGTTACGCGAGCGCAGTGTCTCGTTGCGCCCACACTTAATGGGACCGGACCTTCTCAAGCACCAAGGGGTTCCGTCGGACGCGCGATGCCCGGCCCCCATGGAGGCGGCGGCCGACAGTGCGATCGCTTCGGTCTGGAGAGCGTTGGCCGAAACGGGGCTGACGCTGGAGCAGGAAAGCCTCGCACCCATGCACCCGTCGAAGGAACCCTGACGTGGCGAGAAAGCCTCAGCCGCTTCAGGCAGAGGAGCGCTCCAGCGCCATTGCACAGGCAATGGCGGACTGGCGAAAGCTCGCTGCGATCGGTTCCGAGCAGATGCCATGGCGCGGCGGAACGGTCCTCTGGAACGAGGGGTACGGGTATTGGAGCTTCTTTGGGAAGGCCACGGCCAACACTGCCCTCGGCTGGCGCTTGTGGAATACTTTCGGTCGGATACCGGAGGCGTTCGGCCAACACATGCTCGTCGAGATCAATCCGCCCCAAAAGGGCCCGGCGAAGGGCACTCAGGGCTTGGTGGCACTCGAGGGCTCCGGAAGGCGGATCGTGCTCCATGGCGGCGGCCTCCGCCCCCCGGGGCGGCGAATTTCTAGCGATGAATTCCGCGCCCACTCGAAACTGGCCCCAGTGGCAGTCGCCTTCTCTGATGGACGGGTGCTGCCTTACTTCCGCGTGGCCCCTCTCGACGACGGCGCTGAGGCCCTTAACCGCGGCGTGGCCGCGTTCATCGCGGTGTGCGAGGACGTCCGCAACCAAGTCCTTCACGGGGCGGCGGACGCGAGCTTCGACCGGCGGGTGGCGCACGGGGAAGGCAGTTCCACACCCGAGAAACGTGGCGCCTACGTTATTCCGCCGAGGCCCACGGCCATGGCTAAACGAGTACACGCCGACGTCTGGAAGGCTCTCGCCAAAGAGCTCGACCGCCGCAAGAAGGCGCACAGTAACCGGCGGGTCGGCCGCTATGGCCCCGACCTGCGCACGCGGGACAAACCGCTGGTGCTGTTCGAGATCAAGACGGACACCACGGCTCGCTCGCTTTACGAGGCGCTGGGGCAACTGCTGATGTACGAGTGCCTGCTCGGTGCCCCCTTCGCGAAGGTAGCCGTACTTCCAGCACCGCCGTCCTTCGAACTGGGCGCTGTTCTGAAGGAAATGAAGGTGGGGATCGTGACGTATCGGCGGAGCGGTCGAAGCTACGACTTCGACCCTCGAGCGCTTGAAGCCCTACTGAGCCCCAATTGACGTCTGCCCAACGACATCCGCCTCAGCGATCCCTGTTTCGTCGGCTACGCGATCTGGTGTCAGAACTTTATTCGCGGATTTCGGCCCCAACGAGCTGCAACTGGCTCCTTGTCGTCCGGCAAGTCCTGAATAGCACCTCTGCGTCGATCCGTTATGGACATAATAGATGCCCTTCAAAATGCTCTCTGTGTTGACATCGAGAATTGGAAACTTGAAACTCGATATTCTCGATCGGAGTCGGTCGTTAACACAAAGGCCTGACGGCCTGAGAGGAGAGGACGATGTTTGAAATAACCGAGCTTTCGATTTCCGAAATCGATTCCGTTGGCGGAGGCGATCTCAAGTGCGGCAAGGAACTCGTCCTTATCTGCAATGCGGACGGATCGTCTTGCATTCTCCAGGTCATTACAGTTTGCGGTCCGGCATAATTCTGTACGGAGCAGAGCATCGGCCAACATCACCAAGTAGTTGAGTCTGTAATGGTTGGTGCTCTTGCCCTCTTGCTCGGGTTCGGACTCGCAGCTTCCCGTCCCGAGGGCGGGGCCCTTGAAGATCCCGAGGTGAAGCAATGTCGGGAATGGATACACAGCCATTCCCAGCGCCCCGCGACCCGCACGGCGCTCACCAAAATCCTGTCGTCGCGGACGATCTGCTTCGATGGTTCCATTTACGCGTGGACGCTGAAGGACGCGATGTCCTGGGCCGGTAAGGTCGAGGCGGATCGGAGACGAGGCGCAAGGCTGGTCGTCCGCTCCACCGGCGGCGATGCGGACGCCGCAATCGACTTTGTCGAGAAGCTCCAGCGGTTTGGTGCCGAAGTGACGGTCGTCGATTATTGCATGTCATCGTGCGCGAACTACTTCTTCGCCGGCCTCCGCAGGCGCAATGTCATGCCCGGGGCATTGATTCTGTTCCACGGCGGATATTCGGCCAAGGAGCGCTCGGACTTTGCAAAATCGCTTGATGAGACTTTACGGAACCCCGGACTCGCGAGTCACGTCAGCAATCCCGGAAGGTGGCGAGCTGACGAGTTGAAAAAATTCGATGAGAATGTCGCCCGCCAGAAGGCGCTTTATCGTCGGGTCGGAGTCGATCCGCTGGTCGTTACGGGCATGTCGTCGGTCGATGAGGAAGCCATTCCGGCTTCCGATTGCGGTCGCCGCGAAGGAGCGCCGCGATCCTTCTTGTTTTTCGACATGAAGCAATTGCGCAGGCTTGGAATCTTGATTGAGCAGGGAAAGCCTTTGACCGACCCCGCGCAGGCTGACCAGCATCTCTCGCGGTACGGCTTCCCATTTACCGCGTGCGCGGTGCCCGCCACATATTTCAGCGCCAAATCTAAAGAAAGGCCGCTGGGATGACTGCAAACATATCTGAGCCTTTTGGCGATGACTCCCACGTCGGAACGATCATGGTCTATACGCTTCAACCTTGCCCCCCGTGCGAGATCGTCAAGGAGGCTGTGAAGCTTCTGGAAAACGAGGCCCGAAACCTGAGATGGAAAATCCAGATTGTCCCTACAATCCTTGGGGACAAGAAGAGTTTGGGAGCCGCTCACTTGGCTGGCGTAAAACGCTTCCCCACGGTCAAGCTGGTTCGGGATCGGCGCGCTATCAAAACCTTTGCGAGCGTCCGCGAAGGATGGACGGCACAGGACGTGGCGTGCTTCCTAAGATCGGAAATCCAAACCGAAACCCAGACCATCGAGCTGGTTGGTAATGCGGTACGTGGTGCCCGCTAGACCAGCTTCGTAAGACGCGGGGGGGATTGCGTGTTCCGGCCCGAAGTGCTTGCCGGTCGTTCCAGCGGCGTCCTGGGCAACCTGTCCATTGTCGTTCCGGTACCCTGGCAGATCATAACGTGTGTCCTGTTTGCAAGCCTAGCGGCGGCCCTATTTTTCCTGTCAGTCGCGACCTACTCGAGGGTGGAGATCGCTTCGGGCACGCTCGTCCCGGCCGCCGGCGTAGTTTCGATAATGCCGACCAGGGGCGGGGTCATCTCAAACATCGCCGTGAACGAGGGCCAGCTGATCCCGGACAACATCGTGCTCGCGTCAATCCGGGCCGAGGAGGATAGCGGGGATGGCCTTTCTGCCGCGGCGCGAGTCGAGGCTGCTCTCCGGCAAGAGGGCGCAAGCCTTTCCAGGCAGTCCGGGGAGATCGGCACCGCAGCCCGATCCCAGCTGAATCAGTTAGCCGCACAGCGCGAGGGCCTCGCCGCCGAAATAGGACAGCTCCAGACTCAGATAACGCTGCAGGGCGGCCTCATCGCTTCCTCCGAACGGGAGCTCGAGCGTATCCGCGCCGTGGCGGAGCGCGGCTTCATCAGCGGTCGGGACATGATCGTTCGCGAGGAGCAGTTGCTCTCCCGCCGGCAAGGCTTGGCACAGCTTTCCCAATCGCTCGCGGCACGCCGGAGCGCGCTGGCCGCCGCTGAACGCAATACCGTCCAGATAGCGGCGGAGGGTCGCGGGCAAAGCGCGAGCCTGGAGGCGACCCGCGCCGAGCTCTCGAGACGAACGGCCGAAGCCGCGGGTGCGCGCTCTTACGTGCTTCGGGCGCCGGTGGCGGGGCGGATTGCCGCCCTTACCGGACGCCTGGGCCAGGCAGTAAATCCGCAAACGACCCTGATGTCGATCATCCCCGCGCGATCAACATTGCAGGCCCAGCTGTCCGTACCGACCTCCGCGATCGGATTCATCAAGAAAGGCCAGGTGGTACGACTGGCGATCGACGCCTTCCCCTTTCAACGCTTCGGCACCATTACCGGCAGGGTGGTTACCGTCGCCGCCACGCCGATCAGCCAGCCGGGACCGAACAACACGACGAAGTCAGTCTATCCGGTGACGGTCGCCCTCGATCGGACTGCAGTTTCGGCTTACGGTCGGCAAGAGCCACTGGTTTCGGGAATGACCCTTACCGCGCGCATCGTCACGGAGAAGCAATCTCTCCTCCGGTGGCTGTTCGAGCCCCTGTTTGCCGTGAGCAATCGTTGATGGCCGTCTGATGCTCGATCTGGGTCTGCTGACGCGTCCGCGCATACGCCTCGTCAGGCAAGTGGAAGCCGCCGAATGCGGGCTCGCTTGCCTGACGATGGTCGCGAACTATTACGCTTTCGATACCGATCTGGGGACCATCCGACGCCGTTTCTCGCTTTCTCTGCGCGGCGCGGCGCTCCGGGTTCTGATCGGATACGCCGACCAGATTGGCCTGGCCCCAAGGGCGGTCAAGCTGCCCTTGGAAGGGCTACCGAAACTTCATCTTCCGGCCATCCTTCATTGGGACATGAACCATTACGTCGTCCTCGAACGGGTGAAACGGGACAAGGCCCTCATCCACAATCCGGCGGGATCATCCGCCTGGATGCCGATGACCAAGATATCGGACCATTTCACCGGCGTGGCGCTCGAATTGCGGCCGAGTGACAATTTCGAGACCGTCACGCAGCGTGAGCGGCTTCGGCTGTCCCAGCTGGTACAGCGCATCGGCGGGATGAAGCGGGCGCTCGCACAAGTTCTGGCCCTGACGCTCGTTCTTCAGGCGTTCGTGCTGGCCTCGCCTTATTATATGCAGGTCGCGATCGACAGCGCGCTTCCGGCTTTGGACAGCGACCTGCTCGTGGTGTTGGCGCTTGGCTTCGCTTTGTTCGTACTGATCAATGCTGCGGCCTCGCTGTTGCGCAGCTTCGTGCTTCTGGTGGCGGGCACCACCTTGGGATACGGCATTGCGACGAATATCGCTCGAAGGCTTTTCCGGCTGCCCATAGAATGGTTCGAACGGCGCCAGACCGGGGACATATTATCGCGTTTCCAGTCAATTGCCCCCATCAGGGATCTGCTGACGAAGGGCGCGGTGGCGGCGATCGTCGACGGCAGCCTGGCAATCCTGACACTGGGGTTGATGATCTTCTACAGCGCCCTGCTTGCCATGATCTCGCTTGCCGCTTTCGCGCTCTACGTCATCATCCGTCTGGTTTCCTTCCGGTTTGAGCGCGAAGCCCAGGAGTCCGTCATCATCGCCACCGGCAAGGAGCAGACGACGCTGATCGAAACCTTGCGCGGAATCACCACATTGAGGTTGTTCGGAAGCGAGGCCCTCCGCCACGCGCTTTGGCAATCGCGCCTCACCGACACGATCAATGGGGACGTCCGGGTCTCGCGCATAGGATTATGGCAGACGACCGCGAGCACGACCTTGTTCGGGCTAGAAAACGTCATCACCATCTGGCTCGCCGTCAGCTTTGTGATTGCGGGCCAAGGCTTTAGCGTCGGAATGGTCTACGCCTTCATCGCGTACAAAACCCAGTTCATCCAGAAGGCCACGTCTTTAATCGACCAGGGTGTAGCTTTCCGGATATTGGCGCTGCACCTAGAGCGCCTTTCCGATATAGCCCTTTATCCCGAAGATAAGAGCTTCCAGCAAGCCTCCGACCTAGGCGGCGACCTGAAGGGCAAAATAGAATTCAAGAACGTATTCTACCGCTATTCAAACGCGGATCCTTTCGTCCTCCAAGACGCCAACCTGACGATCGAGCCGGGGGAACATGTCGCGATTACGGGGCCTTCGGGCGGCGGTAAGACGACGTTGATCAAGCTACTCCTCGGCCTCATCGAACCGGAGGGCGGCGAGATACTGGTCGACGGCTTATCACTGAGCCGGTTCGGCTATAAGAGCTTTCGCGGGCAGGTGGCGGCGGTGCTTCAAGACGACAATCTCTTCGCGGGGAACCTCGCCCAGAACATCGCTTTGTTCGACGACGAGATGGACATGACCCGGGTGACCCGGGCTGCGATCGCGGCCTCGATCCATGACGATATCATGTGCATGCCCATGCAGTACGAGTCCTTGGTGGGCGAGATGGGCTCAACCTTGTCGGGCGGGCAAAAACAGCGGGTCCTGCTTGCCCGCGCGCTGTACCGGAATCCCAAGATATTGGTAATGGACGAGGGCACCTCCCATCTCGACGCGGCGCATGAAAGGGCAGTCAACGCCGCCATCGCCGAACTGGGAATCACTCTGGTGCTAGTGGCGCACCGTAAAGAGACGATAGACGCGGCCGAGCGGGTGCTGATCGTCGCCGGGGGCAAACTACACCGCCCTGAAGATCTGCAACTTAAGGCGACGGAGGCATAAGTCAGTTCGTCAGGGTCGCCGGCAGGGCGAAAGCGGCCATTTTGCTCATCAGCCGACGCTTTGCTTTCACCGAAGCCTGCGTGCGGCGCCCTGCGGTCCGGCGCGCCCGCAAGCCGCCCGGCCCCGGCATCAGCTTCCGGAATCGTGCCGGGCGCAGCTCAATTCGAAGCGTCCTCGAAGCCGGCCATCTGCCCGGCGAGCGCCCGCTGGAAGGCCGGGCGCGATTCGCAGCGGGCGAGATAGCCGCCGAGGCCGGCCTCCGCGACCAGCTCGGTGTGGCGCAGGATCCTGAGCACCGTTGCCACCATCAGATCGCCGGCGGTGAATCGGGCGCCGTCGACGAAGGACTTGTCGTCGAGCGCCTTCGCAAGCTCGGCGAGGCGCTTTCTGGCGGCGCCTTCCGCGTCGGGCCGCCTGAGCTTCGCCCATTCCTGGCTGGGGTAGAAAAGGTCGATCGCGGCCAGGCTCTGGACGGGCGGTTCGATCGTGTTCAGGGCCGCGAACAGCCATTCGATCGCTCGGGCCCGCGCCGCCGGATCGCCGGGAAGGAGGTTTTCGCTGCGCTCCGCGATGCGAAGGACGATCGCGCCCGATTCGAACAGCCTGAGGCCGTTCTCCTCATAGGCCGGCACCTGTCCGAAGGGCTGCCAGGCGCGATATTCCGGGCCGTCTTTCTCGCCGTCGGCGAGCAGGTTGACCTCGTAGCGAAGGCCCGCTTCCTCGAGCGCCCATCGCACCCTGAGGTCGCGTACCAGGCCCCGTGCGAACGGCGGCACCCATTTGAAGGCGGTGACGGTGATCATGGCGAACCTTTCGAGACGCGCCGCGCCCTTGGCGTGTTCAAGGCGGAAGCGACGTCAGATCGACGCCTTCAGTCCCCGGCGGCTTCCCAGGCGCGCCTCAGATCCTTGCGGATCGAGGGACCGGCGAGATGGGCGTCGACGGCTTCGTGCCGTTCGCCCTTGAGCGCCGCGGCGATTGCGGGAAGGTTGTCGCAGGCGCCCGAGCTTGCCAGCTCGAAGGCGCGCTCGACGGTCGTCCGGCGGGGGGGTGAGTTCTGCAAGTACATGGCCTTTCGCCTGCAAGCGGGAGCTTTCAAAGTCTCCCTGTCACGCGATGCTTGCGGGGCACGATCAGGTGATGCACTCGGTCTAGCAGGTTCGAGGGTGGATAGCGAGGGCGCCGCCGGTCACTCGCAGAGACGCTTCCAGGCGATTTCCATCACCGTCCCCGCCTCGATCGCCAGCGGCTGCTGCCAGGCCGCGGTATAATCCTCGTGCTGGGCGACCTTGCCGTCGGCGCTGTATTTGCGCGCCGCGGTCGGGGTGATGGTATGGCCGGGGCAGTCTACCCGCAACCGGTAGCCGTCCAGGCTGGGCGCCGACTCGCCCGGGTTGGAGAGCCGGAACCAGCCCTCGCGCTTATCGGCCGTCATCACCACCGAGGTGATGTCGATGGCGATGCGCTGGCCGGTATCGGCGGCGCCGAGATCGACCCAGCGCAAGGCCTGCGGCGGAGTCGCTCCGGGCTCCAGGCCCGGAGCCGTCCCGCCTTCAAGGGCGATGGCCGGGCCGGGCACCGTGGCCGGACCGGCGGGCGCGGACGCCGCGGCCGTGCCGCAGGCGTCAAGCGTGGCCTTCACCTCGGGGCCGACCTTCGGGTCCTGAACCAGGCCTGCGACGTAGGCGAGGTCGCGCGGGCTCAGCGGATTGCCGGCCCTGGGCGCGAGCCGCCCGGCAATGTCGGCGAGCTGGCGAAGCTGCCAGACGCTGAGGTTCTTGGTCAGTCGCTCGCCCACGCAGCTGCTCTGCTCCGCCGTGATTGCATAGCGCGGCAGCTGCGGCGCGATCAGGCTGTTCTTGGGCTTCCAATAATCGGCCGCATAGCCGGCGCAGCCCGCGAGCAGGCACAAAGGCAGCAGGGCTAAACCGGATCGACGCACTTCAAGCCCTTTTCGCTGCAGCCTCGCGGCGCGATAGCCGAAGCGGGGCGCCCGGTGAAGCCCGCCCCTCGCGCGCCCCGGCCGCGGGCCGCCGGTCGTCGCGGGCGTAGACGTCACGCTGCAGCGCGACGCCGCGGGCGGGGTCGGGCAGCGCCGTCAGATAGGTGATGTAGACCGGCACCGGCTCGGGCAGGTCGACATTCTGCTCCGGCGCGGGTCCGGCCGGGCGAGGAGCCGGGCCGCGGAACAGGAAGCGGGCCAGCCGGGGCGCGTCCTCCAGCCGTACGCAGCCCGAGCTGATTCGCCGGTCGGAGCGGCGGAACAGGCTCTTGTCCGGAAAGTCGTGCAGATAAATCCCGAGCCGGTTGGGAAGCATGAACTTCATCGCTCCCATCACGTTGCCGCCGCCCGGCCGCTGGCGCATTCGAAGGCTCGCCTTGCCGCTCGCGACCGCCTTCCAGTTCACCTCCGCCGCCTGGATCACCCGCGGCCGGTCGCTCCAGTCGGAGAGCAATTCCATATTCTCGCGCTTCAGGATCCCTGGGCCGGATTTGAGCACGCGTTTGGCGCGCTCGCGGGCGAGGTCGGGGGGAACGTTCCACCACGGGTTGAGGGTGACGTACCGGATGTAGCCGGCGAGAGTCGGAGTCTGCATGTTGGGCTTGCCGACGATGACCCGCATCGGCCCTTCCACCCGGTCGCCGTCGATCATCCACAGGCGAGCGGAGCCCGCGTCGACGATGACGTAGCGGCCCCGCGAGGCCGGAATGAGCCGGGCGCGATCGAGATTGGCGCGGATCGCCTTTTCCTCCGCGGCCGAGAGGACCGGTCCGGACGCGCGGCGGCGGGCATAGCCGCGGCTCAGCGCCGTGTAGAGCGGATTCATCGCCGTCGCCCCGGCGACGTGGCGGCCGAGATCCGGAGCGCCGGCGGCGGCCTCGAGCAGGGCGCGGGCGCCGGGGGCGCTCGGCGCGAGCTCGGCATCGACCCAGGTAACTGCGCTCTTCCCCCGCCCGGGAACGCGCAGGTCCCCGATGAAAGCGGCGTAAGCGCGGGAAAGGAGCAGGTCGGCGCGCGCGCGCGCGGCGGGATCGCCCGAGCGCGCGGCCTCGAGCGCGGCGGCGAGATCGGCGGCGCCGTAGCGGGCCGGATCGAGGCCGTGGTCCGCGGCGCGCGCGATCTCGGCGGCGAGGCGGAGCGCCGCCGGACGCGGGCCGCCGCGGTCCACCCACAGCGGCCGGGCGCCGCGGTCGCGATAGAAAGAAGCGATTTCGGCGGAGACCCGGACCGGCTTCAGCGGGCCGGAGGCTGATTTCGAAGCTGGCGGCGCGACCGGCACGGGGGCCTGCCCGCAGCCGGCGAGCGGCAGCAGGAGCGCGCAAAAAGAGAGCAATCGCAGCAGCATCGCCCGCTGATAGCATGGCGACGGCGGCGCGCTAAGAGGCCGGCGCGCTTTCCTCCCGGTTTGGGACGGCCTTCATCCTCCCCATGCAGCGCATGGGGAGGATGGTCGGTTATTTGCCGGCGAGGCTGGCCCCCGTCCCGTTCGCTGCGAGCAGCTTCAGGGCGACTTGGAACTCCTTGGCGGCGGCGCGCTGGTTGTTGGCGCGGCACAGCGCCTCGCCGGTGCGCAGGCGCCGCGCGGCGTTCTGGGCGACAGCAGGTTCGGCGCCGGCGAGGGCGCCGCGAATCTGCTGGGGCATGGCCTCGCAGCGCGAGTCGGCGGCGGAAGCCGGGGTTCCGGCGAAAGCGACGCCGGCGGCGACGAGGAGACCGGCGAGGGTGGCGATGACGTTGCGCATGATGAAGTCCTTCCCTGAATGTGGGACCGTTATGGGCGCGCTGGATTTCTTTTATAATCCGCTATAATATCGATGGGCCATGAAGCAGGAATACATAATAGCGCGAAACCAGCTCGACGGGGTCGAGGCTTTCCTGCGAGTCGCCGAGAGGCGCAGCTTCCGGGCCGCCGCCGACGACCTCGGCCTCTCGCCCTCCGCGATCAGCCAGACGATTCGGGCGCTGGAAACCCGGGTCGGCGTGCCCTTGCTGACTCGAACGACCCGAAGCGTCGGCCTCACCGAAGCGGGTGAGCGCTTCCTGGAGCTGGCCTTGCCCGCCTTCGCCGGTCTCACCGCCGCTTTCGAGGCGGCTCGAAGCTTCGGGGAGCGCCCGGCCGGCCTGCTCCGGCTGAACGTGCCGCGCGCCGCCATCCCGTTCCTGATCGAGCCGGTGATGGAAGGCTTCACGGCGGCCTATCCGGACGTCGAGGTGGAGATTTGCGGCGAGGACGAGCTGATCGACCTCGTCGAGCGGGGCTTCGACGCCGGGATCAGGATGGGCGATTATCTCGAGGCGGACATGATCGGCATCCGGCTGACTCCGCCTTTCCGGCTCGTCGTCGCCGGCTCGCCCGATTATTTCGCGAAGCACGGGCGGCCGTCCGAGCCCGCGGACCTGCGCCGCCACCGCTGCATCCGCTCGCGGGCGCCGACCACGGGAGCGATCTTCCGCTGGCATTTCGACGTCGGCGGCCAGCCGCTCGAAATGGCGGTGGCGGGCCCGCTGATCGTCAACGACCTCGACGTCAGCAAGGCCGCGGCGCTTCGCGGAGTCGGGCTCGCCTATCTGGCCGAACCGCTGGTCGCCGAGCAGGTCGCCGCCGGCCGTCTCGAGCTCGCCCTCGAAGATTATGCGGCCTGGTCGCCGGGCGCCTATCTCTATTATCCGAGCCGCACCCAGATGCTTCCCAAGCTCAGGGCCTTCATCGACTTCATCCGTGAGCACCGGCCGCCCGAGCGCTTCCTGGAGGTAAAAGGCGCCTGACCGTCATCCCGGCGAAAGCCGGAACCTCGTGGAGACGCATTGCGCCTTCTCATCGCCGGGCCCCGGCTTTCCGGGGTGACGATCAGGGCCTCGGAAGCAGCAGGCTTGCGCGAAGCCCGCCCTCCGCCCGGTTCGTCAGGGCGACCGTCCCGCCATGCGCCTGCGCCACCGCGGAGGCGATGGCGAGTCCGAGGCCGGCGCCGCCGCTCTCGCGGTTGCGCGAGGATTCGAGGCGGCGGAACGGGTCGAGCACCTCTTCGAGGCGTCCGGGAGGAATGCCCGGTCCCTCGTCCTCCACCCGTATCTCGATCTCCCCGGCCCGCGCCTCGACGCTGACGACGGCGCCTCCGGCATAGCTCAGAGCGTTGTCGACGAGATTGCGAAGCGCGCGGCGAAGCAGGTTGGGCTGGACCGCGAGGACCGCCCGCGGCGATTGGGCGAAGGCGGCCGGACGGCCCAGCTCGCGAAACTCCTCGACGACCGCGTCGGCCAGGGCGGCGAGGTCGACCGGCCGCACCGGCTCGCGCGCCCGGCCGGTCCGCGCCAGAGTGAGGATGTCCTCGAGCGTCGCCGCCATCTCGTCGATGGTCGCGGCCAGCCGTTCACGCTCTTCCCGCGGCTCCATATTCTCGGCGCGGATGCGGAGCGAGGCGAGCGGGGTCCGCAGGTCGTGGCCGATCGCTCCCAGCATCCGGTCCTTCTCATCGAGCAGGACCAGGGTCCTGCGGTTCATCGCGTTGAACGCCTCGACCGCCCGGCGCAGGTCGGCCGGGCCGCTCGGCGTTACCGGCTCGGCGGGAGCGTGACCCCGGAAGCCCTCCGCCGCCCGCGTGAGGTCGCGGAGCGGCCGGGCCAGCCGCCGGGCGATCCACCAGGCCGCTCCGAAGACGAGAAGGAACAGCATCGCCGTCGCCAGCAGCAGCCGGTGGATCAGCCAGCGGTCCGCGCTCGGAGCGTCGAGACGGGCGTCGAGCCAGCTTCCGTCGTCGAGCTGGGCGGCGAGCAGCAGGACCCCGCGGGCTTCGTGATGACCATGCCCCGGCGGGCCGTGGATCCGGCCGACGCCCATCGCCGAAGCGCCGCGCACTGCCCGGACCGGCACCCGCGCCTCGCGCAGCGACTCGGCGAGGCGCTGCTCGATCTCGGGATCGCGCTCGAGCCGCTGCCCGTCGATCGCGCTTTGCCGTGCCAGCCGGTAGGAGGCCGCGGGCCCGATCCGGTGCGCCGCGAGCAGCCGCCGCCGGCCCTCCGGCGGGGTTCCGGCGATCACCGCCGCCGCCTGCGTGAACCGGCCGATCGCCGGCCCCTCGCTCCGGGCCAGGCTCAGTTTCTGCTGCTCGTTGAGGAGGAAGGCGAAATTGACCGCCTGGGCGACGAGCAGGGCCGCCCCGATGAGCAGCAGCATCTGGCCGAGCAGGCTCGAGGGAAGCAGCCGCCTCACGGCCGGCGGACGTCGGCGGCGAGCATGTAGCCGCCGCCGCGGACCGTCTTGAGCAGGGCCGGGTTCCTCGGATCGGGCTCGATCTTGCGCCTCAGGCGGCTGACCATGTTGTCGACGCTCCGCTCGAAGGCGGCGAGCTCGCGCCCGGCGGCCAGGTCGAGCAACTGATCGCGGGTGAGCACCCGGCGGGCATGGGTGACGAGCGCGAGCAGCAGATTATACTCGCCCGTGGAGAGGGGAACGGCGACCCCCTCCGGATCGATCAGCTCGCGCTCCCCGGTACGAAGCACCCAGGTTCCGAAGGCGTAAGCCTCGGCGTCGGCCGCCCGAAGCCGCGACGGCCGCTCTCCGGAGCGCCGCAGCACCGACTTTATGCGTGCCAGCAGCTCGCGGGGGCTGAACGGCTTCGTGACATAATCGTCGGCCCCGATCTCCAGGCCGACTATCCGGTCCGTTTCCTCCGCCCGGGCCGTGAGCAGGATGACGGGAATCCCGCTGGTGGCCCTCACCTGTGCGCACAAAGCGAGCCCGTCCTCGCCGGGCATCATGATGTCGAGCAGGATGAGGTCGACGGCATAAGCGGCGAGCGCCTGGCGGGCCTCGGCGACGTCTTTCGCCTTCGTCACCCGAAGGCCGCTGCGCGCCAGATATTGGGCGAGCGGGTCGCGGATCGACCGTTCGTCGTCGACGAGCAGGACGTGAGGCTCTCCGGAGCTCGCCATCATTCGGCTTTAGTGACTGTCACGGTGACAGTCACCGTGACAGTCACTTGGAGGGTCAGCGTCCGCCGCGATGCGCCTCATGGGCGGCGCGCATCTCGGCCTCGTCGATCGAGCCGTCGCGATTGGCGTCGATCGTGGCGAAATGGGCCGCGATCCCGCTCTGGGCCTCGGCGAGGGTGACAGCCCCGTCGCCGTCGGCGTCGAGATGCATCGGCCCGCCTCGCGCGTCCGGCCCGCCCGGGCCATCATGACCGCCGCGGCCGCCCTTATGCCCGCCGCCGCGATGATGGTCGCCCATCTTGCCGTGGAAGGCCATCATCTCTTCCCGCGTGACCCGGCCATCCTTGTTTGCATCGGCGCCGGCGAACATCTGCCCCACGCCGGCGCGCGCTTCGGCGAGCGTGATCGCGCCGTTCGAATCCGCATCGAACCTCGCCATCGGACCGTGCAGGCCGCCGCTCTGTGCGTAGAGCGTCGCGCCGCCGGCGGTCAGTGCGGCGGCGCTTGCGGCGGCCGCGAGGGCTGCCTTCATCTTCCTCGTCATTCAAATTCTCCTTGTCCCGCGCCGTCTCAGCGCCGAGTCCCGACATCGCGCACCATTGTCGCACGCCCATCCCCGGGCGACCGCAAAATTGTCGCAGATTGTATCAGCGTGCTTCGCGCAGCCTGGCGACGCAATCGGCGAGGTCGGCCTGGCGGAACGGCTTGGTCAGGCGCGGCAGGTCGGCGGGCAGGCCCTCGATATCGGCATAGCCCGAGACGATGAGGACCGGCAGGCCCGGGCGCTCGGAAGCGAGGATCAGGGCCAGGTCGGTGCCGGTGAGGCCGGGCATGAGATGATCTGTGATGACGAGATCGGGAACCCGGACGTCGATCAGCGCAAGCGCGTCCGACCCTGAATCGGCCTCGACGACTTCATAGCCCATCTCGCTGAGCATGTCGGCGGTGCTGGCCCGGACGAGCGGCTCGTCGTCGACCAGCAGGACGGTTCCGGCCGTGGGCCTCGGAACCGCGCCCGAGTCCCGCCGGACCGAGGCGGACGGCGGGACCGAGTCCGAGACCGGCAGCCACAAGGCGGCGACCGTCCCCTGCCCGACCCGGCTGTCGAGCGTCAGGGCGCCGCCGAGCTGGGCGGCAAGGCCGTGGACCATGGACAGGCCGAGGCCGGTGCCGCGCCCGACCCCCTTGGTCGAGAAGAACGGCTCGATCGCCCGGGCGAGAGTCGGCTCGTCCATGCCGACGCCGGTGTCGGCCACCGTCAGCCGGATGTAACGGCCCGCGGCAAGGCCGGCGACCTCACCCGCCGCAACCGTTTGCGCGGTGCCTCCGATGGTGAGGACGCCGCCGCCGGCCATCGCGTCGCGCGCGTTCACGGCGAGGTTGAGGATCGCCATCTCGAGCTGGTTGGCATCCGCCCGCGCGAAAGGCAGCGCCGGATCCAGGCGCGCCTCGATCCGGATTTGCGGCCCCGAGGTGCTCGCGATCAGCTCCACCATCCCCCGGACCAGCTCGGGCAGATCGACCGGCCCCGGCTGAAGGGGCTGCCGCCGGGCGAAGGCCAGCAGTCGCTGGACCAGGGTCTTGGCGCGCTCGGCCGACTGGAGCGCCCCTTCGATGAGGCGTTGTTCCCGCTCGCCGCCCAGCGCCTTGCGATGAAGCAGGTCGAGGCTGCCGATGATCGGCGTGAGCAGGTTGTTGAAATCGTGAGCCACGCCTCCGGTCAGCTGGCCCATCGCCTCCATCTTCTGCGCCTGGCGCAGCGCCTCCTGCGCGACGGCCAGTTCCTCGGCGCGTTCGGCGACCCGGTGCTCGAGAGTCTCGTTGAGGTCGCGGAGCATCTCCTCCGCCCTTTTCTGATCGGTGACGTCGATCATGATCCCGTCCCAGACGGTCGTGCCGTCCGCGAGCGGCCTCGGACCGGAGATGATCCGCGCCCAGCGCAGGAAACCGTCGGCACGGCGGAAGCGGCACTGGATGTCGAACGGCCGGCCCTCGGCGATCGCCACCTGCTCGGCGGCGGCCATCATCGCGACATCCTCGGCGTCCTCCATCATGCCATAGGCTACCGAGGCGTCGGCGAGGATCGCCTCGGCCGGGTAGCCGGTCAGCTTCTCGCAGCTCTGCGAGACGAACAGGAAGCGCCGCTCGCTGCCGTCGCGCCCCGTCGAGACCTGATAGACCATTCCGCCCGGAAGGTTGTCCGTGAGCGCGCGCAGCCGCGCCTCGTTCTCGCGGACCGCCGCCTCCGCGGCGCGCCGCTCGGTAACGTCGATCGTGACGGCGAGGATGCCGTAAGGCTCCCCCGACGGGCGCCGGATGACCGAGACCGAATTGTTGACCCAGACGACCGAGCCGTCGGGCCGGACGTAACGTTTCTCGTGCGTATAGGGGACGCCGTCCCGGACGGCCCGCTCGAACTTGGGGACGTTGGCCGGGCGGTCGTCGGGATGGGTGATCTCCAGCAGGTTCAGGGTCAGAAGCGCCTCGCGGCTGCGTCCGGCAATCTCGCAGAAGCGGTCGTTGACGAGCGTGAAGCGGCCGTCGAGGTCGACCTGCGCGAAGCCCGCGGTCGCCTGGTCGATGAAGGCGGAGAGCTGGCCCTCGCGCTCCCTGAGTGACTCCTCGGCCGCCTTGCGGTCGCTGATGTCGAACACGACTCCGTACCAGCGGATCGCGCCGGTCGAAGGATCGCGGATCGCCTCGCCGCGGCGCGCCAGCCAGCGTGTCTCCCCGGTGTCGGGCCGGATGATCCGATATTCGATCGGGTCGAAGGCGGTTTCGGCGCTCTCGTCGTGGGCCGCGTCGACGCGACCATGGTCGTCCGGGTGGATCAGTCCCATGAAGAAGGAGATCGGCGCCTCGTCGACCACCTCGACCCCCCAGATCCGGCAGAATTCGGGAGAAACGAGCATCCGCTCGCCATCCGGAATATATTCGAACGTGCCAACACCGCCGGCGGCCTGGGCGACCCTCAGTCGCTCCTCGCTGGTCCGAAGCGCAGCCTCGGCCGTCCTCTCCGCCCCGTCGCCCTCGACTTCCGGCTGCGACACGGCCCCACGCCCTTCCTCGACCCGGCGACCACCGACGGGGAGACGGCGCGCTAACACAGGCGCCGGAGCGAGTTCAATTGTTTCGCAATGGCTTGTCATCCCGGCGGAGAAACCGCTTTCAGTTCGACAGCACTGGTTCCAGCACATAGTCTTCGCTGCGGCGACAGGGGTTAGGAGGCCTATGCTGAAGCGTCGAATATTGGCGGCCTTCTCGGGCCCCGGCCTGCCGATCGGCGCGGTCGGGCTGCCGATGATCGTCTACCTGCCGCCTTATTATGCCGGCTCGCTCGGGATGGACCTCGCCGTCGTCGGGCTGGTCTTCTTCCTCGTCCGGGCGATCGACCTCCCGCTCGATCCCCTGCTCGGCCACTGGATGGACCGCACCCGGAGCCGCTTCGGCCGCTACCGGCCCTGGCTGATCGCCGGCGGGCTCACCCTCGCCGCCGGCGTCTGGACGGTGTTCATGGCGAAGCCCGGAGTCAGCGCATTCGCCGCCTTCGCCTTCCTGATGCTTCTCTATCTCGGCTATTCGCTGACCGCGGTGGCGCAGCTCGGCTGGGGCTCGACCCTGTCGGACGATTATCACGACCGCTCGCGGATCTTCTCGTGGTGGATGGCGGCGCAGGTGCTCGGGATGATTCTCGTCCTGCTCCTGCCGCCGATGGTCGGCGGGGGCGCGGCCGGCGGGATCCACGCCATGGGCTGGTTCGTGATCGTCACTGCGCCACTGACCGTCCTCCTGATGGCTGTGGCGGTGCGCGAGCGGGACCGCGTCGGCGAGCGCCCTCACGCCGGCTGGACGGAGATCAGGGCGCTGGCGAAGAACCCCCTCCTCCTGCGCCTCATCCTGCTCGACATTCTGACCAGCGTCGCTCCGGGGATAACCGGCGCGATGTTCCTCTTCTATTTCGAGCACCGGCTGGGCTTCGCCGCGCGCGAGGCGAGCCTCCTGCTGCTCATCTATTTCATCGCGGGGTTCGCCGCCGCGCCCTTGTGGATCGCCCTCGCCCGCCGGATCGGCAAGCACGGGGCGCTGGCCGCGGCGGCGCTCGCCTACGCCCTCTTCCAGCTCGGCCTGAGCCTGCTTCCGCGCTCGCTGGGAATGGCCGGAGCGATCCCGGCCATGGCGATCGTCGGCCTCCCCTACATCGCCGCCCCTTCCCTTCTCAGGGCGATGCTGAACGATGCCGCGGACGTCGACCGGCTCGAGCCGGGCCTCGACCGCAACGCCCTGCTCCAGGGCCTGCTCACCAGCACCCAGAAGATCAGCTACGCCCTGCCGGTGGCGATCATCTACCCGATCCTGAGCCTGATCGGCTTCCAGCCCAGGCCCGGAGCGGCCAACACCGAAAGCGCGATCTGGGGAATGACGCTGCTGTTCGTCCTGGCCCCCGTCACGCTCATGCTCATCGCCGCCTGGGTCGCGTCGCGCTGGCCGCTCGACCGGGAGCGCCATGCGGAGGTTCAGGCCCGGCTCGCGGCACGCTGACGACCGGTGCGCGCACCGTCATCCCCGCGAAGGCCGGGATCTCGCGACGAGAAGTCTCGGCCGGTCTCTCCGAGATCCCGGCTCCCGCCGGGATGACGGTTACAGGGTCGCGTGGACGGTTGCGACGGCTTTGACGACGGCCGCGATCCGCACCGCGGTCTGGATCGTCTCGGCCTTGACCTTGTGCTGCTGGAGGACTCGCTCGTGGCTGTCGATGCACATGCCGCAACCGTTCATCGCGCTGACGGCGAGGCTGAACAGCTCGAAATCCTCCTTCTCGATGCCGGGCGCGCCGATCACGTTCATCCTGAGGCGGGCCGGGAGAGTGCCGTATTCGGGGTTAGAAGCGAGGTGAACGAAGCGGTAATAGACGTTGTTCATCGCCATCACCGCGGCGGCGGCGCGGGCGGCGTTGGCGGCCTGCTCGCTCAATTTGCCCTCGGCCTCCGCCTCGGCGGCGGCGACGATCGGCCGGTAGCCGGTGCCGTGGGCGCAGGCGAGCAGCAGACCGTATTTGCGCTGGTCGCCGAGCGTCTGGTCGTTGAGCAGGGAGGAGATGTTGAGCCGGAGATCCTTGGCATAATCCGGAAGGGTTTCGGCGAACTGCTTGAGGGACATTCGATGTGCCTTTCGAAAAAAAGCGCGTCATCCCGGCGAAAGCCGGGACCCCGGGGAGGCCCGCCGAGACTTCTCGTCTCGAGGTCCCGGCTTTCGCCGGGATGACGGCGATCGGGTTCCCCTATCACATCCAAAATAAAGGGGCGCGGAAGCCTTGGCTCCCGCGCCCCCCGTCGCGAGGTTTGCTGCCTGACGGCCTCAGGGGGGCTTAGGCCGCCGGGCGCAGAACCTCCTCGCCTTCCTGCCAGTTGCAGGGGCAGAGCTCGTCCGTCTGGAGCGCGTCGAGGATGCGCAGGCTCTCCTGCGGGTTGCGGCCGACATTGAGGCCGTTCACCGTGACGTGCTGGATGACGTTGTCGGGATCGATGATGAAGGTGGCGCGGAACGCGACTCCGGCGTCCTGGGCGACGATGCCCAGCGCGTTGGCCAGCTCCTTCTTGTTGTCCGCCAGCCACGGGAAGTCGCAGGCGGCGAGCCGCTCGTCGGCCTTGCGCCAGGCGTGGTGGACGAAATCGGTGTCGGTGGAGGCGCCGATCAGGATCGCGTCGCGGTCGGCGAAATCCTGGGCGAGCTCGCCATAGCCGATGATCTCGGTCGGGCAGACGAAGGTGAAATCCTTCGGCCAGTAGAAGAGCACCTTCCACTTGCCGTTGGTCTCGCCGAGATCGAACGTCTCGCCCGCGGGAAGGGCGCTGCCCTGCTGGACGGGGACGGTGAGGGATGGAATCTTATCGCCGACGGTGAGCATGGCTGCTTCTATTCTCCTGAATTCTCTCGAAGGTTGCACGCTTGGTGCAGTGCAGCATGTAGGGCGCTGGCATTGATCGTTCAAGGCATTTAGAACGATGAAACTGATCGGGAAAAGCGATGACCGTCTACCTGCCCACCCTCAAGCAGCTGCAGTATCTGGTAACCCTCCAGGACACCGGCCATTTCGGTCGGGCGGCCGAGAGCTGCTTCGTCACCCAGTCGACCCTGTCGGCGAGCCTTCGCGAGCTCGAATCGCTGATCGGGGTGACCTTGGTGGAGCGCAATCGCCGGGTCGTCGGCTTCACTCCGCTCGGAGCGAGGATCGCGGAAAAGGCGCGGCGCGTGCTTCGCGAGGCCGAGGAGCTGGCCGACATGGCCCGCGCCGCCGGCCAGCCTCTGACCGGGGACCTCAGGATGGGCGTGATCCCGACCATCGCCCCCTTCCTGCTTCCGACGATGCTGCCGGTGCTTCGCCGGGAATGGCCCAGGCTCAAGCTCTACCTTCGCGAGGAGACCAGCCAGGCCGCCTGCGAGGCTCTCCACCGCGGCCAGCTCGACTGCGTTCTCCTCGCTTTGCCCTACAGCTGCGGCGACGTCGCTTCGGCCGCCCTGTTCGACGACCCGCTCTTCGTCGCCTTTCCCCGCGGCGAGGCGCCCGGCGGCGGGGATGTCGAGGCGGCCGCGATCGACGAGAACCGGCTGCTCCTCCTAGAGGACGGCCACTGCCTCAAGGACCACGCTCTCTCCGCCTGCAACCGCCCCGATCTGCGCGCCCATGCGGCCATGATGGGCACGTCGCTCCACACCCTCGTCCAGATGGTCGACAACGGCCTTGGCGTGACCTTCATTCCGTCCATGGCCATCGATGCCGGCATACTCGAGGGCACCCGGATCGACGCCAGGCCGCTGCGCTCCGACCACGGCTTCCGCCGGATCGCCTTGATCTGGCGCCGGTCGAGCCCGCGCGAGAGCGAGTTCCAGCTGCTCGCCGCGGCCCTGGGCCGGATCATCGGCGAGCTCAGTCCAGGCCGAGAAGCCATCGGTCGAGCGGAACCGCCTTTATCCTGACGCCGCAAAGGGTGCGGTTGAGGTGGCCGCGGTGGCGGATGATCCAGCTCAGGCAGGCGAATTCGCTGTCGAAAGTCTCGAAGTCGTCGCGGGTCGGCCGAAAGGTGCGGCCGTCGACCAGGAACCTGGCGCCCTTGCGGCAGCCGGGCGAGCCGGCCCAGTTCCGAGCAGGCGAGACGACCGCAGGGACCCAGTAGGTCCGGGCGGGGTCGAGCCCGTCGACTTCGCAGCGTTGCATCGCGGTCTCCTCCGCTATGCTTCCCGGCGAAAGCCGGGATCCAGTCCTGGAAGCAGCACCGGACCCCGGCTTTCGCCGGGGAGCAGCTTACTGCGTGCCGATTCCGTGTCTAGGCCGGCTCGGCGATCCCGATCGGCTCGACGCTGTCCGGGTTCTGCGGAAGGTCGAAGCGGTCCGCGTTCATGACCTTGGTCCAGGCGGCGACGAAGTCGCGCACGAACTTCTCCTCGTGCCCTGCTTCGGCATAGACCTCGGCGACGGCGCGCAGCTGGCTGTTGGCGCCGAAGATGAGGTCGGTCCGGGTCGCCCGCCACTTCTCGTGCCGGCCCCCGCGGTCGAGGCCGATGAACTCCTCGTCGCCGCTTTCGTCGACCACCTGCCAGAAAGTGTCGTTGTCGAGCAGGTTGACGAAGAAGTCGTTGGTGAGCTGGCCCTTGCGGGCGGTGAGGACACCTTCCGGCCGGTCCCCATAGTTCGCGCCGAGCACGCGAAGGCCGCCGAGCAATACCGTCATCTCGGGCACCGAGAGACCGAGCAGCGAGGCGCGGTCGAGCAGTAGCTCCTCGGTCTTCACGCTGTGCTTCGTCTTGAGGTAGTTGCGGAAGCCGTCGGCCACCGGCTCCATCACCGCGAAGCTCTCGGCGTCGGTCCAGTCCTGGCTCGCATCGCCGCGGCCGCCGCGGAACGGCACCTCGACTTCGAAGCCGGCATCCCGCGCCGCCTTCTCGACCGCGGCGGTGCCGGCGAGGACGATCGCGTCCGCCATCGAAAGGCCGCCGCGGACCTCGTCGATCCGGGCGAGGATCCGGCCGAGCTCCTCGGGCTCGTTGACCGCCCACCCGCGCTGCGGCTCGAGCCGGATGCGCGCGCCGTTGGCGCCGCCGCGATGGTCGGACCGGCGATAAGTCGAGGCCGAGGCCCAGGCCGCCTTGACCAGCTGGCCGACGCTGAAGCCCGAATCGAGGATCTTCGACCGGAAGTCGGCGATCGCCGAATCCGAAGGCGCGCCGCCGGCCGGGACCGGGTCCTGCCAGATCAGGTCCTCCTCGGGCACCTCGGGGCCGAGGTAGCGGACCTTGGGCCCCATGTCGCGATGGGTCAGCTTGAACCAGGCCCTCGCGAAGGCGTCCTTGAACGCCTCGTGATCGTTCCGGAACTTCTCGGAGATGGCCCGGAATTCCGGGTCCTCCCTCAGCGCCATGTCGGCGGTGGTCATCATCGTCGGCACCCGCTTCGACGGATCGTGCGCGGCAGGCGCCATGTCCTCCTCGCGCTGGTTGACCGGCTGCCATTGCTGGGCGCCGGCGGGCGAGCGGACGAGCTCATATTCATAGTCGAGCAGCAGCCGGAAATAATTCTCCGACCATTGGGTCGGCGTGTTCACCCAGCTGCCCTCGATGCCGCTGGTGATCGTATGTTCGCCGAAGCCGCTTTCATGCGCGCTCGCCCAGCCCAGGCCCTGGAGCGCGATGTCGGCCGCCTCGGGGGCGGCGTCGACCAGGCTCGGATCGCCCGCGCCGTGCGCCTTGCCGAAGGTGTGGCCGCCGGCGGTCAGCGCAACCGTCTCCTCGTGGTTCATCGCCATCCGCTCGAAGGTGATCTTGATGTCGCGCGCCGACTGGAGCGGGTCGGGGACTCCGCCCGGGCCTTCAGGATTGACGTAGATGAGGCCCATCTGGATCGCCGCAAGCGGATGCTCCAGCTCCAGCTCCTCCTCGGGCAGAATCCGCGTCTTGTTGTCGGGGTGCCCGACGAACTGCTCCTCGGAGCCCCAATAGATGTCGCGCTCGGGCTCGAACACGTCGCGGCGCCCGCCGCCGAAACCGAAGACCGGGCCGCCCATCGATTCGATGGCGACGTTGCCGGCGAGGATGAAGAGGTCGGCCCAGCTGATCGACTTGCCGTACTTCCGCTTGATCGGCCACAGCAGGCGCCGCGCCTTGTCGAGATTGCCGTTGTCCGGCCAGGAATTGAGCGGGGCGAAGCGCTGCTGGCCGCTGTTCGCGCCGCCGCGCCCGTCGGCCGTCCGGTAGGTGCCGGCGGCGTGCCAGGCCATCCGGATCATCAGCCCGCCATAATTGCCGTAATCGGCCGGCCACCAGTCCTTGCTGTCGGTCAGCATCGCGGCGAGGTCCGCCTTGAGCGCCTGGTAGTCGAGCTTCCCGAACGCATCGGCATAATCGAAGTCGGCGCCCATCGGATCGGGCGAGAGGCCGCCCTGGTTGAGGATCTCGAGCGGGAGGGATTCCGGCCACCAGTCGTG
>DASVPM010000197.1:0-28900 GCA_036382815.1 Allosphingosinicella sp.
CGGCCGCTATTTCCTCGATGCGCTCCACCCCTTCGTCTGGCGGCGCTCGCTCGATTTCGGGGCAATCGGCGAGATCCAGACGATCACGCGCCGGATTCGCGATCACTATTCGCACGGTCAGGTTCTCGGGCCCGGGTTCGACGTCAAGCGAGGGCGCGGCGGGATCCGCGAGATCGAGTTCTTCGCCCAGATCCACCAGCTCATCCATGGCGGCCGCGAGCCCGCGGTGCGGTCGCCGGCCACGCTCGACGCTCTGGCGGCGCTGAAGGCGGCGGGGCGAATTCCGGCGGATGCCGCCGAAGACCTCGCGCAAACCTACCGGCTGCTCCGAACCGTCGAGCACCGGCTGCAGATGGTGGACGACCGCCAGACCCACGTCCTGCCGCCGGACCGCGATGCCCTCGACAATGTCGCGCGGCTCCACGGAGCCGAATCGGGAGAGGCCTTGCTGGCGCTGCTGGATGGGCCGGTAAGCCGCTGCGGGGAGCTGTACGACGGCCTCGCCGGGCATGGCGAGGAGAGGATCCCGCTGAACCCGGAAGCGCTGGAATCGCATTTGCGCCATGCCGGTTTCGACGATCCGGTTTCCGCCCGGCTGCGGATCGAAGGCTGGCGGGGCGGCAAGGCGCGATCGCTTCGCACCGCGGCCGCCGGCGAGGCGTTCGAGGCCATGCTTCCGGTGCTGATCGCGGCGTTCGGCCGGGCGCCGGATCCGATCCGGGCGATGAACCGGTTCGACGACGTCGTCACGAAACTTCCGAGCGGGGTCAATTTCTACCGGCTGCTGGAAGCCCGCCCCGGCCTCACCGAACATCTCGGCACCATCCTCAGCCACGCCCCGGCCCTGGCCGAGCAGCTCGGCCGCCGGCCGCAGCTGCTCGACGGCCTCGTCGACGCCTCCGCGTTCGAGCCGGCGGCGCCGGTCGACGCGCTGATCCGCGACTTCTCCCGCTCGGAGCGCGAGGGCGAGGATTACCAGCTCGTCCTCGACCGCGTGAGGCGGCGGGTGAACGAGCGCCGCTTCGCGCTCGGCGTGCAGCTGATCGTCGCCCACTCGGACCCGATCGAGGCCGCCGAAGGCTATTCCCGGGTTGCGGACGCCGCGATCAACGTCCTCGCGCAGGCCGCGATCGCCGAGTTCGAGGCCCTGCACGGGCGGGTGGAGGGCTCCGAGCTGCTGATCATGGCGCTGGGGCGGCTCGGCGGCGAGGCCCTGACGCACGCTTCGGACCTCGACCTGGTCTATCTGTTCAGCGGCACTCACGAAGCGGAATCGAACGGGCCGAGGCCGCTGCGCGCAACCGACTACTTCAATCGCCTGGCGCCCCGGGTCACCGCGGCTCTCAGCGTTTCGACGGCTTCGGGGCCGCTCTACGACGTCGACACCCGGCTGCGCCCCTCCGGGACCGACGGAATGCTGGCTGTAAGCCTCGAAAGCTTTGCCCGCTACCAGAGCGAGCAGGCCTGGACCTGGGAGCATATGGCCCTGACCCGTGCCCGTCCGGTCTTCGGCTCCGGGAAGGGCCGCGCGGCGCTGCAGGCGGTGGTCGACTCGACGCTGGGCAAGAAGCGGGAACCGGGCCGGCTGGTCGCCGACGCGATCGCGATGCGGACCGAAATCGCCGCGCACAAGGCCGCGCGCGGCCGATTCGACATCAAGCTTGGCCCGGGCGGGCTCGTCGACCTCGAATTCGCCGTCCATACGCTCCAGCTGAAGCACAATATCGGGCTCCATCCCCGTCTCGAGCACGCACTCGAGGAGCTGGTCGCAGCCGGCCTGGTATCGGACGGAATCGATCCGGCGCTTCGCCTTCTGACCCGGATGCTGGTCATGTTCCGGTTGGTATCGCCGGCCTCGGACGAGCCGCCCGCCGAGACCCGGCCCCTGGTCGCGGCCGCCTGCGGCCTTCCCGACTGGAACGCTCTGCTTGCGGCGCACGACTCGGCGCGGCAGAGGGTGGCGGAGCTGTGGCGCCGGGTGGCGTCGGGAGAGTGACATGCTGAGCGAAGGCGACAAGGTACCGGACGTGAAGCTGGCGAGCATCGAGGGCAAGGCGGTCAGTCCGGCCGATTTCGGAGGGCAGAAGCTGGTCCTCTATTTCTACCCGAAGGACGACACGTCGGGCTGCACGGCCGAGGCCCAGGCCTTCACCGCCTTGGCCGACGAGTTCAAGAATGCCGGGACCTGGATCCTCGGCGTGTCGAAGGACGACGCCAGGAAGCATGTGAAGTTCATCGACAAGTTCGGCCTCAAGATCCCCCTCGCCACCGATTCCGACGGCTCGGCCTGCGAGGCGTTCGGCACCTGGGTCGAGAAGAGCATGTACGGCCGCAAATATATGGGGATCGACCGGGCCACCTTCCTCGTCAACCGCGACGGGTTCGTGAAACGGGTTTGGCGCAAGGTGAAGGTGCCGGGGCACGCCGAGGAAGTGCTGGAGGCCGCTCGGGCGCTGCCGTGATCGCCGACGTTCACACGCCGCTAAGCTGCACGTTGACAAACCGGGGCCGGTAAGCCAGCCTTCGAAGGATGAAGCCGATGCGCGCCTCTGCCGCCTTGACCAACGCGACGATCTCCGCCGCGGCTTCGCGCTATTATTATTACGGAATCGCTCGGGCGGGACCGGAATAGCACGCGCTTAACAAGCCAGGCTTCAAACCGACCCCGTCCGGACCTCCGGGCGGGGTTTTTTCATGTGGAGACTCCGATGTTCACCGATTTCACCGACACCCTGCCGCCGCCGCCGCGGGCCCGTCCGCCCGGGACGGCGGAGGACTGGACGATCCCCCAGCATTGGGCCCGCTTCAGCGCCGAGGAGCACCGGGTCTGGGACGTTCTGTTCGCGCGCCAGCGCCGCAAGCTCGCCGGCCGATCCGTCGCCGCCTTCGAGAGGGGACTGGATTCGCTGCGCCTTTCGCGCTCCGGAATTCCCCATTTCGACGATCTGAACGAACGGCTGTTCGCCCGGTCCGGATGGACGGTCGTGGCGGTTCCGGGCCTGCTTCCCGATGAGGTCTTCTTCGCGCATCTCGCCCGCCGGCAATTCCCCGCCGGCAATTTCATCCGTCCCGCCTCCAGCCTCGATTACCTCGAGGAGCCCGACGTCTTCCACGACGTGTTCGGCCACGTCCCGCTGCTCGCCGAACCCTGGTTCGCGGACTTCATGCAGAGGCTCGGCGAGGAAGGGCTGAAGGCGGTCGCGAAGGACCGGGTCGCGATCTTCTCGCGCCTCTACTGGTTCACGGTCGAGTTCGGCATGGCGTGGGAAGAAGGAGCGCTCAAGCTCTACGGCGCCGGCCTCGCTTCGAGCTTCGGCGAAGCCGCCTATGCGCTCGACAGCGGCAGGCCCGAGCGGCTGCCCTTCGAGCTCCAGCGGGTGCTCGGGACGTCCTACCGGTCCGACATCTTCCAGCCGCGCTACTTCGTGGTCGACGGCCTCGACACGCTGCGCGGCGGCCTCGACCTCGACCGGCTGGAAGAGAGCCTGGACGCTTTGCTCTAGTGCCGTCATTGCGCGCCTCTCGGGCTTGCGGAATGCGGCACGATGATGTTCGTCTCGCGCGGAGGCTATGACGAGGGGCTTGCCGGATTCGTCGACTTCATATTGATTCGGTTTTTCGCTCCTTGCCCGATTGCCTCAGGCCGGGACGAGCGCGAACGTCGGGCGCAACAGGGTCGAGCCGAGCAACAGGGGCGCGACGCGGAGACACGGGTGAGAACGGGGCCGGATTGGAATTTTGACCGTGGGCGCGCGCTGGAGAAGCCGGACGGCCCCCACGATGAAGGCCTGATCGGTCGAATCGAGCCGGCGGGCGCCGGATTCGACCGCATCGGCCTCGCCCCGGCCCGATGACGGCAGGCTATTCCGGCACGCCGCTGGCGAGGAAGCTGTCGCTGAAAGATGGGATGCGCGTCTGGCGGGACGGCATGCCGGACGCCGTCGCCGACGAGATCGGCCGCGAAGGCCTCGCCCTCGACTATCTCGCCGCGCCGGAAGCGCCAATCGACGCTGCCCACATCTTCGTGACCGATTATGCGCACATGGAAGTGAAGCTCGCTCTCCTTCGACCGCTGGTCGCGCAGGGCGGCTGCATCTGGGTGAGCTGGCCGAAGAAGGCGTCTAAGGTTCCGACAGACATCACGGAGGACCGCATCCGCGACGCGATCCTGCCCGCGACCGACCTGGTCGACGTCAAGGTCTGTGCCGTCGACTCGGTCTGGTCCGCCCTCAAGCTGATCGTCCGGCGAACCCAGCGCTGACCGTCGCCAGCAAGGCTTGCCCCAGACGGTAAGATCTTTCTTTCCTTCTGCCCTAGGCGCTGAGCTGGACGCCCTATTGCGAACGCTTCGCATTATCGCTATATCCGCCCCATGATCGTTTGCGTCTGTAACGCGATTCGCGAATCCGATGTCCGGCAGGCGGCGCTCGACGGCGCCTCCTGCCCGTCAAGCGCTTACGGCCGCTTCGGCCGCAAGCCGCGCTGCGGCCAATGCTTTTCCTTCGCCCGCCAGGTCATCGCCTCGGTCCAGGCTGCGGGCTGACCGCGCTCGACGGCGGCTGCGGCCGCGCTCCCGAAAACGATTCTCAGTCGCCGTCACCGGGCATTTCCCCCAGTCGCGACTGACTCGCAAACGCAACGGCTTTTTCGCAGATTTCCGCCGTTTTCAGATGCTTTTGGAGCGCCGGCGCGCTAGAGGTGCGGCACTGAAGGGAGAGCCGGAATGAAGGGCGACACGAGGGTCATCGAGCTTCTCAACGAGGCTTTGCGGAACGAACTCACCGCCACCAACCAATATTGGCTTCATTACCGGCTGCTCGACAATTGGGGTCTGAAGCGCCTCGCGGCCTTCGAGCGCGGCGAGTCGATCGACGAGATGAAGCATGCCGACCGGCTCGCCGAGCGGATCCTCTTCCTCGACGGCCTGCCCAATTTCCAGCTCCTCGGGCGGCTCCGAATCGGCGAGACCGTCGAGGAGGTGCTCCGCTCCGACCTCGACCTCGAGATCGAGGCGGTGGAACAGCTGAAGGGCGCGATCCAGCATTGCGAGGCGGTCCGCGACTATGTCAGCCGCGACCTCTTCGCCGAAATCCTCGAAAACGAGGAAACGCATATCGACTCCCTCGAGACCCAGTTCGAGATGATCGCCCGGATGGGCCTCCCGAACTACGTCCAGCTCCAGTCCAGGCCGGCCGAGGACTGAGCCGCGCCGCGGCGGTGCTGGGGGACGGCGCACCGGGCGCATTTGCGATTTAGGTCCGTTTCGGTTGCTATTTTATGCCGTTCCGCTAGCGACTTAGTGAAAATGTTTGAATCGCATACATAAGGAGTTTCCGCATGGCGGTGTTTAACGGCGGCCCGGGCGACGACGTCTTCAACGGCGGCGGCGAGAACGACACTATTAACGGCAATGGCGGCACGGACTTTCTCGCCGGCGGCGACGGCGCCGACACGATCGACGGCGGCGAGGGCAATGACAGCCTCTGGAGCGCGGTCCGACTGTCCGCCGGGAGCATCCCTTTTTTCCCCAATTACAGCGCGGTCACGGACACCGGCAGCGCCGTCGACTCGCTGAGCGGCGGCATCGGCGATGACTTCCTTTCGGTCGGCTATGGCGACAGCGCCGACGGCGGCACCCATCTCGCGAACGGCGACGCTCTGGTCATCAGCTTCATGGGCGCTTCGAGCGGCGTGGTAGCGGACTTCGGTCCCGCGTCGGTCGTGATCGGCGGCGGCACGATCGCCAATATCGAGAGATTTCTCTGGATCCAGGGCAGCGCCTTCGACGACGACATTACCGGCCGGATGGGGGCAACCGCCTATCCGCACGGCTATACGATCGAAGGCATGGGCGGGAACGACAAGCTGACCGCCGGCTATTACACCCAGATCCTCGACGGCGGCGAGGGCAACGACATCCTCGACGGCCGCAACAGCCAGATACTCGAGCACGTTTACGGCGGCGCCGGGAACGACACCATCTACACGAACCCAAACCGCTTTTATGCCATTGCCGAAGGCGGAGCCGGCGACGACACGATCTACTCCAATTACGAGACCCGGGGCGGCTCCGGAAACGACACGATCATACTGTCGCCCTATCCCGACTTCGCGGACGACCAGGGTTCGCCCTTCAACTATGTCGGCGCCTACGGCGAGGAGGGCAATGACGACATAACCGCCTCGTCGACCGGCAACCCCATAAGCGGCGGCGCCGGCGCGGACATCCTGCGTGGCGGCGCGGCCTCGGACATGCTCGCCTCGGCCGGAATGAGCCGGCTCGTGCCGACCGCGGACGGCTCGCCCCTCATCCCCGATTGGGACATGGGCCTCGAGCACGACGTGCTGACCGGCGGCGGCGGCGACGACGTCCTCGCGATCGGCTATGGCGACGATGCCGACGGCGGCGCCGGAACCGATTCCCTGCGGCTGTCGCTCGGCGGCCTCGCCGCGGGGACGACATTCAACACGTCGGTCATCCTTACGGGCCAGCCCCTCAACCTGGGCGGCGGCACGATCCAGAACATCGAAACGCTGACCCATTTGCGCGGGACCAATTTCGCCGACATCCTCATCCTCGCGACGCAAAGCGCGATGCTCACCGTCGAGGCCGGCGACGGCAATGACGAGATCCGCTCCGGCGGAAGCTCCACCACCATCTACGGCGGCAACGGCGACGACTTCCTGATCAGCGGCAGCGGCGCCGACTATTTCGACGGCGGCGCCGGCAACGACACGGCCGATTATCGCAACGCGACGGCCATGGTGATCGCGTCGATCGCGCCGCCCGACCAGCCCGGCTACGGGGCGAACGGCGACGAGCTGAGGAACATCGAGAATCTTCATGGTTCCGCCTTCGGCGACGTGCTTTACGGCAACCTCCTGGCGAACCGGCTCGATGGCGGCGGCGGCAACGACACTCTGATCGGCTTCGGCGGCGACGACCAGCTGTACGGCGGCGCCGGCGCCGACCGGACGGAGGGCGGCCTCGGCAACGACTTCTACACCGTCGACAATGCCGGCGACGTCGTCGTCGAGAACGCCAACGAGGGCGCCGACACGGTCGCGACGTCGATCAGCTACACCCTCGGCGCCAATGTCGAGAACCTTCAGGCCGCCAATATCGGCGGGACCGACCCGCTGTCGCTGACCGGCAACGCCCTCAACAACTTCATCTGGGGCACGCAGGGCAACAACGTCATCGACGGCGCCGGCGGGGCGGACTTCATGATCGGCTATGCCGGCAACGATTTCTATCACGTCGATAATACCGGCGACATCGCCTACGAGCTCGACGGCGGCGGCTCCGACACGGTGGCGACCACGATCAGCTACACGCTCGCCGCCCACGTCGAGAATCTGCAGGCGGTCAACATCGGCGGGACCGACCCGCTGGCGCTGACAGGCAACGCCCTCAACAACTATATCTGGGCGACCCAGGGCAACAACGTCATCGACGGCGGCGCCGGGGCGGACGTGATGATCGGCTATGGCGGCAACGACTTCTATTTCGTCGACAACGCCGCCGACGTCACCGTCGAGAATGCCGGCGGCGGCGAGGACACGGTGGCGGCGACGTCCGATTATGCGCTCGGCGCGAACATGGAGAATCTCCAGGCCGCCAATATCGGCGGGACGGCGGCGCTGTCGCTGACCGGCAACGAGCAGAACAACTTCATCTGGGGCACCCAGGGCAACAACGTCCTTTCGGGCCGCGGCGGCAACGACCGGATCTTCGGCTATGCCGGCGCGGACCAGTTCCTGTTCAACACCGCGCCGGGCGCCGCCAATGCCGACTGGCTCGACGATTTCCAGGCCGGCACCGACAAGATCCTGCTCGACAATGCTGTCTTCACCGCCCTCTCGGACGGAGCGCTCCCGGCGAGCGCCTTCGTCACGGGGACGGCGGCCGCCGACGCCGACGACCGGATCATCTTCAACGCCGCCGACGGAAGCGTCTACTACGACGCCGACGGCAACGGCGCCGGAGCGGCCCTGCTCATCGCCTACGTCCCCGTCGGCCAGCCGCTGACCGCGGCGGACTTCCTGGTGGTCTGAGCTGCCACTCATCCCGGCGCAAGCCGGGATGTCGGGACGGAAAGTCTCGGCGGGTCTCCCCGAGGCCCCGGCTTTCGCCGGGATGACCAAGCGGCGCCGGGATGACGGGCGAGCGGGCTCGGCGAATTCGATAGCGGACGCGCGGATTGGGACCGGTCATCGACGCAGCGTACCCGGGTTCACCCGGGCCGCTGGCGGAGACGGAGGGATTCGAACCCTCGGTAGGAGTAATCCCCCTACGGCGGTTTAGCAAACCGCTGGTTTCAGCCACTCACCCACGTCTCCGGGCGCCGAAGCGATGAGCCTATAGAGGCGGGAATCCAAAGGTTCAACCAAGCGATGGCTTTGCCGTCCGGCCCGCGGCTGCTAGGCGCGGGTCATGCTCAGCCTCCAGTTCATCCGCGACAATCCCGACATCCTCCGCAAGGCCGCGGCCGACAAGAATGCGGCGCTCGACGTCGATCGCCTGCTCGAGCTGGACGGGGCGGTGCGCGGCCTCAAGTCGCGGATCGACGCGCTCAGGCGCCAGAGGAACGAGATCAGCGCGAGCTTCAAGACGGCCGATCCCTCGGAGCGGCCGGCGCTCGGCGCCAGGGCCAAGGCTTTCGGGGCCGAAGCGGCGCAGGCCGAGGCGGAGCTCGCCGACCAGTCGGCGCAGCTCGAGGCGCTGATGCTTCGGGTGCCCAACATCCCCTGGCAGGGCGCTCCGGTCGGGCCGGACGAGAGCTTCAACAAAGTGGTTCGCACCGAAGGCGACCCGCCGAGCTTCGATTTCGAGCCGCGCGACCATGTCGCCCTCGTCGAGATGAACGACTGGGCGGACCTGTCGCGGATCACCCAGGTCGCCGGCTCGCGCATGTATGCCCTGAAAGGCCGGCTCGCCCTCCTCGAGCAGGCGCTGATGTTCTGGGCCCAGCAGATCCTTGCCGGGGACGGATTCACCCTGATGACCGTGCCGGCGCTGGCCCGGCCGCAGGCGTTCGTCGCGACCGGACATTTCCCCGGCCACGAGGAAGAGGCCTATGAGGTGCCCAGGGACGGCCTCTATCTGGCCGGGACCGGCGAGATCGCCCTGACCTCGCTCCATTCGGGCGAGATCCTCGATCCGGACCGGCTGCCCATCCTCTATGCCGGTTATTCCCCCTGCTTCCGCCGCGAGGCGGGGAGCGCCGGCCGCGACGTCCGCGGGCTGCTCAGGGTCCACCAATTCTACAAGCTCGAGCAATATGTGATCTGCGCCGACGACGAGGAGGAATCGGCGCGCTGGCACGCGCGGCTTCTCGCCAATGCCGAGAAGCTGCTCAAGGCCCTCGAAATCCCCTATCAGGTGGTCGAGACCTCGACCGGCGACATGGGGCTCGGCAAGTACCGGATGAACGACCTCGAGAGCTGGGTCCCGAGCCTCGGCAAATATCGGGAGACCCACAGCTGCTCGACGCTTCACGACTGGCAGGCGCGGCGGGCGAACCTCAGGTGGCGGGACGAGGAGCGCAAGGTGCGCTTCGTCCACACGCTCAACAACACCGCTCTGGCGAGCCCCCGGATCCTCGTTCCCTTGCTCGAGAACCACCAGCAGGCCGACGGCCGGGTGCGGCTCCCCGAGGCGCTGCAGGGGCTGATGGGTAGCGAATATCTCTGAGGCCGATTACCGGCCGCCGCCCCGCTGGCGGCTGGTGCTGGAAGGCACCGCCTTGGTCCCGCGCCTCTACCGCGCCTTCGGGCGGACCGGCGAGCGCGGGCCGCCGGACGGGCCCAAGCTGATGGTCATCCCCGGCTTCCTCGCCACCGACCGGACGACGCTCGGCCTCCAGCGGGCGCTGGCGCGGGCCGGCTACCGGGTGAGCGGCTGGGGGCTCGGGATGAACCGGGGAGTCCGTCCGGACACGCTGGAGCGGATCGCCGCGCGGGTGGAGGCATTCGGGGCCGCCACGCCCGTCATCATGGTCGGCTGGAGCCTGGGCGGAATCTACGCCCGCGAGGTCGCCAAGGCCCGGCCGGAGCTGGTGGCGCGGGTGATTACGCTCGGCACCCCTTTCTCGGGCGACCCGCGCAACAACAATGTGTGGCGCCTCTACGAGCTTATCGCCCGCCATCCGGTCGACCGGCCTCCGGTCGCGGGCGACCCGGCGGTGAAGCCCCCGGTGCCGACCCTCGCCTTGTGGTCGCGACGCGACGGCCTGATCGCGCCCGCCGCGGCTCGAGGCGAGCCCGGCGAGTGCGACCGCGAGCAGGAGCTCGACTGCCGCCATATGGGCTATGCGGTCAGCGGCCGGGCCTTTCCCAAGATCGTCGAGGCTATCGGAGCTTTCAATTCCTGGCCGGCGATCGACGGGGACCGGGGTGGAAATCGTTGGAAAGTCCCTCTTTTCCCAGACACATGATTTGCTAAGCTCCCGGGCGGGGGGGCTCATGAGCTATCAATACGAACCGGTTCAACTGTACTGGCGCTTGCTGCCGGACTTCTTCTATTCGCCCGACCTGATCCATATCGCGGCCGCGGCGGCGGCGGCGATCCCGGTAGGCTATGCCCTGACCTGGGCGATGGACAAGGCGTTCCTGAGGAAGCTGGTCGACGACCGGATCGCCGGGATCGCCCTGGGCTGCGCGATCGCCTTCCTGCTGATGATGGCGGCCGCAACGGCCCTGCTCTGCTGGGGCATCGGCTCCAATCCGTTCCGGAGCGGACCGATCATCGTCCCGCCGATCGGCTTCGCGATCGCCTTCCTCCTCGGCCTCGCCGCCGTCGGGGCGATCAGGACCGTTCTTTACGGCCGCGAATATGTGGAGGGGGACGACGAGCTCGTCTTCGACTCCGACATTTACGACCGGGCCCAATATGACGAGGAGGTGCTCGCCTGGGACGAGAAGAACCGCGGCAGGAACTATCTCCGGCGCCATTGGGCGGGGCATCTCTCGCTGCCGGTATCCTACTGGGTCAACGGCGCGCTGCTCTCCGCGCTCATCCTCGCCGCGGTCGAATATCTGCTCGCCCGGATGGCCGACGAAGGCGGGTCGCTGCGCGGCCTCGCCATTGTCTCGCTGGCCTATCTGGGCTTCTCGGCGATCCTGTGGCTGTGGAGCTCGGTCGGCATCTGGCGCTCGGCCTACTGGCACCACCGGCGCGGGGGAACGCACGGCTGGGGCATCGCCGCGCGCGTCGCGCTGGCGCTCAGCCTGGTCCTGACCTTGTTCCGCTCGGGCGATCTCATGCTGCAGGCCACCGAATTGGGGATATTGGCGCGCGGCCGAGATTCGATCGGCGAAATCGCGCGGATGACGGTCTCGAAGGACGGCAGGCAGCTGCTTCTCAAGGGCAACCTCGCCTCCGGCGCGGCGGCGGAGTTCGAAAGCCTGCTGGGCCGGAGTCCGGCGGTGAAGGAGGTGGTCCTTACCTCCCCCGGCGGGCGGGCGCTCGAGGCGCAGCGGATGGCCGCGCTCATCCGCAAGAGGGGGCTCGACACCCGGGTCGACGATCATTGCATGTCGGCCTGCACCAGCCTTCTGCTCGCCGGCCGGACCCGGACGGCGCCGGAGACGGCGCGGATCGGCTTCCACCAGCCCAGCTTCCCGGGCTTCAATGCCTATGAACTCCAAGACGCCGTCGAGAAGATCCGGGCCGAATATCTCGCCGCGGGCGTGGATGAAAGGTTCGTCCAGCGAGCGCTCATGACTCCGGCGCAAAGCATGTGGGTCCCGGCGCCGGACCAACTGGTGGAGGCGGGGGTTCTCACCGGCTCCGACGTCTTCGTCACGGACGGCAAGGGCCCGCCCCGCCGCGAGACTTTGGGCGAGATGCGCGTCCGGCGCCAGATGCAGGCCATTGCCGCCCAAATCAATGCCAGGGGTCCGGTCCGGGTGAACCCGTTCACGACGATGGAGCGCGCCTCCGTGTCCGGCACGACGATCACCGAGCACTACCGGATCGAGATCGAACGTCTCGACGTCGCCGGCAGCCGGGCCAATCTGACCCGCGGCTACCGGAAGGAAATCTGCTCGAGCGTCGAGACCGCGCTGATGGTTCGCGAGGGGGGACGGTTCGTCCTCTCCTACACGGACGGCAAGGGCAGGCCGGTCTTCGACGTGGTGGTGGAGAAATGCGGGGGGTGAATCCCCGGGGCGAATGGGGGAGCTTCAGGTCAGAAAGGGCGCCGCCACGTCCCCGGGCACCCTGAGCGGCCGTCCGGTCGCCTTGTCGAGCATCGCCCAGGTGGTTCGGGCGCGGACCCTCGGCTTGCCGTCGGCTCCGGCGAACTCGACATGGCGGTCGAAGCGGGCGCCCCGGGGCGGGTCGCCGACCCAGGTGCGGCCCGTCACCGTCTCGCCGGGAAGCACGGCGCGCAGATAATCGATCTCGTGGCGGACGACGACCCAGACAAAAGCGTCGACATGCGCCGGATCGGCCGCCGAACGCCAATGCTCGGTCGCCATGTCCTGGATCCAGCGCACCCACACCGCATTGTTGACGTGGCCGAGCTCGTCGGCGTCGGCCTCGCTCGCGGTAATGCTTTTCTCGTAGGCCGGACGCGACATCGGCTACTCCCTCACCCGGTTCGCCTGGCCGGCCAGCTCCGCCGCGACGGCGGCGACCGGCCGCCGCCACGGCGGCGCGCGATAGCCGAAGTCAGCGGCGAAACGGCGGCTGTCGAGCCGGGGCCGCGGCCGCGGCTCAAGCGGAGGCTTCCAACCATCGCCGGCTGCGTGTAGGTCGCTCTAGCGGCGGGTATGCCGCAATTCCAGCCGCTTGGACGCATCCCGATGCGCCGGCGGTCCCTGTGCGAATCGAATAGAGAGAATTTCGGGAATGACGTTTGCGGATCGAAGCGGGCTACCACGGGCGACGGGCGCCGCGGTGCCGACCCTCGCCTGCCCGACGGCGCCGGGCCGGCGGATCGGGACCGGCCTGCGGTGGAAGGCGGGCGCATGACTCCCCTGGGCCTCCTCGGCATCCTGATTTCGCTCGCCGGCTTTCACTTCGCGCGAGCGACTACGTCGAGAATCCGCTTCATCCTGTTCGTGCTGCTGCTTCTGGAGCATATCGGCGCCTCGATCGTCGTGTATCTTTATGCTCAGGAGTTCGGAACCGACGCGCTTCTCTATTATTATGATACTTGGCAAGTACACGGCAACGAGACCGGCATCGGGACTACTTTCATCATCAACATGGTCCAGTTCACAAAGGGCTATTTCGGCGGGAGCTTCTTCGACTATTTCTTGCTGTTCCAGGCGATAGGCTTCTGGGGTATTTTGTTTATCATGCGGTCGTTCGACCATATTCACGAGGAGCTCGGCCAGCCCCTGTTCAAGGGGATCTATTTGATCCTGCTTCTGCCGGGCCTCCATTACTGGACGAGCTCCATCGGCAAGGATCCGCTGATGTTCTTCGCGGTCGCCTTGTGCACCTGGGCCGCGTTCCGCCTGCAGGCCCGCTATCTGGCCTTCGGCGCGGGAGTTGCGGTCGCCATTCTGGCCCGTCCCCACATCGCGCTTCTCGCCCTTATCGCCCTCGCTCTGACCGTGTTGCTCGCGCGCAAGACCTCCCTGCTGATGCGGACCGCGCTGATTGCGGTGGTTCTGGCCGGCACCGCCTCGGTCGCAGGGCTGGTCGAGGGCCTGGTCACCGGGCTCAACCTCTCGGACGCCGACTCGGTGAGCGAGGTGCTCGAAAGCAAGTCGCAGGTGGCGGAGGAATCCGGGGGTGACCTCAGCATCATGGGGGCGTCGTTCCCGGTCAAGCTTCTCAGCCTGCTCTTCCGGCCCTTCTTCTTCGATTCGAACGGCATATTCGGCTACGTCGCGTCGGTCGAGAATGCCGTGCTGCTCGCGGTGATGCTTACCCTGATCTGGCGGTGGAGGACCGCACTGGCCGTGAGCCGGGCGGCGATGTTCGCGCGTTTCTCCTTCTTCTTCTTCATCATGATCACCGTCCTCCTCGCCATGGTGAATTACAATGTCGGCCTGGGCCTGAGGCAGAAAATGATGATGATGCCGGCCTTTCTCGTCTTCTTCAGCGCGGTGCTGGCGGTGCGGAGCGTCCGGACGGGGAAGGTTTACGGCCCGGGCCCGGCGGCCTATGCGGGCGCACCTGTGGCGGCACAGGGGTACCGGCGCGCCTGAGCCCGGCGCCCTTCGCGACCCGAAAGGTTGGAACCAGCATGTTGAACGTTAAAGAGACGGCGGAACGGCCCGCTCCGGCGGAGGATCTTCGACAGGGCCCCGACGAGCATTGGCCCTTTTATGCCGAGGACGAGATCGAGGCGGTCTCCCGGGTGCTTCGGTCCGGAAAGGTCAATCAGTGGACGGGCGGCGAGGTCTTCGCCTTCCAGGATGCGCTCGCCCGGACGTTCGGCGGGAAGCATTGCATCGCTCTGGCAAATGGGTCGCTCGCGCTCGAGCTGCCGCTTCGCGCCTTCGGCATCGGGCCCGGCGACGAGGTGGTGGTGACTCCGCGGACCTTCGTTGCCTCCGCCACCTGCGTCATGCTCGTGGGGGCGACGCCGGTCTTCGCCGATATCGATCCCGACAGCGGCAACATCACCGCCGAGACGATCGAGCGGGTGCTGACCGAGCGGACGAAGGCGATCATCCCCGTCCACCTCGGCGGCTGGCCGTGCGACATGCCGGCGATCATGGACCTCGCCGAGCGGCGCGGCCTCCTGGTCATCGAGGATTGCGCCCAGTCGCACGGCGCCGAGATAGACGGCCGGCCGGCCGGCAGCTTCGGCCACGCGACCGCCCTTTCCTTCTGCCAGGACAAGATCATCAGCACCGGCGGCGAGGGCGGCGCCACCCTGTTCAAGGATGAGGCCGCCTGGGACTGGGCGTGGAGCTTCAAGGACCATGGCAAGAACCGCCGCAAGGTGGAGACGCCGGCCCCCGGTCCGGGCTTCCGCTGGCTCCACGACAGCGTCGGGACCAACTGGCGGCTGACCGGCCCGCAAGCCGCGATCGGCCTGAAGCAGCTCGAGAAGCTCGACGCGTGGCACGCGGCGCGCACCCGCAATGCCGGCATCTGGTCGGAGGCCCTGGCGAACCAGCCCGGAATTCGGGTTCCCGTCCCGGACGAGCGCTTCCGTCACGCCTATTACCGGCTCAACTTCTACCTGCGGCCGGGCGCCGAGGACGTGCGCCCGGAGATACTGGCCCGAGCCGGCGAGGCGGGCCTTCGCCTGTTTTCCGGCTCCTGCTCCGAAGTCTATCTGGAGGAGGCGTTCCGCGACCTGCCGAGGCCCGATTTGCCCAACGCGCGGGCGATGACCCGGAGCAGCCTCGCGGTCGAGGTCCACCCGACCCTGCACCCCGAGAAGCTCCGTCGCCGCGCCGAAAAGCTCGCCGAGGTGATCCGCGCCGTCGTGGGTTAGGGGTCCGGGCTTCCAGCGAGGGGCATTTTGGTCTAAGGGCCGCCATTCTCATGATTTTCCAGTTTGTCAGACGAGTGTCCTCGGCGGACCGGGCGCAGAAGCGCCTCATTCTCGCGGCGTTCGACGTCGCCGCGATGATCTTCGGTTTGTGGGCCGCCTTTTCCGCCCGCCTCGGCGAGCCCTATTTCCAGATCGACCCGTTGGTCCTGGTGGCGGCCGCCATCTCGATCCTGGTGGGGCTGGTCGGGCTGTTCCAGCTTCGCATCTATCATATCGTCCTGCGATTCTTCGATCTGGGCACGGTCAGTCGAATCCTGTTCGGGGCGGCGATCACCGCCACCGCCTGGGTCATCCTGGTCTATTTCATGCGCGCCTCGATGACGGTCGACGGCGTTCGGATCCTGGTGCCTCGGTCGGTCGGCTTCATCTATGGCGGCTTCCTGTTCCTGCTTCTGTTCATGGGCCGCTACGCGATGGCGGCCCTCGTCGTCGGCGCCGAACGCAAGCATCCCAGCGGCCGGGCGGGACGCCGGAACATCATCATCTACGGCGCCAATTCGGCGGGCATCAGCCTCGCGGAATCGGTGCGGCGGGACAGGCATTTTCGCCTGTGCGGATTCGTCGACGACGATCCCGCCCTCAAGGGCCAGATCATCGCCGGAGCGCAGATATACCCGCCCAAGGCGCTGTCGGCGCTCGTTTACGACAACAATATCGGCGAGGTGTTCCTGGCCATGCCGAAGGCGACCCGGTCGCAGCGGCTGGGCGCGATCGAGCGGCTCAACAAGCTCAACGTCCAGGTCATGACGGTCCCGGCTCCGGAGGAGATCGTCTCCGGCCGCTTCACCGTGAGCGACGTACGGCCGATCGACGTCAACGATCTCCTTCGCCGCGATCCGGTCGAGCCCCTGAGCGATCTCATCCAGGAGGCCGTGGACGGCCAGACCATCCTCGTGACCGGCGCCGGCGGCTCTATCGGCTCGGAGATATGCCGGCAGATCGTCCGCGTCCGCCCCGCCAAGCTCGTCCTGCTCGATCACAGCGAGTTCGCGCTCTATTCGATCGAGCAGCAACTGGTCGAGCTCATGAAGGACCGGGACCCCCTCGACCGTCCCGAGGTGGTCCCCGTCGTCGGCTCGATGCTCAACGAGTTGCTCGTCCGCGACATCATCCGGATGCACGGGGTCGAGACCATCTACCACGCCGCGGCCTACAAACATGTGCCCCTGCTCGAGCATAACGAGGTCGTCGGGGTTGAAAACAACGTCATCGGCACCTGGGTGCTCGCCCGTGCCGCCTTCGACGCCAAACTGACCCGATTCACGATGATCTCGACCGACAAGGCGGTGCGTCCGGAAAGCGTCATGGGCGCGAGCAAGCGGGTCGCCGAGCTCGTCATCCAGGCACTGGCCGAGCAGGGCGGGACCCGCTTCGGGATCGTCCGCTTCGGCAACGTGCTCGACAGCTCCGGGTCGGTGGTCCAGACCTTCCGGGAGCAGATCCGCCGCGGCGGCCCGGTCACCGTCACCCATCCCGAGGTCACCCGCTTCTTCATGTCGATCCCGGAGGCGACGCAGCTCGTCCTTCAGGCCAGCGCCATGGCGCGGCACGGCGAGGTCTTCGTGCTCGACATGGGCGAGCCGATCCGGATCGCCGAGCTCGCGCGCAACATGATCTCGCTTTCGGGAATGACGGTCCGGGACCAGGACAATCCGGGCGGCGACGTCGAGATATCCTATGTCGGCCTTCGCCCGGGCGAGAAATTGTACGAGGAATTGTTCGTCGGCGAAGGCGCCCTCGACACCGCCCATCCGCGCATCAAGATGGCCAAGGAGCGCTTCATCTCCTTCGCCGAGCTTCGTCCCCATGTCGACCGGCTCCGCGCCGCCATCTTCGCCGGCGATGCCGTCGCCGTTCGGGAGAAGCTGCAGGAACTGATCGCGCCCGACCAGGGCGAGCTCGGCCGCCGCGATCCCGCCGAGCGGCCCGAGGGCATCCCCAGGGATACGAGGGTGGTGAGTTAGGCTGTACTAAATTCAGCTGACGGCTGACCTTCCCAATTCCTCCCCTGCATTCGCAGGGGAAGGGGGCCATGCGAAGCATGGTGGAGGGGCCTTGCTCAGTCCGAAGAACCCCTCCACCGCGCTTCGCGCGGTCCCCCTCCCCCGGAAAACCGGGGAGGATTTAATTAGGCCGCCAGCCCCTTCGTCTCCTCCGGCGCGGACTGTCCCTCGAGCCAGGACTGGAACATCAATATCGCCCAAAGCTGATATTGCATGTCGGCGCGGCCGCTCTGGTGGGCTTCCCACGCCGCCCGGATCGGCGCGGGACGGAAATAGCCCTCGCCCGCCAGCCGCCGCTCGGACAGCAGTTCCTCCGCCCAGCCCTTCAGCGGCCCGCGAAGCCAGGTGTCGATGGGGATTCCGAAACCCATCTTGGGCCGCTCGATCAGAGCGCGCGGCACATGGCGGTAGAGCAATTGCCGGAGCACCCACTTGGTCTCGCCGCCGCGCAGCTTGAGGTCTTGCGGCAGCCGCCAGGCGAGCTCCACCACACGATGATCGAGCAGCGGCACCCGCGTCTCCAGCGAGACGCTCATCGCCGCGCGGTCCACCTTCGCCAAAATGTCGTCGGGCAGATAGGTCAGCATGTCGAGCGCCATCATCCGCTCGCAGGTTCCAAGCCCGTCCAGCCGGGCCAGGGTTCCGGCGTCGAGGGTCGCCGGCTCGGTGCCGCCGATGACGATGTCGCCGGGCTCGCGCCAGCTCGACACCAGGCCCCGGTAGAGCTCGTCGGCCGATCCGCTGGCGAGGCTCCGCGCCGCCTTGTGCACCTTCTCGCCCGGCAGCGAGAAGCGCATCGAGGACGGAAGGATGGGAGCGATCGCGCCGGCGACCTTGTTCCACCGCGCCGGCGAGAGCGATGTCAGCCCCGTCGCGGCCGCGCGCCGAAGCGGACGGGGCAGCTTCGAGATCCGTCCCCAGTTCCGCGCCGCAAGGCTGTAGCGATTGTAGCCGGCGAACAGTTCGTCCCCGCCGTCCCCCGACAGGGCCACCGTGACCTGCCGCCGGGCGAGTCTCGACACCAGCAGGGTGGGGACTTGCGAGGCGTCGGCGAAGGGCTCGTCGTAAATGGACGGCAAGGCCGGGATGACCGCGAGCGCGTCCTGCGGCTGGACGTAGAGCTCGGTGTGGTCGGTGCCGAGATGGCCGGCGACGGCCGCGGCATGCTCCGCCTCGTTATAGCCGGGTTCGTGGAAACCGATCGAGAAGCTCTTCACCGGCCTCGACGACTGGGCCTGCATCAGCGCGACGACGGTCGAGGAATCGACTCCGCCGGACAGGAAGGCGCCGAGCGGCACGTCCGAGATCATCTGCTGCGAGACGGCCTTGGAGAGCACCCGCTCCAGTGCGTCGGTGGCCTCGTCGGGGCCGATGTCGAGCGGCGCGGCGGAACCGGCAGCGGCGACGTCGGCGGCGGACCAATAGGCCGTGATTTTCGGCTCCGACTCGCCGGCCCGGAGAGTCAGGAAGGTGCCGGGCGTCAGCTTGGCGATCCCGGCATAGATGGAGTGGGGCGCAGGCACGTAATTGAAGCGGGTGAAGAGAGCGAGCGCCCGCCGGTCGATCTCGCGGCGGAAGGCCGGATGGCGGGCCAGTGCCTTCAGCTCGGAGCCGAAAAGGAAGGAGGCGTCCGCGCCGCGCCCCTGCCAGCCGTAATAAAGCGGTTTCTCGCCGAGACGGTCGCGGGCGAGGATCAGGGCGTTCTCCTCGCGGTCCCACAAGGCCAGAGCGAACATTCCGGCGCATTGCTTCAGAGCTTCCTCGATCCCCCACGCCTCGATCGCGGCGAGCAGGGTCTCGGTGTCGCTGTGGCCGCGCCAGGGTCCGGACAGGCGTTCGCGGAGCTCGAGATGGTTGTAGATCTCGCCATTGTAGACGGTGACGAACCGTCCGCTCGGCGAGGCCATGGGCTGCTCGCCGGCGGGGGAGAGATCGAGGATGGCGAGCCGTCGGTGGCCGAGCGCCACCTTATGCTCGGGCTCCAGCCAGGCTCCGGCGCTGTCGGGTCCGCGATAGGCGATCGCTCCGGTCATCCCGGCCAGCACCGCGCGCGCGGCCTGTCCGCCATGATCGAAGCGCCCGCCCATGAAGCCGGCTATGCCGCACATGATGAATTCCTGTTTTCCGAACCGGCTCTTTAGCGGCGCGACGGAGCCGTTGCAATTGAACGGCCGAACGGCGATTGGCGTCGCCATGGCCCGTTTCGACGCCAAGAGGCTGACCGACATCGTCCTTTCCGCGGCCGGACTCGTCGTGCTCGCTCCCGTGCTCGCCGTCGTCGCGGCGGCGGTCGCGGCGGCGCTCGGCCGGCCCGTCCTCTTCCGCCAAGTCCGGCCGGGCCTTCATGCCAGGCCGTTCCGGCTGATCAAGTTCCGGACCATGCTCGACGCCGTCGACGCCGACGGTGAGCCGCTCGACGACGCGCAGCGCCTGACCCGCTTCGGCCGCTTCCTGAGGGCGAGCAGCCTCGACGAACTGCCGGAATTGTGGAACGTCCTGAAGGGCGAGATGAGCCTGGTCGGCCCCCGCCCCCTCCTGATGCAATATCTGCCGCTCTATTCGCCGGAGCAGGCCCGACGCCACGAGGTGCGACCGGGGCTTACCGGCTGGAGCCAGGTCAACGGGCGCAACGCTTTGTCGTGGCCGGAGAAGCTCGCGCTGGACACCTGGTACGTCGATAACCGCAGCTTCGGGCTCGATCTCAGGATATTGCTGATGACCATCGCCAAGGTCGTCTCCAGGGCCGGAATCTCGGCGGAAGGGTCCGCGACCACGCCGTATTTCCGCGGCAACGAGACCGCCGTTCCACTTTCCGCCGGAGAGGGGCTGGTCGACAGGCCGACGGGCGACTGATAGGCCGCCGGCCATGCCCGTCCCGATCACCGCGCCCATCGTCGCCGGCCGCAGTCCGGTCTGAGACGAAGGGTGGATTCCGAACTGGCCAAGGCGGCCGTGGCGGCCTGGACGGGCCTCGAACGCGACGCTCTCCACGTCTACGCCGCCGTCATCATTCAATTGGGCTCGGCCGCGATTCTCAGGCGGACCCTGGCGAGCCCATGGCCGTGGCTGATCGTCCTCGCCTTCGCTCTCGCGAACGAATATCTCGACATGCACAGCGACAATCTGGTCGAGCCGTGGGAAAAGGACGCGGCCCTCCACGATCTGTGGAACACGATGATCCTCCCGACCGTGCTTTTGCTCGTCGTGAGGTTCGCGCCCCACCTGACGGGCCGCGTCGACCCGCCGCCGCCGCCGCCTTCAGACTGACGGCACGAGCTTACCGGGATTCATGATCCCGGCAGGATCGAGCGCGCTCTTGATCGCGCGCAGAGCCGCCAGCCTTGCCGGATCGGCGGTGCGCGCAAGCTCGGCGAGCTTCGACTGGCCGATGCCGTGCTCGGCGGAGATCGATCCGCCCGTTCCGCCGACCAGATCGTGGACCAGCCGGGTCACCGCCTCGGCCCGCGCGGCCAGCCAGGCTTCCGCCGCTTCCCCGGCGGGCGGCTGGACGTTGAAATGGACGTTGCCGTCGCCGAGATGGCCGAACGCCACCACCCGCGCGCCTTCGAACCGCGCCTCCACCGCGGCGCGGGCGTCTTCGATGAAGGCGGGCATGGCGGAGACCGGCACCGACACGTCATGTTTCACCGATGGCCCCTGCAGCCGTTCCGCCTCCGCAATCGATTCGCGAAGCCGCCACAGAGCCGCGGCCTGGGCCTCGCTCGCGGCCACCGTCGCATCGTCGGCCAGCCCCTCCTCCAGCGCCGACGCGAGCGCTTCCTGAAGCGCCTCGCCGGCGTCTCGTGCGCCCTCCCCGGCGATCGATTCGACGAGGACATGCCAGCGATGGGACCCCGCGAGCGGCGGCCGGGTGCCGGGTATCCCTGCGAGGACCAGGGCGAGCGCGTCCGCAGGCACCAGTTCGAAGGTCTCGACCGCGTCGCCGAGACGGCCTTCCAGCCGCCGCAACAGGGTGAGGGCCGCCGCCGGCGAGGCGAGTCCGACCCAGGCCACGGATCGCGAACCGGGCGCGGCGACCAGCTTCAGGCTCGCCGCCGTCACGATTCCGAGCGTGCCCTCAGCGCCGATGAGAAGCTGCTTGAGGTCGTAGCCGCGATTGTCCTTTCGGAGCGCCGACAGCCCCTCGATCAGCGACCCGTCCGGAAGCACCGCCTCCAGCCCGAGAACCAGGGACCGCATCGGTCCGAAACGGAGCACCTGGGTCCCGCCCGCATTGGTGGAGACGAGCCCGCCCACCGTCGCCGACCCCTTCGCCCCCAGCGACAGGGGGAATCGGCGTCCGGCCGCGGCAGCGGCGTCGTGAAGCGCGGAAAGGATCACCCCGGCTTCGGCGACCGCGACATTGTCCTCGGCGGAGACGCTTCGGATCGCGCTCATCCGGCGCATCGACAATAGCAAGGCCGCGCCGTCGACGTCCGGCGTCGCGCCGCCCACCATCGACGTATTCCCGCCCTGCGGCACCAGGGCCGCTCGCGCTTGCGCGCAACGGGTCACGATCTCCTGCACCTGCGCCGCGGAGGCCGGCGACAGCAGCGCCGCCGCCCGGCCCGCATAGCGGCCCCGCCAGTCATTCAGCCACGGCGCGAGGGCCTGCTCGTCGCGTGTGAAGCCGCGCGGGCCGAGCAGCGAGGCAAGCGAGTCGAGCAAAGCCGGGGAAGGCGCACGGAGCATGGCTTTCACTGGCCCACAACGGGCGCGCGATCAATTCGGAGCTGATTCCTCCGCGCCCTGGAAGCGAGGGGAGGCGCTTCCGGGGCGAGCGGAACCTGATCCAGGCGTGGCCGGCGGGCCACATATCGCATCCCTTACGCCTCCGGAACAAATGCAAGCTTTTCCAGTTGAACGTTTTTCGGCGTAAGGGACCGGGTTGGACCTCGGGAGCGGCGGGCATTTGAAGAAGGCCGGTATTTTGATGGGAGCGGTCGCTGCCGGCGCCCTGGCGCTGGCGACGGCCACGCCGGCATTCGCCCAGCAGCAGACCGATCCGCCCCGAGTCCCGGCCGCCGACGAGCCCATCGTTCCGGACAGCCAGTTCGAGAAGGAGCTGCCGGCCCTCGACCCCGAGCTCGGCAAGCCGCTCGAGCCGCTCGAGGATTTCGCCGGACCGCCAGCCGCCACGACACCCGAGGGCGAGTTGGTCCCGGACGCCGCCGTGCCCGACCCCGAGCTGGAGCGGCCCCTCACGCCGATCTCCGAGTTCGACGTCACCACTCCGCCGCCGACGCAGGGCGACGCCGACGACGCGGAGAAGGTCGAGCCGGTCCGCTACAGCCTCGTCGTGGAGGGGCTCGAGGAGATCGGGCTCGAGGACCGCTTCCGCGAGCTTTCCGCGCTCGAGGATGCCGACGGCGAGGCGACCAACGGCGCGCAGATCTCGGCCCGGGCGAAGGAGGACGAGCTGCTCGCCGTCCGGCTGCTCCGCTCCGAAGGCTATTACGACGCAACCGCTCTGTCCTCGATCGAGCAATTGCCGGATACGCCGGGCCGGACGCGGGTCGTGGTGAGCGCGGTACCGGGGCCGCGCTATCTGTTCGGCAAGATCGTGATCGACGGGCCCCGGACGGAGCCGCCCGACCTCGCCCGTGAGGCGCTTCCGCTCAAGGCCGAGGATCCGATCGTCGCGATCAATGTCGAGGCGGCCGAAGCTAATGTCCGTCTTCGGCTGCCGCAGCAGGGCTACCCCTTCGCCGAGGTCGGGCTTCGCGACATCCTGCTCGATCCGGAGACCCGCCACGGCGATTACACCTTGCCGGTGAATCCGGGCAACCGGTCGCGCTTCGCCGGTTTCACCACCGAGGGCGACCTCGCCTTCGGCGCCAAGCATGTCGGGGTCCTGTCCCGCTTCAAGCGCGGCGATCTCTACGACAGCCGCAAGGTCGACGACCTCAGAGAGGCGATGATCGCCACCAACCTGTTCACCACCGCCTCGGCGGAGCCCGTCGCGACCGGCGAAAAGGCCGAGGACGGCACCGAATATGTGAACATCCTCGTGCGCCAGGACGCGGGCCCGGCCCGGTCGCTCGCCGGGACCGCCGGCTATTCGACCGGCGAGGGCTTCCGGGCCGAGGCCACATGGGAGCATCGCAACCTGTTCCCGCCCGAGGGCGGGCTGATGGTCAACGCCATCGCCGGCACCCAGGAGCAGCTGCTTCGGGTGCGCCTGCGCCGCAACAACTGGAAGAAGCGCGACCGCTTCATCTTCGTCCAGGCCGAGGCCGGGCGCCGCGACCTGCCCGCCTTCAAGGGCTACACGACCCGCCTCCAGGCCCAGGTCGCGCGGGAATCGACCCCGATCTGGCACAAGGTCTGGACTTATGCGCTCGGCGCGGAGCTGATAGCGACCAACGAGGCGCAGACCGGATTCCCGCCTCTCTCCATCTCGGATGCCTTCTTCCTCGCCGGTATCAGCGGCCAGGTCGGCTACGACCGCTCCAACAGCCTGCTCGACCCGACAAAGGGCTTCCGGCTGAAGGGCTTCGTCAACCCGGAGACGTCGCTTCGCGAGCCGGGCCAGCCCTATATCCGCAACATCCTCGACGGCAGCGTCTACTATCCGGTGCAGGACAATATCGTGATCGCCAGCCGGGCGCGGGTGGGCTCGATCTACGGTGCCCGCCTGAGCGAGCTGGCGCCGTCGCGCCGCCTCTACGCCGGCGGCGGCGGCTCGGTGCGCGGCTTCGGCTTCCAGGAGCTTGGGCCTAGGATCGAGGTGGCGAACCCCGATTTCGATCCGACCGACCCGGACGAGAAGGACGACCCGACGAAGCTCATCCCGACCGGCGGCCGGAGCCTCGTCGAATTCTCGCTCGAAGGCCGCTACCGGTTCGGAAATTACGGAGTGGTCGGCTTCGTCGACGCAGGCCAGGTCTATGAGAGCCAGTCGCCGCGGCTGAACGACATGCGCTTCGGAGTCGGCATCGGCGGCCGTCTCTATACCAATTTCGGGCCGATGAGGGCCGACTTCGCGGTCCCGCTCGGCCGGCGAAAGGGCGAATCGAAGTTCGCCGTTTACGTCTCGATCGGGCAGGCGTTCTGATGGCGACCGCCGCCGAACCCGCACCCCACTCCCATCGCGGCCGCCAGCGCGCCCGCGCCGCGGCCAAATGGACCGGGATCGGCCTTATCGGCCTGGTCGTCGCGATCCTGCTCTTCTTCGTGTGGCTGAATTCGTCGCTCGGCCACCGCTTCGTGGTCAAGCAGATCAACCAGCTCGAGACGGCGTCCGGCCTCGACATCGACGTCGGCCGCATAGAGGGCTCCCTGTTCGGTGAGCTGACGCTCCACAACCTCACCCTGAAGGATCCGAAGGGCACCTTCTTCGTGGCGCCGCGCGCGACCCTCGACTGGCGGCCCCTGGCTTATTTCCGCAATCACATCGATATCAAGCGCCTCGAAATCCCGCAGGCGCGCCTGTACCGCCTGCCCGAGCTCAAGCCCGGGGACCCCAACGCCCCGCTCCTTCCCGACATCAATGTCGACATCGGCCAGATCAAGGTCGACCGGATGCTGATCGACCCGCCGGTCACCGGCTATCGCCACCTCTTCAGCCTCGCCGGCAGCGCCCGGATCGACGACGGCCGGGCCCAGGTCGCGCTCGACACCAACGCCATCGCCGGACCCGGGCTGCCCGGCGGCGACAAGCTTACCCTGCGCATCGACGCCGTCCCCGAGGCCAACCGCCTTGCGGTCGGGATGCGGGTCGAAGCCCCGGCCAACGGCTTCGTCGCCAAGCTGACCGGCCTCAACCAGCCGCTGGTCGCAAGCGTCGGCGGCAACGGCACCTGGGCGAACTGGCGCGGTCGCGCCAAGGCGGTGCTCGGCGGGAAGCCATTCGCCGACCTCGCCGTCGACGCCAAGGACGGCACCTTCACGGTGGCGGGGCCGATGAACCCGGGCATGCTGCTCGCCGCGGGCGTCCCCAGGAACCTCCTCTCCCCGCAGGTCCAGGTCAACCTGACGACCCGGCTCGACCAGCGCCGCGCCGACACGCGGCTCAGCCTGACCTCCCCGGCCATGGCGGTCGTCGCCGACGGAATGCTCGATCTCGGCCGGAACCAGTTCCAGGACTTCAAGGTCGCCGCGCGGCTGTCCCGGCCCGAGGTGATCGGCCCCAATATCGACGGCACCGACCTGCGCATCGCGATGGTCCTCAACGGCGCCTTCAAGACGCCCTTCGTCGCCTACGACCTCCGCGCCCGGAGCCTGAGCTTCAACCGGACGACGATCGAACTCCTTCAGGCGCGCGGCCGCGCCAAGGTCGATGCCGACCGGATCAGCATCCCCGTCCAGGCGCGAGCGCGGCGGATCAGCGGTCTCGATCCCTCGCTCGGCAGCTTGCTCACCAACGTCGGAGTCAACGGCACGATCAACATCAGCGGCACCAAGCTGGTCTCCGACAACCTCAAGGTCCGCTCCGATCGCCTGAACGCAACCGTCGTCCTCGCCGCCGATCTCGCCAAGGGTCAGTACCGGGCCGGGATCCAGGGCACGGTGAACAATTATCTGATGGAAGGGATCGGGCTCCTCGACCTCACCACCAAGATGGACGTGTTCACCGCCGCCAACGGCTTCGGCCTCCGCGGCCGGATCGTCGTCCGCACCCGGCGGATCGACAATCCGAGCGCCGCCGGAGTGCTCGAAGGCAATGCCACCGCCTCGGCCAACGTCGTGATGACCCCCGCCGGAGTGATCACGCTCGGCGACGTCCGGCTCAGCTCACCGGGGCTTCGCATCACTTCCGGCGGCGGTACGATCTGGCCTGACGGGCGCATCGCCATCCGGGCCGCCGGCGTATCGCGCGCCTATGGAGCCTTGGCGGTCGTGGTGACGGGCACCGCGACCCGGCCCCAGATCCAGCTCAAGGCCGCCAGTCCCGGCTTCGGAATCGGCCTTCGCGACATCACCGCGACGGTGCGCGCCGTGGCGGGCGGCTATGCGATCAGCGCGAGGGGCCAATCCGCCTACGGGCCGTTCGAGGCGGACGTCACGCTCCTCTCGGGCCGGGGCCCGATGGTCATCGACGTCCGCCGGCTGCTCTTCGCCGGGATGACCTTCACCGGCCGCGTCACTCGCACCGCCGCCGGTCCTTTCGTCGGCACCCTTTCGATGACCGGCCAGGGGCTGCAGGGCACGATCCAGCTCGCCGCCGCGGGCCGCTATCAGCGCGCCGACATCAACGCGACGGCGAACGGGGCGCAGATACCCGGCGAGAATCCGATCCTGATCCAGCGCGGGATCATCCAGGCCAGCGTCATCCTCTATCCGGACGCGCCGCACATCGTCGGCGACGCCCAGCTCGCCGGGGTCCGCGCCAACAATTTCTTCCTCGCCCGGGCCCGGGCCAAGGTCGATTATCGGGGCGGCAACGGCCTCGCCCAGGTCTTCGCCGAGGGGACGAGCGGAATGCCCTTCCGGGTCGCGGTCAACGCGGCGCTGTCCCCCAATCTGATCCGCGCCGCCGCCCAGGGCCAGGTCCGCAACATCCCCTTCCGCCTCGCCCGGCCGGCGCAGATCAGCAAGGTCGCCGGCGGCAGGCAGCTCGCGCCGGCCGAGCTGGTCCTGCCGCAGGGCAACGTCCGGCTCGCCGGCCGCTACGGCCAGGGGGGAATGGTCGTCCAGTCACGGCTGAACGATTTCGACATCTCGATCCTCAACGTCTTCTCGCCCGGAATGGGCGTCGGCGGCCGCGCGACCGGGAGCATCGACTTCGCCCAGATCGGCGGCGACACCTTCCCGAGGGCCGACGCCCGGCTGGCCATCGCGGGCTTCACCCGCACGGGAATCGCCGTCCGCTCGCCGCCGGTCGACCTCGCCCTCGCCGGACAGCTGAGACCCGAAGGCGGCAACCTCGCCGCGGTGATCCGCCGCGATGCCGCGGTCATCGGCCGCGCCCAGCTCCGGCTCCAGCCGGTCGGCCCGGGCGCCGGCGGGTGGACCACCCGGCTGCTCGCCGCTCCGCTTGCCGGCGGCATCCGCTACAACGGCCCGGCGGAGGTCCTGTGGTCGCTGAGCGGCATCGCCGACATGCAGCTTTCCGGGCCGATCGGGGTGGCCGCCGATTTCTCCGGGCGGGTGCAGAGCCCGCAGCTCGCCGGAATCGTGCGGGCCAACAACCTGACCTTCGTCCATGAAACCTACGGCACCAGGATCAGCCAGCTCGCGCTGCAGGGCCGCTTCACCAGCTCGGAGCTGCAGATCACGCAGCTCAGCGGCCGGGCGGGCCGCGGGACGATCAGCGGCACCGGGACCGTCGGCTTCGCGTCCGCGGCCGGCTATCCGATCGACATCCGGCTCAAGCTCGACGACGCCCAGCTCGCCCGGAGCGACACTATCGGGGCGACCCTGACCGGCGACCTCGCGATCACCAACAGCCGGGCCAACGGAGCGCTGATCGCGGGCGACCTGACCCTTCCCGAGGTGCGTTACCAGATCATCCGCCAGGGCGCCGCCCAGGTGGTCGAGCTGGCCGGGGTCCGCCGCAAGGGCGAGCCGCTGCCCAGCGTCAACGCCGCCACCCAGCAGGCCGACGCCGCACCCAGCATCTGGAAGCTCGACCTTCGCCTTCGCGCCGACAACCGGCTGTTCATCGCCGGAATGGGTCTCGAATCCGAATGGAGCACGGACCTGCGGGTGCAGGGCACGACCGCGACTCCGTCGATCCTGGGCGAGGCTGACCTGATCCGGGGCACGCTGAGCTTCTCGGGCCAGCGCTTCGACGTCACCCGCGGCCATATCCAGTTCACCGGGCAGCGGCCGCCCAATCCGCGCATCGACATCGTCGCCAGCGCCGACATCAAGGACGTCACAGTCAACATCAACGTCTCGGGCAGCGCCAACAACCCGCAGATCGCCTTCACCTCGAACCCGGGCCTGCCGCAGGACGAGATCATGGCCCGGATCCTGTTCGGCGGCTCGGCGACCGAAATCTCGGCGCTCCAGGCGGTTCAGCTCGCGTCGTCGCTCAACTCGCTGCGCGGAGGCGGAGGCGGCCTCAATCCGCTCGGCAAGCTGCGCTCAGCCGGCGGCTTCGACCGGCTTCGGATCCTCGGCGCCGACGACACGACCGGCCGCGGCACCGCCATCGCCGCCGGCTTCTACGTCTCCGACGACATCTATCTGGAGATCATCACGGACGCCCGCGGCTTCACCGCCACCCAGATCGAGATCGCACTCTCCAAGGCGCTGAGCATCCTCTCCCAGGTCGGAACCTCGGGCGGCGGCAACAACGTCAACGTCAGGTACCGGAAGCAATATTAGCCCAAAATCCTCCCCGCGATTTCGCGGGGAGGGGACCATGCGAAGCATGGTGGAGCATCTGTGTTGATGGTCAAGGCCGGGTTGGGCTCCATGTGCGGTTTTCGGTGACGAGGGTGTTGGCGAGGACGATGAGCTTTCGGGCGA
>DASVPM010000198.1:0-23655 GCA_036382815.1 Allosphingosinicella sp.
CAATCACCTCTCTGAATATGGCCGGAGGGGCGGGAACGATGTGGAACTGCCTGCTCAAGCCCGGGGTGCGGCTTGAGCCGGGCAAGCCGCTTCCGCCCGACGCAATGGACTGCGCCAGCCATCCAACTCGCGGCCATGCCGACCTTCGCCGGCCGCCCTTCTTCGGACTGGGCGTTCTGCCCGGCTCCGAAAACGATCCCGCCTACGACGGATTCTACTGGCTCGGCCCTGTCAGCGGCTCGCCTCCGGCCGTGCCCGAGCCGTAGCTTCTGATCAGACCTTTACCAGCATCTTGCCCATGTTCGCGCCGCGGAACAGGTCGAGGAAGGCCTCGGGCATCGCCTCGATCCCGTCCCTGACCGTCTCACGGCTCGTCACCTTCCCTGCCGCTACCCAGCCGCCCATGTCGCGGTAGAAATCCCCCATCTCCGGCAGATAGTCTGTGTAGATGAACCCTTTCATCATGATCCGCGCGGCGATCACCCGCATGATATATTTGAAGCCGTGCGGCGGCGCACCGTTATACCCCTCGATCATCCCGCATATGGCGAATCGCGCGTTCTGGCGGGCGGCGGCGAAAGCCGCGTCGAGATGCTCGCCGCCGACATTGTCGAAATAGACGTCGATCCCCTTGGGCGCCGCCTTCATCAGAGCCGGGACGATCGCCTCCGACTTGTAGTCGACCGCCTGGTCCGCCCCGAGCTCGCGCACCCAGGCCACCTTCTCGGCCCCGCCGGCCGATCCGATCACCGTCATTCCCATCGCCTTGGCGATCTGGACCACCGCCGATCCGACCGCGCCCGCCGCCGCCGAGACGAACACCGTGTCGCCGGCCTTCGCCTCGGCCGCCCTGAGAAGGCCGAAATAGGCCGTCGCGCCGGTGAGGCCGAGATTGCCGAGCCAATGGAAGTCCTCGACGGGAAGCGGCGGGACCTTGTTGAACTGCTCCGCAGGCCCGGCCGCGCCTTCGCGCCAGCCCAGCATGTGGAAGACGGTCTCCCCCTCCGCGAAATCCGGAGAGCGGCTCTCGACGACCTTGCCGACCGCCCCGCCCTGCATGGGCGCACCGACCTCGAAGGGCGGAACGTAGCTCTTCACGTCGTTCATCCGTCCGCGCATGTAGGGGTCGACCGAAAGCCATTTGTTCTCGACCCGAATCCAGCCCTCCTGAAGCTCGCCGAGCGGCGCCTGCTTCAATTCGAAATTGTCCATCGTCGGCATGCCCTGCGGGCGCGACTTCAAATGCCAGGCGCGGGTGGTGTTGGTCATCACTCTCTCCTCGTCGCCCCAGCTCAGGCTGGGGCCCCGGCGGGTGAAGAACGCCGGCGCGTTTCACCCCCTGGGGTCCCAGCCTTCGCTGGGATGACGGCAAGAGTCAAAAAAAGGCCCGGCCCCCGCGAGGGAGGCCGGGCCCGTCTTCAGCGAGAGCGCTCAGTCGTCGTTCTTGCCGCCGTAGGTTCCGGAGAAGCTCCGGTCGAGGGCGTGGGGCCCGTCGCTGCCCTGGTCCGGGCGCTCGAACAGCGCGCGGCCGGCGTCCTCGTTGCGCCAGCTGTCCATCGCCGACTGGGCGGTGCGGTTGAGGGTCACCCTGTCCTCGACAGTCTCCACCCAGCCGCACGGGACGCTGTGGTGCATTCCGCCGGCATTGGGATCGGACTTGGCGAGGATGATCCGGTCGCCGCGTACCTTGTCGACCTTGCCGATATGAGTGCCGTCGGAGCCGATCACCTCCATATGCTCGGCTACCTTGGCGAGCATCTGGCGCTGGCATGCACGCCTCTGCCGCCAGCCGCCGAACTCCTGTTCGAACTTCGACTGGTGCTCGCGCCGATATTCCTCATAGTCGCGGTCGAGGTCCTCGATCTGCCGCCTGCGCCATTCCGAATAATGCGGATCGTGGATGTCGCCGCCGGGGCCGCCGCGCGTGATATGCTCTCCGCCGCCGAAGCTGGCGAAACGCTGGCCCATCGCCGCCGCCGAGCCGATCCGGCCCGGATCGTCGCGATCGAAGCGGCCGTCCTCGGGATGGCCGCCGCCGAAGCCGGCGCCGCCGCGCCCGACCCGGTCGTTACCGAAGCTTTCGCCGCCGCGGCCGGAAGAGCCGCCCCAGCGCTCCCCGCGCTCGCCGCCGACCGAGCTCGAAAACCAGCCTTCCCGCTCGCTCGCCGGATCGCGGTCCCAGCCGCCCCGCACGCCCGGGCGGTCGCGGTTCCAGCTCTCGCCGGGCTGGTTGCCCCAGCCGCCGCCCATAGCGCCGGACCCGCCGGAGCGCGGATCGTTGTCGCGCCGGCCGCTCATCCGCTGCTCCTGCTCCCAGCGACGCTCGTCCATCTCGCGCCGGCGCTGGGCGTCGTCGTCTCCGAACCAGGACCGGACCTCGTCGCCCGCGCGGTCGAAAAAGCCGCGGTCGTCGCCGCCGCGCCCGGGCCCGCCGCGGCCCTCGCCCCGCCAGCTGCCGCGCTCGTCGCGGTCGCGCCATCGATTGTCGGAGCGGTCGTCGTCTCTGCCGTATCCCATGATAGACTCCTTCTATTCGGGGCCCGCCTGCATATTGGCACGGGTTTCCGCGCGCCGCGGGATGGCGGGAGAACGGCAGCCGTGAAAAGCTGTTCCACGTTAAGAGCCGACCCGAGAGGCGCTCCCGCCGAGCCGCATCCGCGCGCTCTGGACCGGTCAAATTGCCGCATTGCGAAAGTTCGGCGGCACCGCTATCTGGGCGCCTTCCCAGCCCCGCTCAGCCGCGGGGAAACCTGGCCGCCGGAACGGCGCGGGGCTGTAGCTCAGATGGGAGAGCGCTGCAATCGCACTGCAGAGGTCAGGGGTTCGATTCCCCTCAGCTCCACCAGCCTTCGCCCCTGACGGGGCTTCGGCTGGCAAGCCAGCCTAAGGTCCGGCGGGAGCGAAGGCTGTCCGCCATAGCCTTGGCGACGGCGGACTACAGCCTCATCGGAAAGGGCGCCGATGAACTATGTCTACATCCTCCAGAGCGTCGGAGATGCCGACCGGTTCTACACCGGCCTTTGTAAGGATGTGGATGCGCGACTCGCTGCGCATAACGCAGGCCAGTCGCCACACAGCTCCAAGTACAAACCCTGGCGTCTCATCTCATACCATTGGTTCGAAAAGCCCGAGACTGCCGCAGCTTTTGAACGCTATCTCAAGAGCGGCTCAGGTCGCGCCTTCGCCTAAAAGCCGCGCCGCTAAAGCCTCGCGACCTTCGCCGGCAGCGGAAAAAGCGTTGAGAATCTTTCCCCAACCTCCCGATCCCCCTCCAGCTTCAGCATTCCCGCCCTTTCCAGAACCCCGATGGGGTGGCCGCCGTAGACGAAAGCCGCCAGGCCCGGCGGGGTCCCGCTGAACACGACATCCGCCCCTTCGATCTCTGCCCTGCCGCTCTCGAAGCGCCCGTCCTTCACCGTGGCTATGAAGGTCTCCGACCCGAGCCGGAAGCCGATCCGGGCCCGGAAATCCCCCGCCCGCCCCGGATCGAACATCGTCCGGAACGAGAGCATGATCGAAGTCGCGCTGATCGGGAGGGTCGGGTCGTGGGCGGGCGAGCGCGCCGCCCATTTGCCGAGGGACTGGACGATCGGCTCGGCTTCGTAGCCCCAAGGCGTGAGTTCGTAGACCTGGGTCGAGGCGGGGGGCGGCAGGCGGCGGCGGACGAGAAGGCCGGACTCCTCCAGCCCCTCCAGCCGCTGGGTCAGCACGTTGGCGCTGATCCCGGGCAGGTCCGAGCGCAGGTCGCCGAAGCGCTTCGGGCCGAGCATCAGCTCGCGCATCACCAGCAGCGCCCAGCGCTCGCCGATCAGGTCGAGCGCGTGGGCGGTGCCGCACGCGTCGTCGTAGCGGCGTTTCGCACCGCCCCGCCCCGACTCGGTTATGTTTTGTAACTTCATAGTTGCTTTTTATAACCGGAACGCGCATCACCGTCAAACAGTGATTCGCCCAGGAGAGAAAAGATGCCCCGGATGATCTTCGTGAACCTGCCGGTCGCCGACCTCGATCGGTCGATCGACTTCTACAAGGCGATCGGGGGCGAGCAGAATCTGCAGTTCACCGACGAGACGGCGACGATGATGAGCTTCTCGGACTCCATCCACGTGATGCTGCTCACCCACGACAAGTTCCGGCAGTTCACCACCAAGCGGATCGCCGACCCGAACGAGTCGGTCCAGGTGCTCCTCTCCTTCTCCTGCGACAGCCGCGAGGAAGTCGATGAAGTTACCCGCAAGGCGCTTTCCGCCGGCGGAAGCGAGGTCCACGACAAGGAGGATTACGGCTGGATGTACAGCCGCGCCTTCGCGGATCCTGACGGCCATGGCTGGGGGCCGGTGTGGATGGACGTCGAAGCGGCGACCCGGGCGATGGCGGAGCAGGCGCAGGCCGCCGACGCCTGAACCGTGGCGGGCCTGCGGCCGGCCGAATCGCCGCGGGGATTAACTTGGATTATAGGGGCCACCGTCGCGCGAGGCCCTGAGCAGGGAGCACATCATGTCTGACAGCCGCAACCGCCACGGAAGCTTCGTCTGGTACGAGCTCCTGACCACCGACCCCGACGCCGCCGCCGCATTTTACGGCGACGTCATCGGCTGGACTGCGGCCGGGGCCGGCCAGCCGGGCGTCGACTACCGGATCTTCTCCGCGGAGAAGAGCCCGGTCGCCGGCCACATGAAGCTTCCCGACGGCGCGGCCGGGATGGGCATGCGCGCGGGCTGGCTCGGTTATATCGGGGTCGAAGACGTCGACTCGGCGGTCGCTGACATCCTCGAGTCGGGCGGCACGGTGCAGATGCCGGCGATGGACATGGAAGGCATCGGCCGGATGGCGCTGGTCAGCGATCCGCAGGGCGTCCCCTTCTACGTCATGCGAGGCGAAAGCGGCAAAGCGAGCACCGCCTTCTCGCCGACGAAAGCGGGCCATTGCCGCTGGAACGAGCTTTCCACCCCCGACCAGGACGGCGCCCTCGTCTTCTACACCGGCCGCTTCGGATGGGAGCAAGGCGACGTCATGCCGATGGGCGAGATGGGCGGCTATCAGTTCATCAATCATGAGGGCGGGATGATCGGCGCCATGATGACCGCTCCGCCCGGGCGGCCGGCAGGCTGGAACTTCGCCTTCGGAGTCCCTTCGATCGACTCGGCGGCCGAGCGGATTCCCGCCGGCGGAGGAACGATCCATCACGGCCCCGTCGAGGTGCCCGGGGGCGACTGGGTGATCATGGCGAGCGACCCGCAGGGCGTCGCCTTCATGGTCGTCGGCCCGCGCTGACCGGATTTTCGCAGGAGAGAGAGAATGAGCAACGAAACCCACGAACTGTCCATCACCCGCTTCATCGACGCTCCGCCGCATACGGTCTACCGGGTCTATACCGAGCGCACCGCCGAATGGTGGGCGCCCAAGCCGTGGAAGACCCGGATCGTCGCGCTGGAGCTGCGCCCCGGCGGGCGCTTCGACTTCGAGATGGAAGGCCCGGAGGGCGAGCGCCATCCCGGCGAGGGCGTGATCCTGGAGGCGGTTCCGGGCGAGCGGATCGTCGCCACCAACGCCTTTGCCTCCGGCTGGCGCCCGAGGACGAGCATGGAGAGCGACTGCGACTTCCCCTCCGTCACCATCGTCGCCTTCGAGCCCGAGGGCTCCGGCACCCGCTATACGGCGCGGGTACGCCACTGGAGCGAGGCGGCGCTGAAGGCGCACGAAGCGATGGGCTTCAACGAAGGCTGGTCGATGGTCGCCGGCCAGCTCGCCGAGCTCGCGGAGGAAGAGGCGCGCACGCCGGTCGCCGCGTGACCGGATTCATCAGGAGAGACGTGATGACCTATGTCGAAGGCTTCATCTGCGCCGTGCCCAGGGCGAACCGCGAGGAATATCGCCGCCACGCCGCCGGTGCGTTCGCGATCTTCGAGGAATTGGGCCTGCGCCGGCACGTCGAGGCCTGGGCGAGCGACGTTCCCGAGGGCAAGATCACCGACTTCCGCAAGGCCGTCCAGGCGAAGGAGGACGAGGATGTGGTCTTCGCCTGGTTCGAGCACGATTCGCGCGAGGCGCGCGACGCCTTCAACGCGAAGATGATGAGCGATCCGCGAATGGAGCAGGTGGGCGCGTCCATGCCGTTCGACGCCAAGCGCATGATCTTCGGCGGCTTCGCCGCGATGCTCGACACCGGGGCGCCGGGCGGCGGCTATGTCGACGGGCTCGTTCTGCCGGTGCCGGCGGAGAACCGGGAAGCCTATCTCCGGTTGGCGGAAAAGGCGGCGTCGGACTTCGCCGGCCACGGAGCGCATCGGCTGGTCGAAGCCTGGGGAGACGACGTCCCCGACGGGAAGGTGACCGACTTCCGCCGCTCGGTTGAGGCCGAGGAGGGGGAGAATGTCGTCTTCTCATGGGTCGAATGGCCGGACAAGACGGTGCGGGACTCCGCCTGGGCGAAGATGATGGCGGATCCCGACAGGCAGCGGGACCAGGGCGAGATGCCGTTCGACGGAAAGCGCATGTTCTGGGGCGGCTTCGAGATCATCCTCGATTCGAAGGCCGGCATCGGCCTCGAGGCCGCTGAGCGCGAACCCGCCTGAGACGGCCGCCCCGTCGTCATGGCGAGCGGAGGGAAGCCATCCAGCCCGGCCTCCGAGGCCCTGTGGATTGCTTCGTCGCTTCGCTGCTCGCAATGACGGCTGAAGCAAGGAGCATAAGCATGTCAGACAAGATCACGCCCGTCCTGTGGTTCGACCGGAACGGGGAGGAGGCGGCCAATTTCTACGTCTCGCTCCTCCCCGACAGCCGGATCGACCGGGTCAGCCGCGCACCCGCCGATTATCCGAGCGGGTCGCAGGGCGACGTCATCACGGTCGATTTCACGCTCGCGGGCCGGCAGTATCAGGTGCTCAACGGGGGCCCGCAATTCCCCTTCACCGAGGCAGTCTCCTTCATGATCCATTGCGAGGACCAGGCGGAGGTAGACCGGCTGTGGGAGAGGCTCACGGCCGACGGCGGCGAGCCGGTCCAGTGCGGCTGGCTCAAGGACAAATACGGCCTCCGCTGGCAGATCTGCCCCGAGGAAATGCTGACCATGCTCGCCTCGGAAGATCGCGCCGCCGCCCGCCGCGCCTTCGAAACGATGATGGGGATGGTGAAGCTCGATCTCGCCGAGCTCAGGCGGGCCTATAGGGGCTGACGGAAGAAAATTCCTCCCCGAGATTTCTCGGGGAGGGGGACCGCGCGAAGCGCGGTGGAGGGGTTCTTCGGACCAGGGAAGGCCCCTCCACCATGCTTCGCATGGTCCCCCTCCCCTGCAAAATGCAGGGGAGGATTTAGGACCGCCGTCCCCCGCCCCTCCTCGTCAGAAGTTGAAGCCGTTCGCGGCCGCTGCCTGCGCCTGCGCCCCGGCGACGTCGACCGCGCCGAAGTCGCTGACCCCGAGCAGGACGACCGAGCCGCCGCCGTTCGTGAAGGCGATGGTCAGGTCGGCGATGCCGTCGCCGTTGACGTCCGAGACCTTCGATCCGGCCACTCCAATGCCGCCCTCGAGGACCAGCCGGTCGGCGCCCGTGTCGAAATCGAGGATCGTGTCGGTCCCGCCGCCGCGCGCGAAGCGGAAGGTGTCGGACCCGGCGCCGCCGCTCAGCAGATCGTTGCCGTTGCCGCCGGCAAGGACGTCGTTGCCGGTGCCGCCGTAAAGCGAATCGGTGCCGTTGCCGCCGAGAAGCAGATCATGGCCGCCCAGCCCGCTCAGCACGTCGTTGCCGTTGCCGCCGTCGAGCTTGTCTTCGCCCCCGGTTCCAACCAGCGAGTCGCTGCCGTTGCCGCCGTTCGAGGCGATCCCGTCCGCGATGCCCGTCACCGTCACGCTGACCGTGGCGGTGCTGGTCAGGCCGTTGCCGTCGGTCACCGTGTAGGCGAAGGTGTCGACCGCGGTCTGGCCGGGAGCAAGCGCGTCGAACGCATCGTTGTCGGCGACGTAGCGCAGGCTCTGGGTCGCCGGGTCGAAGACCAGGCTGCCCAGGGTGCCGGTGCCGTTCACCGACGCGATCGACAGCGTCGTTCCGGAGTCCGGATCGCTGTCGTTGCCGAGCAGCAGGTTCCACAGGTTTCCGGTCGTCGCGTCCTCGTTGACCGCGACCGAATCGGCGACCGCCGTCGGCGCCTCGTTGACGTCGCCGACCGAGATCGTGACCGTCCGTTCGACCGAAAGGCCGCCCGCATCGGTGGCCCGAACGACCAGGTCGTAGCTGGCCGCCGCCTCATGATCGAGCGGAACGGTGGTGGTGAGCGCGCCGGTGGCGGAGTCGAGCGCGAAGCGGCCGCCGGCATTGTCGAGCAGAGTGTAGCTCAACGCGTCGCCGTCGGGATCGCTTGCCGAGACCGTTCCGACCAGAGTGCCGGCCGGCGCGTTCTCGTCTACCGAAGCATCGTCCAGGACCAGGGCCGCCGGCGTCTCGTTGACGTCGCCGACGTTGATCGTCACCGCCTTGTCGGTGGAGAGGCCGTCCGGATCCGTCGCCCGGATGACGATATCGTAGCTCGCCTGCGACTCATGATCGAGCGGCGCGGTCGTGGTGATCGCGCCGGTCGCCGGGTCGATGGCGAAGCGGCCGCCGGCGTCGTTGACGAGCGAGTAGCTCAGCACGTCCTCCGGATCGGGATCGTCCGCGCTCGCCGTTCCGACGAGGGTCCCGGCCGGCCGGTTTTCGTCGACCGAATTCCCGTCGAGAACGAGATCGAACGGAGCTTCGTTGGGATGCTCGATGACGAAGCGGCCGACGACCGGATCATGGTCGGTGGCACGGCCCGAGCCGCTGGGCTGCTCGGCGTTGATATGGACCGCGTCGAACATCGCGCCCGACAGCAGCCCGCCGTCGACCAGCATATGATCGATCGCCTGCAGATTGCCGTCGAAGATGTAGGAGTAGCGCTCCTCGAGCGGGTTGAGGCGGTGCAGGTCGGTGAGGCCGGTGGCCTCGATCGCCCCGACGGCGCCCTCGAAGTAGAAGCCGTTGAAGTCGCCCATCACGCCGAGCTTGAGCGACGGGTCGCTCGCCAGCGCGTTATTGACGTAGGCGGCGACCGCCTGGCCCTGCGCCGTCCGGGCCGAATCGCCGGCGTCGTTGGCCGGCTGGTTCGCGCCCTGCAGCGGGTCGCTTCCGAGGCGCGACGTGAAGTGGACGTCGATCAGCCGTACGGTCTGGCCGTTGAACGTGAAGTCGGCCACCAGCGGCTTGCGGCTGCCGTTGAACGCCGGAGCGTCGATCAGCACCGCGCTTCCGACGATGTAGGAGACCCGGTCGGCATTGTAGAGGAAGCCGTTGCGGATGTTGCCGCCGGGCTCTCCGCCGGTCGAGCCGTCGCTCGACGGAGCGATCTCGACATAGACATAGTGGGGTCCACCCGCGGCGTCGATCGCGGCGATCAGCAGGTTCGCGGTCTCGACGCCGGACAACGGGGCGCTGCCGTTGAGGCCGTTGGCGTCCTGGACCTCCTGGAGCGCGATGATGTCGGGCGCCTGGAGGTTGTAGACGATGTTCTGCGCGAGAAGATTGAACTTCACCGGCCCGTCGCCCGGGTCGAGATTCTCGACATTGTAGCTGGCGATGGTGAGATGGTCGCGATCGCCGACGAGGCTGGTCGTCTCGCGCGGCATGGTGAAATCCTGCACGACGGTCACCGCTTCGGTCACCAGCACTTCGTAATTGTTGAACGCGTAGTTCATGATGCCGGTGACGTTGGAAAGACGGTCGCCCTGGCTGTGATCCGGCGTGTAGCCGGGGAACAGCGCGCTGGTCGCATCGATCTGGATGCGCTCCGGATTGAAGTCGCCGGCGGAGATGGTGATCCCGCCCCGGCCGTCATAGCCGGTCGAGCCGGCGCCGCCGGAGGCGAGCACCCAGGTTTCGCCGTTGCTGTTGGTCTGCGAGACCGCGACCGGCGAGTCGACCGTGACCCGCATGCCTTCCATCGACTCGTAGAAGTCGAGGCCGTCGGTGGCCGGATCGAAGCTGGTGAACCCGTCATCCTCCATGATCGAGGTCGGCGGGAGCACGCCGCCGGTGCCGATCAGGACCGCGGCCGGAAGCGCGTTGCCGTGCGACTGGACGGTCACCGACGTCGGCACCAATTCGGTGATGCTGAGGCTTCCGGCGCCGGGGACGAACTCGGCCGGCTTGCCGACGACCTGGACGGCGTCGCCGACCGCGACAGTGGGAGCGGAGCTGGTGAAGACGAAGATGCCGTCGGAGGTGCGGGAATTGCCGTCTCCGGTCGCATCCTGCAGGTAGAAGCCGTTGGCGACGACTCCGGTGACGATGCCATTGGTAAGCACCGGCTGGCCGGCGAAAGCGGTGGCGTGGCCCTCGCCCTGGATCTCGTAGATCTTGAGCGCGATCGGATCGTCGTTGAGGATCGTTCCGGTTCCGGAAGCGTCGGCGATGACGATGTTGCCGGTCGGGTTGGCGAGCAGGACGTTGAGCGTTTCGTTGCCCTCGCCGATCGTGTCGCCCTGGATGGCGACGGCGATCTGAACGCTGGAGACGCCCGCTGCGAAGTCGACATGGCCCGAAAGCGGCTGGCCGGCGCCGAGATCGGCGAGATTCGCGCTGCCGGCCGGCAGGTTGATGGCCCAATCCACACCCGCCGTCTGGCCGAGGCCGCCGGCGCGGGTGACCGTGAAGATCATCATGGTCGTCCCGCTGTCGCCCTCCGCGACGCTCGTGTCGCGGATGCTGACCTGCCCCGTGGCGTTGGCGCCGACGAAATCCTGGCCGGTATTGACGGCGCCGAAGGTGTTGGCCTGGGCGGCGGCCCAGTGGAAATCCGCCGCGCTGGCGCCGGAGCCGACGAGCTGCATCGAGAAGCCGGTGGCGACCGCCGGGTCCTCCGACACGCCGATGTCGGTCGAGGTCATTCCTGCCGCCGGGCCGTTGCTGGCGACGAACGCCCCTTCGTAGGAGAGGAACTGGACGACCTGGCCGGCCGGGTTGACGAGAGCGAATCCGTCCAGCGGCCCGTTCTGCAGGCCGCTGACCGCGAAGCTGCGGGTGCCGTAGCCGTCGTCCTGGTCGGTGATCACGCCGCTGAGCGCGACGGTCGCGTAGCTCAGGCCCGTGGTTGCGCCGGTGCTGGTGCTGACGCTGTAGAGGACGAGCGACCAGCCGGCGAGGTTGGTGCCCGCCGGGCCGGCGATCTCGATCGCCTCGCCGCTGTCGGTGCCGACATTGTCGTAATGGATCTCGTTGACGAACGGGATGCCGGGTCCGGCGGGGGCGTCGTCGTTCGTGATCAGCCCGGCGCCGATGCCGTCTGCCAAGGTCGCCCCGTTGGTCGGCGACGAAAGGACGACGGTGAAGGCCTCGTCGGCCTCGTTGACGAGGTCGCCGGCGACGTTCAGCGTAATGGTCTTGCTGTACTCGCCGACCGCGAAGGCAAGAGTTCCGCTCAGCGTCGGCGACGAGAAATCAGACGCGCTCGCGCCGCTGGCGCCGCCGGGGAGATTGACGGTGTAGGAGACAGAAGCGGCGACGTTGGAGTCCGCGCCGCGAGTGACCGTGAAGGTTATCGGCGTGGTGCCAGAATTGCCCTCCGCGATCGTCGCGTCGGTGATCGCAAATGCGCCGGCCTTGTCGGGAACGACGACGCTGCTCGCCGTGCTGGTGACGCTGATGTCGTCGATGCCGACCCACTCGTCGCCGTTGGTAGCGGGCGCGGGACCTGCGGGGGCGTTGGTCGTCATCACCCTGATCTGGAGATCAGAGGCGTTGTTCGCGCCGGACGGGAGCGTCACCGTCTTTAGGATGTCGGAACCGAGGGTTCCCGGTCCCGTCGTCGCGTCGGCAATGTATCCCGCCGGGATATCGATCCACGCGCCGGTGCCGCCGACCCGATATTGGACGGCGATCTGCTGGACGGCATTGTCGTTCGAGCCGTCAATGTCGCGTGCCCGGAACGAGAAGACGATGTTTTCGCGACCGCTGGCGTCGAGATAGATGACCAGATGCGGAGCGTCGGCCGTGCCGGATCCCTGAAGCGCGACGACCGGGTCGGCGAGATGGAACTCGGCGACGCCGCCGGTGCCGTTGGTGTTGGGATTGGTCTGGTTTGCGATGACGTCGACGTCTCCCGCGACCGCCGAGCTGGTGGTCAGCGTCTGAGGATTGGTGCCGGTGCCCGTCGTGATGTCCTGGCCGAGATAGCCGACGATGCTGGCCACGCCGCTCCAGTCATCATTGGTGGTGATCTGACTGGTGTTGCTCCAGTTTTGGAAAAAATTGCTGGTGCCCAGGACGTGCTTGGTCGTCGACATTATGTCCCCCTCAAATCAGACCACGACCCCGGCGCCCCGCGCGCCGCGGCGATCCTTCACATGCATGAGTGAAGCGGCCGAAGAATCAGCCGAATCGGGCCATAGCAGCTTCTTGTGACAAGCGCATGTCGGATTTCCGCATACGTGCCGTAAACCGTTGTTATTTTGGGACAAAGCCAGCCTGGAGGTCAATTGCAGAGGAGTGGGCGGCTGTCGCAACCGGACCAAGGTCCGGAAAAGTCCGGCTCATACGCGCGCGCGGCCGGGCGCCGCGGAGGGGGGACAGCATTCAGGTCCATAGTCGCCTTCGGGCCGACTCGTGAAGGGCTTCCCCGCAATGCCGCCGAACCGCTTTTGTCGCGTGCGACCGGATGCTCGTCGCACCCGGGCCGCTTCGCCGCCGAGATCGGCGCCGCCGTCGCACCGCCCGTGCCGCTCACGTCCCGGGCGCTATCCAAGGCTCACCGCCGCGGGAAACGGCACGCCCCCTCGCCTCCTCCCGCGGCGGACCCTTTCGAAAGACAGCGCCCGTGAAGGATTATATCGCCACCGTCGTCGCCCTGCTCGCCGCATCCGGCGCGCCCGCCTCGCCCCACCCCTCGCCCCGCGCCGCCGACGTAGGTCCGGTCGTGGAGGCGGAAAGGGCCTTTGCCCGGGCCGCCCAGACCGACGGGGTCAACGCCGCCTTCCTCCGCTATTCGGCTCCCGACGCCCTCGTCTTCCAGCCCGATCCGACGAACGCCAAGGCGGCGCTCGCGGCCAATCCGATTCCCGCCATCGCGCTGAAATGGTGGCCCGCTTATGCCGGCATAGCCGCCTCCGGCGACCTCGGTTTCACCACCGGACCCTATGTCGCCGGCAGCGGCGAGCGTCGGGGCTTCGGATGGTATTTCACGATCTGGCGGCGCCAGGCGGACGGAAGCTGGCGCTGGATCCTCGACCACGGCCCCCGTACCCGTGAGCCCGCGCCGGAGGGCACCGGCGCACGGGTCCTGGCGCTCCCCGCCGGACGCCGGTTCCACGCCGCCACGGCGCTGGGCGACGTGAGGGCGGTCGAGGCCCGGCTCGCCGCGGCCCTCGCCGCGGACGCCCGCGCCGCGTTTCCGGGCTTCCTCGCCGCCGACGGCCGGCTGATGCGGGTCGGGCCGCAACCCGCCGTCGGCGCTGCGGCCTGGGCGCCGCTTCTCGCGGCCGGTCCGGAGCGGATCGAGACCGCTCCGCTGGGCGGCGGCGCCTCGGCCGCCGGCGATCTCGCCTACACTTTCGGCGATGCCCGCTGGCGCAGGGAGGAGGGGGAAGTCTCAGGCCATTACGTGCGCATCTGGCAGCGTCGCGGCGAAGGCTGGAAGCTGATCGTCGACAATCTCATCGCCATCCCGCCGAAGGCGCCGGCGGGCGGATAGTTCTGCGAAACCCGCGGCTCCTGCGACGAAAAGGGCGGCGGCATGCGCGCTTTCGCGATAGGATGAACCTCGGACGGTCCTGGAAACAAGCTCGATGGACAAAAGCACGCCCCGGCCCAATGTCGCCCGTCAGGCGGCGAAGCTGACTTTCGGAGTCTGGGGCTTCACCTTCGTCCTCTTCCTCATGCCGGTCCTCGTCTCGAAGGGCCGGTTGCCGCCGTTCGCGATCGGGATGACGGCTCTGGTCGTCGGCATCGGGATCGCCGTCAGCGTCCCGCTCTACTGGGCCTGCGCCCGCCTTCAGGACGCATCGACCGCGCTGAAGGTCGGCGGCGTCTTCGCCGCCGTCTGCGCCGCCGCCTTCACCTTCTCGCTCAGCGACGCCTTGTTCGGCGCCAACATCATCCAGATGTTCATGGGCGAGCACCATATCCCGCCCGACGTGGTCAACCGCACCGTCTCGAATTTCATCAGTTTCTCGTGGCTCTACGGCTGGCTGGGCACGACCTATGTCATCCTCCTGACCAATGCCGCGATGCGCGAGCGCGACCTCCAGCTCGCCGAGGCGCGGACCCTCGCCCAGACCGCCCAGCTCACCGCGCTGCGGCTCCAGCTCAATCCCCATTTCCTCTTCAACACGCTCAACGCCATCTCCTCGCTGATCGTCACCGGCCGCAACCGCGACGGCGAGGCGATGCTTGCGAAATTGTGCGCCTTCCTCCGGACCGCGCTCGTCGGCGACGGACGCAGCGAAGTGACCCTGGGCGAAGAGCTCGAGACCCTGCAGACCTATCTGGAGATCGAATCCGTCCGCTTCGGCGACCGCCTCACCGTCGAGTTCGCCGCGCCGGACGCACTGCTCGAGCAGCCCGTCCCCGCCTTCATCCTCCAGCCTCTGGTCGAGAATGCGGTGAAGCACGGGGTCGCCCCCACCAGCCGTCCCGTCATCGTCCGGGTCGGCGCCCGGCGCGATGGAGACGACCTGATCCTCTCGGTCAGCGACAACGGCGGGGCCGTCGCCGGCTCCCGCTGCTCCGGCACCGGGGTCGGGCTCGACAATACGCGCCGCCGGCTCGAGGTCATCTACGGGTCCCGGGGGCGGCTCGAAACCCTGGCGCATGACGACGGCTTCACCGTGATCCTGCGGATCCCGGCCCGGACGGCGCCGGCCCTGGAGCTCGTCGCATGACCCTTCGAACCCTCCTCGTCGACGACGAACCGCTCGCGCTCGAACGGCTCCAGGTCTTCTTCCGCGACATTGCCGGGGCCGAGGTTATCGGGACCGCCCGCGACGGCAAGGAGGCCGCCGAGGCCATCGAGCGCCTGAAGCCCGATCTCGCCTTGCTCGACATCCAGATGCCCGAGCAGAACGGCCTCCGGGTCGCCGCGACGCTTTCGCCGGACGACCGTCCGGAGATCATCTTCGTCACCGCCTTCGAGCAATATGCCCCCGACGCCTTCGAGGTGGAGGCGGCTGACTATCTTCTCAAGCCGGTCCGTTTCGACCGGCTCTGGCAGGCCGTCGAGCGCGCCAAGCGCCGCAAGCACCAGCGCGCTTTGGCCGGCCGCGCCGAAGCCGTGCCGCACGAACAGCCGCACGAGGACGGCCTCTGGGTCCCGACCCGGGCCGGCGCGGTCTTCGTCCCTGTCGAGGCGATCGACTGGATCGAAGCCCAGCGCGACTATGTCATGCTTCACACCTCGACCCGGAGCCACATCCTCCGGATCTCGATGCGCGCCCTCGAGGACAAGCTCGATCCCGGTCAGCTGATGCGCGTCCACCGCTCCGCCTTCGCCCGCCCGGCCAACGTCGTCGAGGTCCAGCGGCTCGGACGGACCATCAACGCCCTCGTCCTTCGCGACGGAGCGATCGTCCAGGTCGGGCCCAATTATTCGAAGGCGGTGGCGGAGCGGCTCAAGCTGGCGGAATAGAATTCCTCCCCGGCAGTGCCGGGGAGGGGGACCAGGCGAAGCCTGGTGGAGGGGTTCTTTCAGACTCCGAAGAACCCCTCCACCGCTTCGCGCGGTCCCCCTCCCCCGGAAAACCCGGGGGAGAATTTGTCCCCAGATTTCTTTACATTTCCGTGACGATCCCGGGAACGCGGCGGCCTGATCTGGGTTAGCGCCTGAGGGGCGGCTTTCGCCGGCCCGCAACAGGGGAAGGTTCCGAGTGACTGGGACCAAGATATTGCTGGTCGAGGACGAGCCGCTCGTCCTTCGCAACACCGCCGATCTCCTCGCCGAGGACGGCTACGACGTCACCGAATGCACGGGCTGCGAGGAGGCCCTGGCCCGGCTCGAGGCCGAACCCGACACCGCCGTTCTCGTCACCGATCTCAACGTGGCCTGCCCGGGCGACGGCATGACCCTCGCGAGGGTCGCCGCCGAGCGCTGGCCGCATCTGCGGATCGTCATGGTGTCCGGCGCCCTGCGCCCGCCACAGGGCAGCTATCCCGAGCGCGCCATCTTCTTCACCAAGCCCTATGCGCCCGGAGCCCTCCTCCACGTCGTCAAGTCGCCGGACTTCGCCTGAGGCCCGTCATTGCGAGGAGCGCGGCGACGCGGCAATCCAGCGCTGCGAACGAGTCCGCGCCGGATTGCTTCGCTCCGCCCGCATTCACGGTGAAGTGGCTTCCCCAGCGTCTCGCTCGCGCCTAACGCTCGCGCCATGGACGACGACTTGCCGGAAGCGGTCCCGGCCGCCACCCTCATCCTGATGCGGCCCGCCGCCGCCGGCGGACCGCCCGAAATCCTCATGCTCGAAAGGGCCGAGACCATGGCCTTCGCGGCCGGGGCCCTGGTCTTCCCGGGGGGCCGGATCGACCCCGAGGACGAGGCGATGGCGAAGCGCTTCCCCGATTTCGAGGACGCCGCCGCCCGGATCGCGGCGGTCCGCGAGACGATCGAGGAGACCGGAGTCGCGCCCGCCCTCAGGCCCGCCCCGGACGCCGCCGAATTGCGCGAAGCCATGGCCGTAGGCCGGTCGTTCGCTTCATTGATCGAGGAGCTGGACTTGTCACTCGATCTGGCGGCGCTGACTCCCTTCGCTCGCTGGTGCCCCAATTTTCGGGAGGCCCGGCGCTTCGATACGCTCTTTTATCTGGCCGAAGCCCCGGCGGGCGGGGGGACCCTGCACAGCGCCGACCATACCGAGAGCGTCCACACTTTCTGGGCGAGCGCCGGGACCGTGCTCGGCGAGATCGAGGCCGGCCGCGCGAAGGCGATCTTCCCGACCCGCCGCAACCTCGAACGCCTCGCCCGCTTCGGCTCGCTCGCGGAAGCCCGGGCCGACGCCGGGCGCCACGAGGTGCGGCGGATCACCCCCTGGGTCGAGGAGCGCGAAGGCCGCCGGTTCGTCTGCATCCCCGAGGGGATCGGCTATCCGGTGACGGCGGAACCCTATGAAAGTGCGCGGCGGCGCTGAGGCCGCTTGGGCCGGCGGGCGAGCCGGGCCACGGCGAGGCGGTCCCGCCGGAGGCGGAAGGCGGCCAGCCAGTACATGTAGGTGAGCATGAGGGCGATGAGGATCGGGAACGCGTACATCATGGAGGCGACAAAGCTCCGAGACTCTTCAAGTTCCGCGACTTGCGGTGAAGCGTTAAGCATTCGCGGAAGCTGCAAGCCGCCGCCCTGCCGTTCCGGAGCCGGGCTCGAATGAGATTTGCGCGCGCTCTGAAAATCTTCCTGCTGCTCGCTTCGGCCGCCTTCCTGGCCTTCCTCGGCTGGGGCTATGCGCGCAATCATCCCGAGGATCTGCCCTGGACGGAGCTCGACCTCGCTTCGCCCGTCGGCGCCTTTACCGGCCGCAAGCTCGCTGCCCTGGGCGGCGAAGGCGCGACCTGCCGCTCCCTTCTTCGCCGTGCCGGGATCCGCTTCGTCGCGCTTCCGGCCCGGGACGGCGGCCAATGCGGCTATTCGGATGCCGTTCGCCTCTCGGCAGGGGGATCGCTCGCCGTGGGCTATCGGCCCGCGGATCTCGCGACGAGCTGCCCGGTCGCCGCCGGGCTCGCGCTGTGGGAGTGGCACGTCGTCCAGCCCGCTTCCCTCCGCCATTTCGGCACAAGGGTCGCCGCGGTCGAGCATTACGGGAGCTACAGCTGCCGCCGGATCTACGGCCGGTCGGAGGGCGCATGGAGCGAGCATGCCTCCGCCAATGCCGTCGACATCGCGGCCTTCCGGCTCGTCGACGGGCGCAGGATCAGCGTCGTCGGCGGCTGGAAAGGCGGCGGCGCCGAGGCGCGCTTCCTCCGCGACGTCCGGGACGGCGCCTGCCGCCTGTTCGCCACGACCCTCTCCCCCGACTATAACGACGCCCACCGCGACCATCTCCACCTCGACCAGGCCCGACGCGGCGCCAGGGGCTGGCGGGCCTGCCGCTAGACGGGCCTGCCGCTAGACGGGCCTAGGCGATGGGCGGCCGGTCGGGGACGGGGAAGGCGTAGGTGCCGCCGTCGGCGAGGCGCATCACCGGTCCGGGATAGCCTGGATAGACGGTCGCGCGCACCCGGCGGTCGATCTCGTCCTGCGGCATGTCGTGGTCGATCACCTTGAGCGCCTCCATCTCGCGGCGGGTGAACGGCCGTCGGGTCCAGTGCACGTCGGCGCGCGGCAGCGGACGGCCGGCGGCGATCAGCTCGACGATCTCCCGGAACATGTCCACCATCGTCTCCATGGTGCGAAGCTTCAGGGTCTCCACGCTGTCGTCCGGAAGCACCGGAAAGCGCCGCTCCATGATCAGGTCGCCCGTGTCCACCTTCGCCAGCATGTGGTGGCACACGGCGCCGAACTCGGCGGCGCCTTCGTAGAGCGCGAAATTGTAGCAGCCGATGCCGGGATAATCGGTCGATCCCGGATGGAAGTTGATCGCGGCGCCGGCCCGGTCGAGGCTGTGCTTGCGTACGATCCAGGGCGAAAGGAACGAAATGAGATATTCGGGGCTGTCCGTCTGCAGCGCTTCGGGCTCCGGGTCGCCGACCGTTCCGGTATAGGTAGCGAGATCGGCGCCGAAGGCGGCCTCGGCGATGGCCTGCGCTTCGCGGCTGAACCGTTCCTGCTTGGCGAGAAGGATGATGCGGGCTGACATGGCCCCCCTTTAGCGGACTGGCACGAGGCGGCAAGGCGGCCCGCCGCGGCCCAAAACGAGATCGGCCCCGCCCGTCGCCGGGCGAGGCCGATCATCTCGTCCGCCGGAGCGGAAAGGCTCTAGCTCAGATGACGCGAGAGATGCTTGTTCATCTCGAACATCGAGCAGCGGTCGGTCCCGAAAATCTTCTTGAGCTTGTCGTCGGCGACGATCTCGCGCTTGTTCTCCGGGTTCTGCAGGTTGTTGGACCGGATATAGTCCCACATCTTGCTGACCACCTGGCTGCGCGGCAGCGGGTCGGAACCCGTGATCGCGGCCAGATCGGCCGACGGCGTCACCGGGCGCGAAAGTCCGCCCCTCGCTCCGCCGCCAGTAGTGCCCTTTGCCATAGTCTTCCCTCCTGTGAATGCCCCGCCGATAAGCCTCAAACGCGCGGCGAGCGCAAGAGATTACAGGAGGGGAATTCGTCGGATCGCCTCTGAGAGCCGTTCCAGCGCGTTTTTAATGTGGATCATTGCCCGAAATCGCCTCCTGGCGAGGGAATGGCGCCCTTCCCGGCCGCACCTCTCGGCCCGATTCGCCAGTCCTGTCATCCCGGCAAAGCGGAATCCATGAACGCGGCAACCCGGCCTCGGCTCGGCGCGCGCGGTGTTCAGGGCTGCCGGATCAAGTCCGGCGGGAAGGATGTCCGAACGGCACCACCTTGTTGCCTGCGTCGTGGCCGATGTCGGCGCGGCCGAGATAGGGGATCGAGGAGCGCTCGCACCAGTAACGGAACACCTCCTCTTCGCTCGCGCCGAAATCGGGATCGTTGTCCGGCACCTCGGTGCACCGGCCGAGGCGGATCCCCGCCACGGCCCGCACGCGCGGGTTGCTGGTGATGTGGAATAGCGACCGGTCGGTTCGATACATATGCTCGGAGACGTCCTCGAGCATCAGAACATGGCCGGCGAGGTCCGGCTCGAGCGGAGTTCCGAGCAGCTGGGAGAAGACGGTGATGTTGAACGCCACGGCCGGCTCTCCGCCGAGGCCGGGCTCGAGCGCCCCGGGATCGCCCGCCGTCAGCCAGGCCAGCGCCCGAAGGACCGCCGCCTCGCCGCCCTCGCGCCGCAGATCCCCCACCATCGGGCCATGGGCGAGGCGCTCGAAGCCGGCCCGATAGAGACCGGCCAGCATGTAGCCCGCGTCGCTGTAGCCGAGATAGGCTTTGCTCCGGGCCGCCGGACCGAGGGCGGCCAGCACCGCATCGGCGATCCGGCAGGAGCCGTAGCCCCCCCGCGCGAACCACAAGGCGTCGAAGGCGGCGTCGTTCGCCACCTCGAGGAAGGCGGCGGCCCGGGTCGCCTCGTCGCCTGCGAAGTGGCGGTGGGTAAGGAAGCATTGCGGGTGGAAGACCAGTTCGGCCTCCGGGAAATTGCCGGAAGCGATCGCCGTCACTCGCTCCGCCGTCTCCGGCAGGATCGGAGTGCTCGGCGCCACGATTCCAATCCGCATTCCTCGCATCCTCAGCGTTTGAAAAGCCTCGTGGACCGCAATAGGGCGGCGCCATGTCAGGAACCAAATCCTATTTCTTCTGCGGGATCGGCGGCAGCGGCATGCTTCCGCTGGCCTCGATCGTTCGCGCCCGCGGGGCGGAGGTCTCGGGCTCCGACCGGGCGCTCGACCAGGGCCGGACCGCCGCCAAGTTCGACTATCTGCGCGCGCAGGGTATCGAGCTGTATCCGCAGGACGGAACCGGGCTGCGGGCCGGCCAGATCCTCGTCGCCTCCGCCGCCGTCGAGGAAAGCGTGCCGGACGTCCAGGCCGCCCGCCGCCTCGGTCTGGAGCGGATCACACGGGCCGAACTGCTTTCCCGGCTGTTCAACGCGGCCGGCACCGGGATCGCCGTCGGCGGCACCAGCGGCAAGTCCACGGTCACCGGCATGATCGCCTGGATTCTCGATCGCGCCGGCCTCGAGCCGACGGTGATGAACGGCGCCGTGATGAAGAATTTCGCGACGCCCGACGCGGCCTTCGCAAGCGCTCTGGTCGGCGGCGACCGGGTCTTCGTCAGCGAAGTCGACGAAAGCGACGGCTCGATCGCCCTCTACCGGCCGAAGATCGCCTTGCTCAACAACGTCAGCCTCGACCACAAGTCGATGGACGAGCTGCGCGCCTTGTTCGGCGACTTTCTCGCCCGCGCCGAGACGGCGGTCGTCAATCTCGACGATCCGGAAACCCGTGCGCTGGCGCGGCCGGGCGCGGTCACGTTCAGCCTCGCCGATCCGGAAGCGGAGTATACGGCCTCCGGAATCGTCGAGGCGCCGGCGTCCGTCGAGTTCAGGATAGCGGAACGCAGCCGCGGCGCCTCGTCGAAGGTGCAGCTTCCCGTCCCCGGACGCCACAACGTCGCCAACGCCCTCGCCGCCGTCGCCGCGGCTCGCGCTTCCGGCGTTCCGCTCGCCACGGCGGCCGAAGCGCTGTCGGGATTTGCGGGCCTGAGGCGCCGTTTCGAGATTGTCGGGAGCCGGGCCGGAGTCACGGTCATCGACGATTTCGGCCACAACCCCGACAAGATCGCCGCCACCCTCGCCACCTGCCACGCCTTTCCCGGCCGCCTGCTCCTCTTCTTCCAGCCGCACGGCTACGGCCCGCTGCGTACCCTGCGCAAAGAGCTGGTCGAGTCCTTCGTCCGGGGCATGGGCGGCGAGGACGTCCTCATCCTTTGCGACCCGGTCTATTTCGGCGGCACCGTCGAGCGGACCGTCACCAGCGGCGACATCGTCGCCGACGTCCGCGCCGCGGGCCGGCTGGCCGAGCATATCCCGGACCGGGCGGAGGCGGGCGGCCGCCTCGCCGCTTTGGCCCGCCCGGGCGACCGCATCCTCGTCATGGGGGCCCGCGACGACACGCTGAGCCAGTTCGCGGCGGAAGTGCTGGCGGCGCTCGACTGACCCGTCATCCCGGCGAAAGCCGGGACCCCGGGACAAGAAGTCTCGGCGGGTCTCCCCGAGATCCCGGCTTTCGCCGGAACGACGAAGAGGCGACGCCCCATTGACGCCCTATTCCCTTGGCAGAGGCAGGCGCCGGACATAAGGGGCTCAGATGACCGACAGGGAAGAGACGTTCGCCAAGGTGGCGCAGCTCATCGAGCCGTTCAACAAGAAGGACGTCGATCTCTCCGACTCGACCACCTTCGCCGGCGACCTCGAATGGGACAGCCTCATCGTCATGGATTTCGTCGCCTCGGTCGAGGACGAGTTCGACATATTGATCACGATGAACATGCAGGCGGAGATCGAGACGGTCGGCCAGCTCGTCGACGCCGTCGAAGAACTCCGGAACGAGGGATGAGGGGAACGGCGCGAAATTCCTCCCCTGCCTTTGCAGAGGAGGGGGACCGGCCGAAGGCTGGCGGAGGGGCCTTTTTCAGTCCGAAGAACCCCTCCACCCCGCTTCGCGGTTCCCCTCCCCCGGAAACCCGGGGGGGGAATTTAGGATGACCGAATCCGACGCCAACCCGATGGACCCCGCCGAGGCCCCGCCCGGCCACACCCACGGCCGCGACCTCTTCTCGAAGTTCGACGCCCTCATCGTCGAGCGCGAGACGCTTCTCGACACCGGCGTCCGCGACCCGTTCGGCCTGGTCATGGAACAGGTCCTCTCGCCCACTCGCGCCATCGTGAAGGGCAAGGAGACGATCCTGCTCGGCACCTACAATTACATGGGCATGACCTTCGATCCGGACGTGATCGAAGCCGGCAAGGCCGCCCTCGATTCCTACGGTTCAGGAACCACCGGAAGCCGCGTCCTCAACGGCACCTACCAGGGCCATATGGAGGTCGAGGAGGCACTGAAGGACTTTTACGGCACGGCCCACGCCATGGTCTTCTCGACCGGCTACCAGGCCAATCTCGGGCTGATGTCGACGCTGGCAGGCAAGGAGGATTACATCATCCTCGACGCCGACAGCCACGCCTCCATCTACGACGGCTGCAAGCTCGGCGACGCCCAGATCGTCCGCTTCCGCCACAACAATGTCGGCGATCTCGACAAGCGCCTCGGCCGGCTCCCCGCGGAGGGCGGCAGGCTGGTCGTGCTGGAGGGCGTCTATTCGATGCTCGGCGACATCGCTCCGCTGAAGGAGATGGTCGAAGTCGCCAAGCGCCACGGCGCGATGGTGGTGGTCGACGAAGCTCACGGAATGGGCTTCTTCGGCGCCAACGGGCGCGGCGTCTTCGAGGAAGCGGGCGTGAGCGACCAGGTCGATTTCGTCGTCGGCACCTTCTCCAAGTCGGTGGGGACGGTCGGCGGCTTCGTCGTCTCCAACCATCCCAAGTTCGGCGTGCTCCGGCTCGTCTGCCGCCCCTACGTCTTCACCGCCTCGCTTCCGCCCAGCGTCGTCGCCACCGCCGCGACGTCGATCCGCAAGCTCAAATATGCCGGCAACAAGCGCCAGCATCTCTGGGAGAACAGCCGCCGCCTCCACAAGGGCCTTCGCGACCTCGGCTTCGACCTCGCCACGCCCGAGGCCCAGTCGGCGATCATCGCCATCCTCCTACCGGATCAGGACACGACCGTGCGGATGTGGCAGGCGCTTCTCGAGGCCGGCGTCTACGTCAACATGGCCCGCCCCCCGGCGACGCCGGCGGGAATGTACCTGCTGCGCTGCTCCCTCTGCGCCGATCATAGCGAGGAGCAGGTGACCCGGATTCTGGGCATGTTCGAAAGCGCCGGGAAGGCGACGGGGATTTTGTCCTAAAATCCTCCCCGCGATTTCGCGGGGAGGGGACCATGCGAAGCATGGTGGAGCATCTGTGTTGATGGTCAAGGCCGGGTTGGGCTCCATGTGCGGTTTTCGGTGACGAGGGTGTTGGCGAGGACGATGAGCTTTCGGGCGA
>DASVPM010000199.1:0-5532 GCA_036382815.1 Allosphingosinicella sp.
CCGCCCCGGCGCCCGCGCCTCCCCCGGCCCCGGCCCCGGCCGCGGCGGTCTCCCCGGCCAACCATCCCGGCGCCGTCAAGTCGCCGATGGTCGGCACCGTCTTCCTGGCGGGGGAGCCGGGTGCGAAGCCGTTCGTGTCGCCGGGCCAGACGGTCAGGGAAGGCGACACCCTGCTGATCATCGAGGCGATGAAGGTGATGAACCCGATCGTCGCTCCGCGCGCCGGAACGGTCAGCCAGGTGCTCGTCCTCGACGCCCAGCCGGTCGAATACGATCAGCCGCTGGTGATCATCGAGTGAGGTCGATCCAGAAGGTCCTCATCGCCAATCGCGGCGAAATCGCCCTGCGCATCCATCGCGCCTGCCACGAGATGGGCATCAAGACGGTGGCCGTGCACTCCACCGCGGACACGGACGCGATGCACGTCCGGCTTGCCGACGAGGCGATCTGCATCGGGCCGCCCGCCGCCGCGGAAAGCTATCTCAACATCCCGGCGATCATCTCGGCGGCCGAGATCAGCCATGCCGACGCCATCCACCCCGGCTACGGCTTCCTCTCGGAGAACGCCCGCTTCGCCGAGATCGTCGAGCTCCACAACATCATCTGGATCGGCCCAAAGCCGGAGCATATCCGGGTGATGGGCGACAAGGTCGAGGCCAAGCGCACCGCCGCCAAGCTCGGGCTGCCGCTCGTCCCGGGCTCGGACGGCCCGGTCGAGGGGCCGGAGGAGGCGCGGCAGGTCGCCGCCCAGACCGGCTACCCCCTGCTCGTCAAGGCCGCGTCGGGCGGCGGCGGGCGCGGCATGAAGATCGTCCGCTCCGAGGACGAGCTGGACAGCCAGCTCAGCCAGGCCCGCTCGGAAGCGAAGAACGCGTTCGGCGACGACACTGTCTATATCGAGAAATATCTCGGCGACCCGCGCCACATCGAGTTCCAGGTGTTCGGCGACGGCAAGGGCCACGCCATCCACCTCGGCGAGCGGGACTGCTCGCTCCAGCGCCGGCACCAGAAGGTGCTCGAGGAGGCGGGCTCGCCCGTCATCACCCCGGAAGAGCGGGACCGGATGGGCGGGATCGTGTCCAGGGCGATGGCCGACATGGGCTATCGCGGCGCCGGGACGATCGAGTTCCTCTACGAGAATGGCGAGTTCTTCTTCATCGAGATGAACACCCGCCTCCAGGTCGAGCATCCGGTCACCGAATATATCACGGGGATCGACCTCGTCCGCGAGCAGATCCGCATTGCCGCCGGCGAGGCCCTGTCCTGCACGCAGGAACAGGTCCAGTTCCGGGGCCACGCGATCGAATGCCGGATCAACGCCGAGGATCCGGAGACTTTCGCCCCCTCCCCGGGCACCGTCGCCGGCTTCCACGCGCCGGGGGGCATGCACGTGCGCGTCGATAGCGGCCTCTATGTCGGCTATAAGGTGCCGCCTTATTACGACAGCATGATCGCCAAGCTGATCGTCTACGGCTCGACCCGCGAGCGCTGCATCATGCGGCTGAGGCGCGCGCTCGAGGAGATGGTCATAGACGGCGTCAAGACCACCATCCCGCTCCACCAGAAGCTGATCAACGAGCCCGATTTCCTGGCCGGGAACTACACGATCAAGTGGCTCGAGGAGTGGCTCGCGCGGGAGGCCGCGAAGTGACGGAAAGAATGAAGGCGACGATCTGGCACAATCCCAATTGCGGCACTTCCCGCAAAACGCTGGAGATCCTGCGCGAAAGCGGTGCGGATGTGACCGTGGTCGAATATCTGAAGACCCCGCCGGCGCGCGACGAGTTGCGGCGGCTCTATGAGCGGGCCGGGATGTCTCCCGCCGAGGGCCTGAGGCGCAAGGAGGAGGGCGCGGCCGACGTCGCCGAAGCCGGCGACGAGACGGTGCTCGACGCGATGATCGGCAATCCCGCGCTGATCGAGCGTCCGCTGGTCGAGACTAAAAAAGGGGTGCGGCTGTGCCGGCCTCAGGACAAGGTCCGCGAAATCCTCTGATCAGGCCCGGTTTCGGCCTTTCTAAATCCTCCCCTGCATTTGCAGGGGAGGGGGACCATGCGAACCATGGTGAAGGGGCCTTCACGACGCGGGAGAACCCCTCCACCGCGCTTCGCGCGGTCCCCCTCGCCCGGAAAGCCGGGGGAGGAATTAAAGTGAAAAGACGTTGCTGAATGTCGATTAGGCTGGACCCGGGCCCTGCGCCGGGGAACGGGCTTCCCGTTCCGCAAGACAGACCCTAGACGGCTTGCAATGGCGGCGATCGATCCGGACCTTTTGCTGCGCGCCTACGCGATCGGGGTGTTCCCGATGTCGGACAGCCGCGACGCCCCCGACGTCTTCTGGGTCGAGCCCCGGCGGCGGGCGATCCTTCCGCTCGATCGTTTCCGGCTGTCGCGCTCGCTCAGAAAGACGATCCGCTCCGGCGAATATCGAATCACACGCGACACCGCCTTTGCCGAGATCGTCCGGCGCTGCGCCCAGCGCGAGGAGACCTGGATCAACTCCGACATCGAGGAGAGCTACGGCCTGCTTCACGCCCGCGGCCACGCCCATTCGATCGAATGCTGGCACGGCGGGGATCTCGCCGGGGGCCTCTACGGAGTCTGCCTCGGCGCGGCCTTTTTCGGCGAGAGCATGTTCTCGGCCCGCCGCGACGCCTCCAAGGTGGCGCTGGCCTGGCTGGTGGCACGCCTCAAGGTCGGCGGCTACCGGCTGCTCGACTGCCAGTTCATGACCGACCATCTTCGAAGCCTGGGAGCCGTCGAGGTCACCCAGGAAGATTATCTGGCGCTGTTGGAGTCCGCGCTGTCGGCAGGCGCTCCGGACGGCTGCGGGGCCGGGGCGGGGGCGGGGGCGCCCGGCCGGGAGGCGCGCGGAGTCGGCGCCGAATTCGGCGCCCTCGACCGGCTGCTTGCGGCGGACGCCGCCCGGACCGTCGACTCGCCCGCCTCCGGATGCGTCATCGCGCAGCTCTTGGGCCAGACGTCGTAAATCGGGTGCTCGACGACGTTGAGCGACGGGGTTTCCTTGTAGAGCCAGCCCGAGAAGACCCGCTGCCAGCGGCCCTGCGGGTTGCGGACGTCGAGCTGGACGAAGGCGCCGGTCAGCGCCTGCACTTCCCAGGGCGCGCTCGTCTCGCAGGCGCGCAGCCGCACGATCGCGTCTCCCACCCGGACCGCCTGGCCGGGCTTGAGAGTGAGCGGGCGCGAGATCCCGTTGCGCTTGTTGAGCAGCCCCAGCACCGCCACCCGCTCCGCCATCGGAGTCGTGCCCGGTTCGACGGCGGTCACGGTTTGGGGGATGTCGACGGTCCGGGGCTCGCCGACCGCCTGCCGGTTGCCCGCCGCGCTTTGCTCCGCGCCGCGGTCGCAGCCGGCGAGCGCGGCCGCGAGGAGGAGGACGGCGCCGAGCGGAAGCCTCATGCCTCGTCCGGGGTCCACGCCTCATAGTCGCCGCTCGCCGCCGGACGCTGGGCGCCCAGCTCGAGCGCGCCCGAGGGACGATAAGCGAGCGGAGTGCCGGTCCGGTTGGGCTCAGGCTCCCTGAGGAACTTGGGGGGCGGGGGAAGCGACTGGTCGGGCACGTTATCGATCTGGTGGTGAAGCCAGCTATACCATTCGGGCGGGATCCGGCTCGGATCGTTGGCGCCCTTGTAGGAGACGAAGCGGCGCGCCCCCTTTTTCGAAGCATAATAGATGTTGCCGCTCGAATCGCTACCGACCTGGCGGCCATGACGGCGCAGGTGGAGCGAGGTCGTGAGAGTCGCCCCGTCCCACCAGGTGAAGAGCTTTTTCAGGAGGCCCATGGCCGCGCGGACTAGCGCCGATGACGGTCGCCGCGCAAGCCATTCCTCTGCCGCCGTCGGTGCACGTCACGCGGTTTCGAGCCTGTTCCATCGGTTGCGGCGGACCGGGACTTTTACCCGATAAGTGGAGGATAAAAATTAAGACTCTCGTTATTCACGAATTGACGGATCAAAAAATCCTAACTAGTCGAGCCACTTAGCAAAGGGGCCCTCGTGGCAACCGCCTTCGTGGCGAGCAGGGTCGGCCTTTCATCGGGGCATTGGGGCATGTCATGGCTTCTCAGGCAAGAATGTTGCGCGCCTTTCGTGCGCTCGCTCTCCCGCTGGGCGGAGCTGCGCTCTTGAACGTCGCCCCTGCTCAGGCCTCCACTCCGGTGCTCGCCTGGCAGCAGGCCGGCGCGGTCCGCGTGCTGTGCGTGGTGGGACCCGCAACCCGTCCCGACGCCGACAAGCTCCAGGAAGAAATGTGCGACGCCGTCCGAGCGCTGGCCGCCGACGGGGCTCCGATGCCGGTGAGCCGGGTCGGCTTCGGCGACCCCGCCGTGCTCGAGCCCGGCACGGTCACCCTTCTCGTTCACGCGTCCGTCCAGAACGACGGCGACCGGCGCCTCGTCGCGCTCGACGTTCGCCCGTTCCGGCCGGGCGGCGACCATAACGCCATCCTTTTCGGCGCCGCACCGCGCGCCGTCCGCATCCCGGGCTCCGGCCCCGGCGGCGACAAGCTCGAGGCGGCGCTCGCCGCCGCCCTCGCGGAGACCCTGCCCTGGCGGCACGGTCGCTAACTGCCAGATACCAGTATCAACCAGCCTTATTAGGGGAGGCATAATATGACCGATCAAGTGACTACTCAGCCTGAAGCGGATACCGATTATCCGATCGTCGGCGACGTGATCTACCTCGACGCCAACGTCGACGGCACCGGCGGCACGCTCTCGGGCAAGCCGGTCTACACGATCGACCAGGTCATCGCGAACCTGAACCGCACCTCCTACCCGGGCTCCGGCATTCCGGGTGCGCAGTGGAGCTACGGCGAAGACTATATGGGCCAGAACAAGAGCGGCAACCCGGACGTCATCCAGTACGGCTTCTACACGTCGCAGAGCCAGCTCTTCCAGGTTCCCTACGTCTATCCGAACGCGGCCGGCACCGGCCTCGTCGGGCGCAACGAATATTTCCAGTTCGGCGCCTTCTCGGTGGCCCAGCAGGCCGCGGCCAACAAGGCGATCCAGCTGTGGGACGACCTCATCAAGACGAGCTTCGTCCAGGTCACCAACATCAATCAGGCCGACATTACATACGGTAACCTCAAATCGGCCCCGACCACCCAGGCCTATGCCTTCCTGCCGTATAATTACAGCGGCACCTCGGCCGGCCTCCAGGGCGACGTCTGGGTCAGCCTGTCGCAGGCGAGCAACCTTCAGCTCGGCAACGGCTTCTACGGCCTCGCCACCCTGATCCACGAGACCGGCCACGCGATCGGCCTCCAGCATCCGGGCGCCTACAATGCCGCTCCGGGCCTCTCGATCACCTATCCGGTGAACGCCGAATACTACCAGGACACCCGCCAGTATTCGCAGATGTCCTACTTCAATGCCGAGTTCAGCGGCGCCGGCCACATCGACTGGAACCGGGTCAACTGGGTCTACGGCCAGACTCCGCTTCTCCACGACATCGCCACCATCCAGGCGATGTACGGCGCCGACCCGACGACCCGCGCCACGGACACGGTC
>DASVPM010000200.1:0-3393 GCA_036382815.1 Allosphingosinicella sp.
TGACGCGCTGATGTGGGGAAAGACGGCTCGCTACAAGCTGGGGCTCCCCACGTAAACCCCAAAGCGGGATTTCCTAAGGCGCTGAGATTGCAGGCCGGTCCCGCGCCTTCGACAGATGCCCCAGATTCCGAAGCCGCTTGCGCATCGGCCGCTCGAACCAGACGAACGTCGCCCGCGCCAGGACGATCACGAGCCCGAGGTACAGCAGGAGGAACCACAAGGACTGGGCCAGGACGGACAGGTCGAAAAGGTGCCCGAGGCACAGATAGAGGGTGAGCTGGACCGGAACGTGAAGCAGATACATGCCGTAGGTATTGTCGCCGATCAGGCTCAGAACCTTGTGCCACCGGGGGGCGACGAACGGCTCAGCGATCACCAGCAGGAGGATCAGGGTGGAGAAGCCGACGGACAGCACCAAATAGGCCAGGACCGGGCTTCGAAGGGCCACGAAGATGGCGCCCGCGACCGGTACCGCGATCAGCGCCGGAACGACGATCCGCATCGGAGTCGCGCCGTAGGCCGCATGGATCCCGCACAGGCAGGAGCCCAGGAAGAAATAATAGCAGCAGGACGCGATGAAGCTGTTGCCCAAATACAAGGACAGCGCCCCGCCGATCAGCGAGAAAGCCATCGGAACCGCGATCCCTGCGGCGGTCAGCCAGCGCCGCGTCAGCCAGAACAGGGCGTAGATGAGCACCTCCACCGACACCGACCAGATCGGCCCGTTGAAGGTATAGGTGGCGCTGCCCTCCAGGCCCCAGTTGGACGCGAAGAGGGTGTGGAGTCCGAAATGGTAGAGGTCGTTGTCCCGGTAAAGCAGGGTGTGGCCGAATTTCGAGACGGCGAGCAGCTGGAGGACGGCCACGACGCACAGCGTCGCGAAATGCAGGGGATAGAGCCGGGCGAAGCGGTTGACCGCGAACTCGCGGGTGGTCGCCCGGGTACCGAGATAGACGCTCGAGAAGACGAAGCCGGATATCATCCAGAACAAGGCGACGGCGAATCCGCCGAAACGGTAGAGCGGAAACAGCAACTGGTTCAGCGGCACCAGGTCGAGATAGCCCGGGCGCGGCTCGGCGACCGCGCGACCCAGGGCCACCGGCACGTCCGGGTCCATGAAGAAATGCTGGTAGTGGAAGAACAGGACCATGAACGCGGCGAACCCGCGCGCCGCATCCAGGAGATAGTAGCGACGCTGGGTTCGGTCCGCGGGATAGAGGGCTTCGCGAGATGCGAAGAGACGCATCAACCCTCGACCGACACCATATGCTGCACCTTGCGGATCATTCCGCGCACCTCCGGGGTGTCGGTGAGCTCCACCGTGCGGTGCATCTTGTTAAGGCCCAGGCCGATCAGCGTCTTGCGCTGATCGGGGGTGCGGCGGATCGGCGATCCGGTCTGGGTCAGCTTGATCGTGGCCATGTTCTTACTCCGTCACCAGCTCGGCTTCGGCCGACGCTTCAGCGCCGCTCAGGCCTTCGCGGCGTGCCATCAGATCGGCGACCTTGCGGCCGCGGCGCTGGGCCACCGCCTTCGGGCTGGTCTGCTCCTTGAGCGCCTCGAAGGTCGCCCGGACCATGTTGTAGGGATTGGACGTGCCGATCGACTTGGTCACCACGTCGGCGACCCCCAGGCTCTCGAAGACGGCGCGCATGGGGCCGCCGGCGATGATGCCGGTGCCGGCCGGAGCCGAGCGGACATAGACCCGGCCGGCGCCGAAATGGCCGAGGCCGTCATGATGGAGGGTCCGCCCCTCGCGGAGCGGCACCCGGACCATGGCCTTCTTGGCCGCCGCGGTCGCCTTGGAGATCGCCTCCGGAACCTCGCGGGCCTTGCCGTGGCCGAAGCCGCTGCGGCCCTTGCCGTCGCCGACCACGACGAGCGCCGCGAAGCCGAAGCGCTTGCCGCCCTTCACCGTCTTCGACACGCGGTTGATGTGAACGAGCTTCTCGATCAGCTCCTCGCCGCCGTCGTCGTCGCGATTGCCGCCACGCCCGCCGCGCTCGTCGCGCCGGCCGCGGCCGCCGCGATCATTGCCGCCGCGGCCGCCGCCGCCACGGCCACCGCCGCCACGGCCGCCGCGCGGGCCGCGGCCCTCGGTGCGGGTCTCGACGGGAGCGGCCTCGGCCTGAGCGGCTTCGGGAGCCGCGACGGCGCCCGGCTGCACCTCGGTGCCTTCGATGGTGTTTTCGTCAGCCATTTAGAACTCCAATCCGCCTTCGCGGGCGGCATCGGCCAGCGCTTTCACGCGGCCGTGAAACAGGAAACCGCCGCGGTCGAAGACCACGCGGGTGACACCGGCCGCCTTGGCGCGCTCGGCGACACGCTTGCCGACCTCCTGGGCGCCGGAGACGGTCGCGCCGGTGGTTCCGCGCGCGTCCTTCTCCAGGGTCGAGGCGGAAGCCACGGTGCGGCCTTCGGCATCGTCGATGATCTGGGCGTAGATGTGGCGCCCGGACCGATGGATCGACAGCCGCGCGCGAGCGCCGGCGCGCTTGCGGAGCGAAGTGCGGACGCGCTGACGGCGCCGTTCGAAAAGGGTGAGTTTCGCCATGGCTACTTCTTCTTGCCTTCTTTGCGGAAGATATATTCGCCGCGATATTTGACGCCCTTGCCCTTGTAGGGCTCGGGCTTGCGCCACTGGCGAATCTCGGCGGCGAGCTGGCCGACGCGCTGCCGGTCGTTCCCCGAGATCTCGACCGTGGTCGGATCCGGCGTCTTGACCTCGAGATCGTCGGGCACGGCGATGTTGACGTCGTGGCTGTAGCCGAGCTGGAGGCGCAGGTTGCGGCCCTGGGCGGCGGCGCGGTAGCCGACGCCGGTGATCTCGAGCACCTTGGTGAAACCGTCGGTGACTCCCGTGACCAGATTCTGGACCAGGGTGCGGTGCATGCCCCAGAAGGAGCGCGCCCGCTTGGTGTCGTTGGCCGGCTTGACGACGATCCGGCCGTCCTCGATGCCGTAGCTGATGTCATCGAGCATCGGCATGGTGAGGGTGCCCTTAGGGCCCTTCACGGACAGGATCTGGCCTTCGGTGGTCGCCGTCACGCCCGTGGGCAGCGGCACCGGCACTTTTCCAATGCGGCTCATCAGAACACCTCCGCAAGCACTTCGCCGCCGACATTCTGCTCGCGCGCTTCCGCGTCCGAGAGAACGCCGCGAGGCGTCGAGACAATCGTGATGCCGAGGCCGTTGCGGACCCGCGGCAGTTCCTGAGCGCCCGAATAGACCCGGCGGCCGGGCTTCGAGACTCGGGAGACGTGCTGGATCGCGGGCTGGCCCTCGAAATATTTGAGCTCGATTCGAAGGCCGGGATGCTGGCCCAGCGCCTCTTCGCGATAGCCGCGGATATAGCCTTCGCGCTGGAGCACATCGAGCACCCGGACGCGCAGC
>DASVPM010000201.1:0-1870 GCA_036382815.1 Allosphingosinicella sp.
GCATCTGGGTGCGCGAGGGCGATCTGGCCAAGACCGATCACGCCATGGCCTCGCTCAAGGCGGCGATGAAATGGGACGAGGCGGTCTACGGCCGCGAATACGATCTCGACGTGTTCAACATTGTCGCGGTCGCCGATTTCAATTTCGGCGCGATGGAGAACAAGGGCCTCAACATCTTCAACTCGCGCTTCATCCTCGCCGACCCGGACACCGCCACCGACGCCGATTACGACGCGATCGCGGCCGTCGTCGCGCATGAATATTTCCACAATTGGTCGGGCAACCGGGTCACCTGCCGGGATTGGTTCCAGCTCTCGCTCAAGGAAGGCTTCACGGTCTTCCGCGACCAGATGTTCTCCGCCGACATGGGCTCGGCCGCGGTCAAGCGGATCGAGGACGTGAAGATGCTCCGTGCCGCGCAATTCCCCGAGGACGGAGGGCCGCTCGCCCACCCGGTGCGGCCGGACAGCTACATGGAGATCGCCAATTTCTACACGGCGACGGTGTACAACAAGGGCGCCGAGCTCATCCGGATGCTCCACACCTTGCTCGGACCGGAGCGGTTCCGGGCGGGGAGCGACCTCTATTTCGACCGGAATGACGGCCGGGCGGTGACCTGCGAGGATTTCGTCCGCGCGATGGAGGACGCGAGCGGCGAGGACCTGTCGCAATTCCGCTTGTGGTACGAGCAGGCGGGTACGCCGCGGGTTCGGGCCGAGCTCAGCCAGGAAGAAGGCGCCGCGCGCCTTCGGCTCAGCCAGGACGTTCCGCCGACTCCGGGGCAGCCCGTCAAGAAGCCGATGCCGATCCCGTTGCGCGTCGCCTTGTTCGCGAAAGGCAACGGCGAGAAGGTCGCCGAGCAGCTCATCGTGCACGACGAGGCGCGCAACGAAGCCGTGTTCAGCGACATGCCGGACGAGGTCGTTTTGTCGATAAACCGCGGATTCTCGGCGCCGGTGATCGTCGAGACCGAGAGGGCGGCGGCGGATCTCGCCTTCCTGTCGGCGCATGACGACGATCCCTTCGCCCGCTACGAGGCGATGCAGCAGCTGATGCTCGACACGCTGCTGGCCGCGATCGGCTCCGGCCGGGCGGACCATGGTCCGGTGATCGACGCCGTTCGCGTCACCCTGGCCGACGAGGCCCTCGATCCGGCCTTCACCGCGGACGCGGTGCTTCCGCCGAGCGAGTCGTTTATCGGCGACCAGATGGCGGTGGTCGATCCGGACTCGATACGCGCCGCGCGCGACGCCTTGCGCGCCGATCTCGGCCGCGCCCTGGAACCGCAATGGCGCGCCGCCTACGCCTCGACCGCCGCCAACCGCTACGAATATTCGCCTGCGGCTAAGGGCGCGCGGCGGCTGAAGACCGTCACGCTCAACTTCCTGATGGCGGCCGGGGCCGGTGACGCCCCGGCGCTCGCCAGACGGCAATTTGACGAAGCGGACAACATGACCGATCGCCAGGGCGCCCTCGCGGCGCTCGCCAGCTCGGAATCCCCCGAACGGCCCGCGGCGCTCGCCGCCTTCTACGAGCGCTACCGGGGCGATTCGCTGGTGCTCGACAAATGGTTCACCGTGCAGGCGCTCTCCACCCGCGACGACACCCTGGCCGCGGTCGAGGCCCTGGCCGGACATCCGGACTTCACCTTGTCCAACCCGAACCGGATGCGCTCGCTGGTCGGCGCCTTCGCTGCCAATCAGCGCGCCTTCCACGATCGTTCGGGCCGCGGCTATCGCTTCCTCACGGACATGATCCTCGCCGTGGACCGCCTCAATCCGCAGACGGCGGCGCGGCTGGTTCCGCCGCTCGGCCGCTGGCGGCGCTTCGACGCCGCCCGCCAGGACCGGATCAGGGCCGAGCTCGAGCG
>DASVPM010000202.1:0-7127 GCA_036382815.1 Allosphingosinicella sp.
GGACGGGCGGCGGGCCAGGCCCTGCTGCTCTGCCAGCAGCTGTTCGCCACGGCCGTGTCGCCCGCTCTGGCCGCCGAGCTTCGCTCCGACCGGATCAACCGCCTGCTCCTCGCCATAGCCCTGCGCAAGCTCGCCGGCCGCACCCTGACCGCCGAGCTCGACCAGAAGCTGCTCGGCACCGGCACGCTGCACCTCATGCAATTCGCGCTTCGGCCCGGCCTCCGGTTCAAATATGCCGAGCTTCGCCGCCGGCTGATCAATCCGGTCGACCGGGTCGCAGTCCCGCTCCCCCGCGCGCTTTCCTTCCTCTATCCGCTGGTCGCGGTGTCGCGGCGCCTGGGCCGGCTCGCGCGATAACGAACGCCACGACGCGGCGCCGGGCGGCCATCACAAAAGTGTAACGCCGCTGTCGCGAAGCTTTCGCGGCGCGCCCCTACCCCGTCGGCGGCCGGCTGATCGGTCGTGATGGACGGAGGTTGTGTTGAAGAGACTATCGATCGCGGTGTCGGTGTGCGCGCTTGCCCTCGCCGGGTGCGGCCAGGAAGGAAACGGCGGCGGCCAGGGTGCGGGCGCCCGCGACCAGATAAGGATCGTCGGCTCGTCCACCGTCTACCCGTTCGCGACCGCCGTGGCCGAGCAGTTCGTCCGCAACAATCCGGGCCTCAAGGCGCCGATCATCGAATCGACCGGCACCGGAGCGGGGATGAAATTGTTCTGCGCCGGCGCCGGGACGGGCCATCCCGACATCGAGACCGCCTCGCGCAGGATCAAGAAGTCCGAATTCGAGGATTGCCGGAAGAACGGGGTCGGCCAGGTCATCGAGATTCCGATCGGGATCGACGGGCTCGCCCTGATCGAATCGGCTGCAACCCCGGCCTTCTCGCTGTCCCAGGCCGACGTCTACAAGGCGCTCGCCGCCAGTCCGTTCGGCAGGCCGAACACGGCGAAGACCTGGAAGGACGTCAACCCCGCCCTCCCCGCGATCGCCATCCGCGTCTACGGCCCGCCTCCGACGTCCGGCTCCCGCGACGCCTTCGCCGAGCTCATCCTCGAGAAAGGCTGCGAGACCGACCCGGCGATGAAGGCCTTGAAGAAGAGCGACAAGGACAAGGCCAAGGACATCTGCACCAGGATCCGCGAGGACGGCGCCTATATCGAGGGCGGCGAGAACGACAATCTTCTCGTCCAGAAGGTCGCCGCGAACGAAGGCGCGGTCGGCATCATGGGCTATTCCTTCCTCGAGGAGAATAAGGACAGGGTCCGCGGAATTCCGCTCGGCGGAGTGGCTCCGACCGCGGCGAGCATCGGCGACTTCACCTATCCGGGCGCTCGGCCGCTCTACATCTACGTCAAGGGCGAGCATCTCGCCGCCGTCCCGGGAATCCGCGAATATGTCGCCGAGTTCGCCAAGGGCTGGGGCTCGAGCGGCTATCTCATCCGGCGCGGTCTGATTGCCTCTCCGGCCGGCAAGATGGCGGCCCAGGAGACGGCGGCGAAAGCCCTCAAGCCGATGACCGGCGAAGGGCTGGAATGAAGGGGCTGACTATAATTCCTCCCCGGCCTTTGCCGGGGACCGCGCGAAGCGCGGTGGAGGGGTTCTTTCGACCCCCCGGAACCCCTCCACCAGGCTTCGCATGCTCCCCGTCCCCCGGAAACCCGGGGGAGGAATAAGCAGCGATGTCCCCCCTCCTCCTCTTCGCGGCGATCCTCGCGCTGGGCCTGGTCGGCTGGGCGGCGGGGCGCGCCCGGGCGGCCGCCTTCGCCGGCGGGCCCTCCCGTTCCACGCGGGCGCATTCGGTGAAAGCCTATCACGCCTGGTACGTCGCGCTCTGGGCCGCGCTGCCTGCCCTGTTCTTCTTCCTCCTTTGGCAGGTCCTCTCGCCGGCACTCGTCGCCGATGCCGTCCTTCAAGGTCCGGGGGCCGCCTCGCTCCCCGCCGACGTGATGGAGCGCGGCGCCGTGCTCGAGGAAGCTCGCGGCCTCGCCGCGGGCGAAGTGACCGGCGCCTTCAATCCCCTCTCCGAGACGCTGGTTCCCGCCTTCCGCGAGGCGATCGGCCGCTATGCGTGGCTCGGCACGATCGCGACCCTGCTGCTGGCGCTGGCCGGCGGCGTCTTCGCCTTCTCGCGGCTGCGTCCGTCGCTTCGCGCGCGCACCAGGGTCGAGCGGATGGTGATGGCGGCTTTGCTCGTCGCCTCGCTGATCGCGGTCCTCACCACCATCGGAATCGTTGCGTCGCTGCTGTTCGAGGCCCTGCGCTTCTTCACGATGGTGCCGCCCCTCGACTTCCTGTCCGGGACGGAATGGAGCCCGCAGACCGCCTTGCGGGCCGACCAGGCCGGCTCTTCGGGCGCGTTCGGAGCGATCCCACTCCTCTGGGGCACGATCTTCATCGGAGCGATCATCGCCATGGTCGTCGCGATCCCGCTCGGCCTGATGAGCGCCATCTACCTCACCCAATATGCCCCCCCGCGGGCGCGGCGCTGGCTCAAGCCGATGCTCGAGGTCCTCGCGGGCATCCCGACCGTGGTCTACGGCTATTTCGCGGCCCTCACGGTCGCTCCGGCGGTGCGCGACCTCGGAACCGCCATTGGCATCCCGTCTTCCTCCGAATCCGCTCTGGCGGCCGGGCTGGTGATGGGGGTGATGATAATCCCCTTCGTCTCATCCATGGCGGACGATTCGCTCGCCGCCGTCCCTAACGCGATGCGCGACGGCTCCCTCGCGATCGGCGCCACTCCTTCCGAGACGATCCGCAAGGTGCTCGTTCCCGCGGCCCTGCCCGGAATCGTCGGCGGAGTGCTGCTCGCCGTCAGCCGGGCGATCGGCGAGACGATGATCGTGGTGATGGCGGCCGGACTTGCAGCCAACCTTACCGCCAATCCGTTCGATTCCGTCACCACCGTGACCGCCCAGATCGTGCAATTGCTCACCGGCGACCAGGAATTCGACAGCCCCAAGACGCTCGCGGCCTTCGCCCTCGGCCTGGTCCTGTTCGCGATCACCTTCGCGCTCAACGTCGCCGCCCTTCGGGTCGTCCGCAGATATCGGGAAGCTTATGAATAGCGCGCCGACCCTCTGGCGGAGCGAGGCGATGCGCATACGCGTGGCCGGGCGCTACGCCGCCGAGCGCCGCTTCCGGCTGATCGGCCTCGGCGCGGTCGCGCTCAGCCTCGGCTTCCTCGCGTTCCTGCTCGGAACCATGGCCCTGAACGGCGCCGCCGGCTTCATGGAGACCCGGTTGAAGGTCGCCATCGACTTTCCCCGCTCGGACCTGTTCCTCGATGCGGCCGCTCTCCAGGGGCCGGGCGCGCAGGCCGCGCTGGCCGGAGCGGATATCGAGGGCGCCGTCGCGGCGGCGGCGCAGGCACGCTTCGGCGCGGCCGGACCGCGGCTGATCTCCGACGCGGGGTGGCTCCGGGTCCGCGACGCCCTCGCCGCCGATCCGTCGCTGCTCGGCCGGAAGGCGGAATTCAGCCTTCCGGCCGCCTCGGGTCTGGAGGGGCGGCCGGAATATCATGCACTTCAAGCGACGGGCGCTCTCGTACGCGGCTTCAACCTGCGGTTCCTCACCGGCTCCGACGCGACCGATCCGGCCGCCGTAGGGATCTGGGGGGCATTCAAGGGATCGCTCCTGACGATGGTGGTGACCTTCGCCATCGCCTTTCCGATCGGCGTGCTTTCCGCCCTCTATCTGGAGGAATATGCGCCGCGGAACCGCTGGACGGAGCTCATCGAGGTCTCGATCAACAACCTCGCGGCCGTGCCCTCGATCATCTTCGGCCTGCTCGGTCTCGCCGTCTTCCTCAACTTCATGCACATGCCGCGCTCCGCGCCGCTCGTCGGCGGGCTCACTTTGGCGCTGATGACCATGCCGGTCATCGTCATCGCCGGCCGAAACGCCCTGAAGTCGGTGCCGCCCTCCGTCCGCGACGCCGCCCTCGGCATCGGCGCGAGTCCGGTCCAGGTCGTCTTCCACCACGTCCTGCCGCTGGCTCTGCCCGGGATCCTGACCGGCACGATCATCGGCATGGCCCGGGCGCTCGGCGAGACTGCGCCCCTGCTCATGATCGGCATGCGCGCCTTCATCGCCGCGCCTCCAGGCGGGCTCGACGAGCCGGCGACGGTTCTTCCGGTGCAGATCTTCCTCTGGTCGGACGAGGTCAGCCGCGGCTTCGTCGAGAAGACCTCGGCCGCGATCCTCGTCCTCCTCGCCTTCCTGATGGCGATGAACGGCCTCGCCATCTTCCTCCGCAACAGGTTCGAGACACGCTGGTGAACATGCTCACGGACATCGAGGCCAAGGCCGACCTCAAGATCCGCGCCCGCGCGGTCAGCGCCTTCTACGGCGCCAAGAAGGCGGTGGACGATGTCTCGCTCGACATCGGCACGGAGCATGTCACCGCCTTCATCGGCCCGTCGGGCTGCGGAAAGTCGACCTTCCTGCGCACGCTCAACCGGATGAACGACACGATTGCCGGCGCCCGGGTGGAAGGCCGGATCGAGCTCGACGGGGAGGACATATATGGCAGCGCCATGGACGTGGTGCAGCTCCGCGCGCGGGTGGGAATGGTGTTCCAGAAGCCCAACCCGTTCCCGAAGTCGATCTTCGAGAATGTCGCCTACGGCCCGCGCATCCACGGCCTGGCGCCGCGGAAGGCCGAGCTGGACGGGATCGTCGAGCGCTCGCTCCGACGCGCCGGCCTCTGGGACGAGGTGAAGGACCGGCTCGCCGAAAGCGGAACCGCCCTTTCCGGGGGCCAGCAGCAGCGCCTCTGCATCGCCCGGGCGATCGCGGTCGACCCGGAAGTGATCCTGATGGACGAGCCGGCGTCCGCCCTCGACCCGATCGCCACAGCCCGCATCGAGGAGCTGATCCACGAGCTCCGCGGCCGCTACGCCATCGTCATCGTCACCCACAACATGCAGCAGGCGGCCCGAGTCTCGCAGCGCACCGCCTTTTTCCACCTCGGCGAGCTCGTTGAATATGGCGACACGTCAGAGATCTTCACCAACCCCAAAGTGCCGCGCACCCAGGATTACATCACCGGGCGCTACGGCTGAGGAACATCGACATGGCCGCCACGGGTGGACACACGGTCAAGGCTTTCGACGAGGATCTGGGGCAGCTTCGCGCCCTGGTCAGCCAGATGGGCGGCTTCGCGGAGCATGCGCTGGGCGAAGCGATGCGCTGCCTGGTGCAGCGCGACTGCGAAGGCGCTCTGCGGATCGTCGAAGGCGACCGCAAGCTCGACCTGCTCGAGGCCGAGGCCGAGCAGCGCATCGTTCGGCTGATCGCGCTGAGATCGCCGCTGGCGGACGACCTGCGCGATGCCGTCGCCGCCCTGAAGATCGTCGGTATCGTCGAACGGATCGGCGACTATGCGAAGAATATCGCCAAAAGGGTCCCCGAGATCGAGGGCGCCGGACAGATCGAGCCGATTTCGCTGCTTCGCGAGATGGCGCGGATCGCCGCCTCGATGGTTCACGACGTCCTCGACGCCTTCGTCGAGCGCGACGCCGCGAAGGCGAAAGCGGTGTGCGAGCGCGACGGCGCCGTCGACGATTTCTACGACAGCATCTTCAGGGCCCTGCTCACCTTCATGATGGAGGATCCGCAGAACATCACCCGCTCCGCCCATCTGCTGTTCGTCGCCAAGAATATCGAGCGGATCGGCGATCATGCCACCAACATCGCCGAGATGGTCTGTTTCGCCGCGACCGGCGAGCGGCTCGGCGACCGTCGCGGGGCGGCCGGTTGACCCGCGGCCGGATGCTTCTCGTCGAGGACGACAAGGTCCTCGCGACCTCCTCGTCTGGCATTTTCGAGCGCGAGCAGTTCGACGTCCGCTGGACCGCCGACGGCGACGAGGCCCTGCTCCTCGCCCGCGAGAGCGTCCCCGACGTCGTCGTCCTCGACTGGATGATCGAGGGGATCGCCGGCATCGAGGTCTGCCGCCGGCTCCGCCGCGCCTCCGCCACCGCCACCGCCAACGTCCCGATCATCATGCTGACCGCCAGGGGCGAGGAATCCGACCGGGTGCGCGGCCTCGAGACCGGCGCCGACGACTATCTCACCAAGCCCTTCAGCCCGCGCGAGCTGATCGCTCGGGTCGGCGCCGTGCTCCGCCGGGTGCGCCCGGCATTGGCGGGCGAGACGCTTCACTATGCCGATCTCGAGCTCGACGTCGTGGCTCACAAGGTCAGGCGCGGCGGCAAGGCCGTCCCGCTCGGGCCGACCGAATTCCGGCTGCTCCGCCACTTCCTCGAGCATCCCGGCCGAGTCTTCTCCCGCGAGCAGCTGCTCGACCGCGTCTGGGCACACGACAGCGACATCGAGCTGCGCACCGTCGACGTCCACATCCGCCGCCTGCGCAAGGCGCTGAACGAAGGGGGCGACACGGACCTCATCCGCACGGTTCGAACGGCGGGCTATTCGCTGGACGAGCAGAAAGCGGGCTGAGCCGCACCGTCACGCTGAACTGGTTTCAGGGTCGAGCGACCAGCGGCCCGGCGAGTGCAGAACTGGACCCGAAACAAGTCAGGCTGACGGAAAATGACAGGTTCGCGCTTCCCGTCACATCCCGGTCACCAACCCTTCCCGACGATGTAACCGAATCACCCTAATCCCGACCTCACGAGCCGCGGTCCCTTCGCGGCGCCAACAGGGGGAATTTTCCGATGAAGACGACGTCGGCCGTCGCGGCCATCGCTCTTGCCGCCGTCGCCGCCGCGCCGCTCTCGGCCGCGTCCCGGCGGAGCATCCGGATCGTCGGCTCTTCGACGGTCTATCCGTTCGCCGGCGCGGTCGCCGAGCGCTTCGCCCGGGCCAATCCCGCGGTGCCCGCGCCGATCACCGAATCGACCGGCACCGGCGCGGGAATGAAGCTCTTCTGCGCCGGAGTCGGCGAGCGCTTCCCCGACATCGAGAACGCCTCGCGCCGGATGAAGGCCTCGGAGGCTAAGCTCTGCGCCCAGAATGGCGTGAGCAAGATCACCGAGATCCAGGTCGGCCTCGACGGCATCGTGCTGGCCGGCGGAACAGGCTCGCCGCAGCTCGCGCTCACCACCCGCGACATCTACGCCGCGCTCGCCGCCACGCCCTGGGGCAAGGCCAACCGGGCGAG
>DASVPM010000203.1:0-10806 GCA_036382815.1 Allosphingosinicella sp.
GGCGCGGTCCCCCTCCCCGAGAAATCTCGGGGAGGAATTAACCCGGACCGCGCCTGCGCCGCGCCGGTTATGGGTGCGTGAGGAGGCCCGGATGGCGGATTTCGCCGCCGAACGCGAAAGGATGGTCCGCGAGCAGATCGCCGGCCGGGGCGTGGCCGGGCCGCGGCTGCTCGACGCGTTCCGCACGGTGCCGCGCGAGGCCTTCGTGCCCGATTCGGTTCGCGAGCTCGCCTACGAGGACGGGCCGCTGCCCATCGAGGCGGGGCAGACCATCTCCCAGCCCTATATCGTCGCCCTGATGATCGAGGCGGCCGCAATCGCCCCCGGCGACCGGGTCCTCGAGATCGGCGCCGGTTCGGGTTATGCGGCCGCGGTGATGAGCCGCCTCGCCGAAACGGTGATCGCCGTCGAGCGCCACGGCGAGCTTGCCGCGCTGGCCCGCGGGCGGATGGAGCGGCTCGGTTATCCCAACGTCAGGATCGTCGAGGGCGACGGGACCTCCGGCCTGCCCTCCGAAGCGCCGTTCGAGGCGATATTGTGCGCCGCCAGCGGAAGCCACGTGCCCGACCCGTTGCGCCGCCAGCTGTCGGTCGGCGGAATCCTGGTGATGCCGGTGGGAGAGCCGGACTCGGTCCAGCATCTGGTCAAGGTCACTCGCCGCGGCGAGGAGGATTTCGTCGAGGAGGACCTCGGCCAGGTCCGCTTCGTGCCGCTGATCGGCGCGCATGGCTGGGCCGACGCCCAAGGAGAGAAAAGATGTCCGTCCCCGAGCTGATCGCCGCCGCGGCGGAAGAATTGCCGGAGCCGGACGAACCCGCGTTCGCCGAGGCCTTCGACCGCTTCGCCGACGCCCGGATCGTCCTGCTCGGCGAATCGAGCCACGGCACGTCCGAATTCTACCGGGCCCGGGCGGCGATCACCCGGCGGCTGGTCGAGCGGCACGGCTTCTCGATCGTCGCGGTCGAGGCCGACTGGCCCGACGCCGCGAGCATCGACCGCTACGTCCGCCACCGCCCGCGCCGGGAAGGCGAGGAAGCGGCCTTCGAGCGCTTCCCGACCTGGATGTGGCGGAACGCCGAGGTCGACGCCTTCGTCGGCTGGCTTCGCGGCCACAACGGGGGCCGCGCCCACGAGGAGATGACCGGCTTTTACGGGCTCGATCTCTACAATCTCGGGGCCTCGATCCGGGCCGTGATCGACTTCCTCGAGCAGGCCGATCCGGCGACGGCGAAGGTGGCGCGCCAGCGCTATGGCTGCCTCGCGCCCTGGAGCCGCGACCCGGCCGCCTACGGCCGGATGGCCGTCACCCAGGGCTTCGCCTTCTGCGAGGTCGGGGCGGTCCAGATGCTGGGGGATCTGATGCAGCGGCGGATGGACTGCCTCAGCCCCGAATGCGACGAATGGCTCGACGCCGCCGCCAACGCCCGCCTCATCAAGAACGCGGAAGCCTATTACCGGGTGATGTATTACGGCTCGGCCGAGAGCTGGAATCTGCGCGACACCCACATGTTCGAAACCTTGTGCCAGCTGCTGGAGGCCAAGGGGCCTCGGGCGAAGGCGGTGGTCTGGGCCCATAACAGTCATATCGGCAATGCCGCCCATACGGAGATGGGCCAGGTGCGCGAGGAGCTCAATATCGGGCAGCTGGTCAAGGAGAGGTTCGGGCACCGGGCGCGGCTGATCGGCTTCGGCACCGATCGCGGAACGGTCGCCGCCGCGACCGACTGGGACGAGCCGATGGAGGTGAAGGAGGTGCGCCCCTCGCTTGCGGAAAGCTACGAGCGGCTCTGCCGCGACAGCGGCGTTCCGCGCTTCCTGCTCGACCTGCGCGAAGGCCTGGACTCGAACGAGGCCGTGGTCGAAGCCCTGCTCGAACCGCGGCTCGAACGATTCATCGGCGTCATCTACCGCCCGGAGACCGAGCGCTGGAGCCATTATTCCGAAGCGGTTCTGCCCAACCAGTTCGACGCCTGGGTCTGGTTCGACGAGACGAAGGCGGTGACCCCGCTCGGCGAGGAGCCGCGAAGCGGCGAGGACGAGACCTACCCGTTCGGGTTGTAGGACGCGGAGGGGAAACAGCCGTCGTCCCGGCGAAAGCCGGGACCTCGGGACAAGAAGTCTCGGCGGGTCGCTCCGAGATCCCGGCTTTCGCCGGGATGACGACTTACAATCCACCCCTCCACTCCCCAAGTGCCTCCCTCATGAATCCCGATCTCGCAATCCTCTACGAGCACCCGACCTGGTTCGAGCCGCTCTTCGCCGCGCTCGAGCGGCGCGGCGTGCGCTTCGAGGCGATCCGCCTGTCCGACCACAGCTTCGACCCCGCCTGCACCGAAATCCCGGCGCCCGTCATCCTCAGCCGCGTCGCCATGTCGAGCTTCCTCAGGGAGGTCGAGCACGGCATCTTCTACGCGCAATCCCTGCTCGCCCACTGGGCGGCGAACGGGGCCCGGGTGCTGAACGGGGCGGAGGTGATCGCGGTCGACAGCTCGAAGGCGCGTCAGCTCTCGCTCATATCCCGGCTCGGCTACGCCGTTCCCGAAACCCGGGTCGTCCATCGCCGCGGGGATCTGCTCGCGGCCGCCCGGACGATGGGCTGGCCGCTGCTCGTCAAGGCGAATATCGGCGGCTCGGGCGCCGGCATCGTCCGCTATTCGGACGAGGCGGAGCTTGCCGCCTCGATCGCCGAGGGGAGCGTGCCGGAGAGCGTCGATTCCGTGCTTCTGGTCCAGGATTACGTCCCCGCCCGGGGCGGAGTCATTACCCGCGCCGAGACTCTCGGCGGCAGATTCCTCTACGCCATCGAGGTGGAGAGCGGCGGCGACGGCTTCGACCTCTGCCCCGCCGACGCCTGCCTGGCCCAGCCGGGCCGGGCGGCGGTGCGGATGACCGAAGTGGAGCCGTCGCCCGCGCTGATCGAAGCCTCTGAACGGATAGCGCAGGCGGCGGGACTCGACGTCGGCGGGGTCGAATATCTGATCGACGACCGCGACGGGATGCCGCGATTCTACGATATCAACGCTTTGTCGAACTTCGTCGCGAAGCCGCTGGACGTGCTCGGCTGGGACCCGCACGAGCGGCTCGTCGATTATCTCGAAGCGGCCATCCGGGAGGCAAGGTAGAATGCGGTTCGGTTACTGGATGCCGGTCTTCGGCGGCTGGCTTCGCAACGTCGAGGACGAGGGGATGGAGGCGAGCTGGGACTATGTCCGCCGCCTCACCCTGAGAAGCGAGGCGACGGGCTGGGACCTCAGCCTGATCGCGGAGCTGAACCTCAACGACATCAAGGGCGTGGAAGAACCGGCGCTCGACGCCTGGTCGACGGCGGCCGCGCTCGCCGCGGTGACGGAGCGGATCGAGCTGATGGTCGCGGTCAGGCCCAATTTCCATCAGCCGGCCTTGTTCGCCAAGCAGTCCGCCAATATCGACAATATCAGCGGCGGCCGGCTGTCGCTCAACGTCGTCTCCTCCTGGTGGGCGGACGAGGCGACCCAATACGGCCTTCAGTTCGACCAGCATGACGATCGCTACGGCCGGACGCGCGAATGGCTGGACGTGGTCGACGGCCTGTGGACCGAAAAGCGCTTCAGCTACGAGGGCGAGCGCTACCGGCTCAAGGACGCGATCTGCGAGCCCAAGCCGGTGAGCCGGCCTCGCCCGACCATCTATGCCGGCGGCGAGAGCGAGGCCGCCAAGACGATGATCGCGGAGCAGTGCGACGCTTATGTGATGCACGGTGATCCGGTCGACGCGGTCGCGCCCAAGATCGCCGATATGGCGGAGCGGCGGGCGCAGGCCGGCAAGCCGGCGATGCAATATGGGATGGCGGCCTATGCCATCGTCCGCGACAGCGAGGCGGAGGCGAAAAGGGAGCTCGAGCGGATCACCGCCCTGCCGCCCGAGCCGCCCAAAGGCTTCGACAATTTCGACCAGTGGCTGTCCGGGACCCAGCTCGAGCGCGAATTGAAGCTTCAGGAATATTCGGTGTCGAACCGCGGCCTCAGGCCCAATTTCGTCGGCACCCCGGAGCAATTGCGCGAGCGGATCGAGGAATATGACGCGGCCGGCCTCCACCTCCTGCTCCTCCAGATGAGCCCCCAGGCGGAGGAGATGGACCGCTTCGCCGAGCAGGTGATCGCGCCGATGAAAGCCTAGCCGAACCGTCATTGCGAGCGCAGCGAAGCCATCCAGAGCGGCCTGTCCGCCCACTGGATTGCTTCCTCGCTGCGCTCCTCGCAATGACGGTGTCTGAAAGGAGCCCGCCATGTCCGAAGTCAGGAACAACGAATCGGCGCACCAGTACGAGCTCGAGGTGGAGGGGCAGCTCGCCCTCGCCGCCTACCGGCTGCGCGATGGCCGGATCACGTTCACCCACACCGAGGTGCCCGATGCGCTAGAAGGGCAGGGGATCGGTTCGAAGCTGGTCAAGGCCGCGCTGGAGGATGCCCGGGCGCAGGGCCTGAAGGTCGTGCCCGCCTGCCCGTTCGTGAAGCATTATATGGACAAGCATCCCGAAGTTCAGGACTTGCTGGCTTAATCCTGAAATCCTCCCCGCGGTTTCGCGGGGAGGGGAACCGCGCGAAGCGCGGTGGAGGGGTTCTTCCGATTCAGCAAGGCCCCTGCACCAGGCTTCGCCTGGTCCCCCTCCCCTGCAAAAGCAAGGGAGGATTTCCAGGTCAGAATGACGACCTTACCCCCATCACCAGGCTCCTCGTCTCCGGATCGTCGCCCTCCTCGCGGGTCAGGCGGCCGGTCCGCCCCAGGTCGCGGGACCAGCTGAGGCCGACATAGGGCGCGAACGCCTCCTTGATCTCGTAGCGCAGCCTCAGCCCGGCCTCGGCATAGCCGAAGCCGCGGCCGAGACCGAGCTCGGCCACGTCCTCGCCGTAATAATCGAGCTCGGCGCTGGGCTGGAGGATGAGGGGTCCGGCGAGGGGCTGGTTGTAACAGCCGGCCAGCCGGGCGCTCAGCTCCCCTTTGGTCGACGCATAGCCCCAGGCCCCGAGCCACAGCATCTCGTCGTCATACTGGGCGCCGAGGACGGCGTAGGTGCGGGCCGGCCGCGGGCGCGCGTCGTGGCGAAGGCCGGCGTTGAGGTCGACCGGCCCGCCGCCGAGATTGGGGCTGTAGAGCGCGTTGAGCTCGACATAACCGGGCCCGCCCCAGGCCGGTCCGTCGCCGCTCGTGCCGAGCCACAGCCGGTGGCGGCCGCCCCCGATCAGCGCCGACAAGTCCCAGGCATAGCCGTCGCGGCCGGACTGGGCGGCATATTCGACCCGGTCGAGAAGGCCCCATTGAAACCACTTCTTCCGCCCTGTCCGGGGTGTGGCCGCCTCGGCCACCGGATCCGGCACGTCCACCGCCTGGTAGGCGAGCTGCGCGGGCGCGGCGAGAGCGTCGTCGGTGACCGGCTGATAGTCGAGGCGCTGGGCGGCCGCCGGGGAGGCGGCGCCGAGCAGGAGAAGGAGGAACGGGCTGCGCATGGCGCGAGCCATAAAGCGGAGCGGTTAAAACCCGCTTAGTGGTCGTTGCCCGTCATCGCGCGAAAGCGGAACCTCATCGAGCATCGCCTCGGCGGGTCTCCCGGGATCCCGGCTTTCCCCGGGATGACGAAGCTAGAGCGAATAGCCGCCGTCGCTGACCAGGCAGGCGCCGGTCATGAAAGCCGAATCCTCGGACAGGAGGAAGGCGATCTGGGCGGCGATCTCCTCCGGCTTGCCGAAGCGCCCGAGCGGCGTCCCCGCCGCCATCGCCTTGAACGCCGCCGCTCTGCCCTGGCGCTCCACCATGTCGTTGAACGAGGGCACCCCTTCCCAGATCGCGGTCTCGACCCCGCCCGGCGCGATCGAATTGACCCTGATGCCGAGCGGCGCGCCCTCCTTGGCGGCGATCCGGGCGAGATGGATGACCGCCGCCTTCGATGCGCCATAGGCGGCGATCCCGGCCTCCGCCTTCAGTCCCGCCGCCGAAGCGGTGAGGACGATCGAGCCGCCCGTGTCGCGCATCGCCTTCATCGCGGCCTGGAGGGTGAGGAAGGCGCCGTCGAGGTTGATCGACATGACCCGGCGCCAGTCGGCGAAGCCGGTCTCGGCGATCGGCCCGCCCTCGCCGATCCCGGCATTGACGACGGCATGGGTGAGCCCGGTCAGATCCTCGCGCTCCCACAATCGCTCGTCGGCGACGTCGCCGATCCGGATCTGGCGCTCGCACGGCAAGGTGAAGGCGAAGTCGCGCAACTTGTCCTCCTCCCGGTCCATCAGGATGAGCTTGCGCGCGCCGGCCTCGGCGAGACGGGTGGCGGTGGCGGCGCCGATCCCGGAGGCGGCGCCGGTGATGAGCACGATGGCTTGGGTGAAATCGGGCATGGGGGGAGTGTAGGGCGGTTCCGCTTCATCGTCACCCCGGCGAAGGCCGGCGTCCCGGCGCGTAAATGCGCCGGCGTCGTCCACCCCCGCGGGCCCCAGCCTTCGCTGGGGCGACGGGTCAGGCGACCTCGCCGATGCCGAGCTCGCCGAGCTTCCTGTACAGCGTCGAGCGCCCGATCCCCAATCGCCGCGCCACCTCCGTCATCCGGCCGCGATAATGGCCGATGGCGAGCCGGATGACGTCGGCCTCGATCGCTTCGAGGGGACGCAGGTTGCCGTCCGGGTCGTAGAGGGTGATTCCGGGCCCGTTGGAGAGGGCGGCCTGCTGCGAGGCGCCGTTGAGCGCCGGGCGGTGATAGTCGCTGGCACGGCGCGACAGGGTCGATTCCTGGGCGATCTGCGGGAAGTCGGCGGCGGTCAGCGCATTGCCGTCGCACAGCACCGCGGCCCGGAACAGCGCATTCTGGAGCTGGCGGACATTGCCCGGCCAGCCGTAGCGCATCAGCACCTCGAGGCCGTCGTCGGTGATCGACAGGTGGCGCATGCCCGGCTGCTCGGCGATCCGGGCCAGGAGGTGGCGGGCGAGCGGCGGGATGTCGCTGGCCCGGTCGCGAAGCGGCGGGATCGGGACGTGGACGACGTTGAGCCGGTAATAGAGGTCCTCGCGGAACCGCCCCCGGGCGACTTCCTCGGCGAGGCGCCGGTTGGTCGCGGCGATGATCCTGACGTCGACCATGTGGATGGCGCGCCCGCCGATGCGCTGGATCTCCCCGGTCTCGAGCGCTCGGAGCAGCTTCACCTGGGTGTCGAGCGGAAGCTCGCCGACCTCGTCGAGGAACAGGGTCGACCCGTCGGCATCCTCGAAACGGCCGACATGGCGGTCGAAGGCGCCGGTGAAGGCGCCCTTCTCGTGGCCGAACAGCACCGATTCGACGAGATTCTCGGGGATGGCGCCGCAATTGACCGTGACCATCGGCTTTCGGCCGCGCGGGGACGCGGTGTGGATCGCCTGGGCGATCACTTCCTTGCCCGAGCCGCTCTCGCCCTCGATCAGCACCGAGACCCGGGCCCGGGCGGCCTTGGCGGCGACGGCGAGGGCCGAGCGGAAGGGCGGCGCCGAGCCGACGATCTCCTCGAAGGCGAGCGGGCGGTTGGAAATCTTCTCGGAGAGCGGCCGAAGCTCGCCGCCGCCGCGCTGGCGGCGGTCGGTCGCGGCGTTGAGGGCCGCGAGCAGGCTGTCGGGCGCTATCGGCTTGACCAGGAAATCATGGGCTCCGGCGCGCATCGCCTCGACCGCCACCGCGACCGAGGTCTGGGCGGTCATGACGAGCAGGGGCAGATCGGGGCGGAGCGCCCTGATCTGCTCGATCACGCCGGTGCCGTCGGGGCCGGGCAGCCAATGGTCGAGGAGGATTGCGTCGACCGGCGGACCGTCGACGTCGGTGAGGATCTTCGCCGCGGAATCGACGTCGGGCGCTCCGCGCACCCACCAGCCGGCTCGGGCGCCGATCGCCGTGACGAGACGCCGCTGCGCGGGCTCGTCGTCGATCAGCAGCAGGCATCGAGTCGGGTCCGGCCGCATCTTCACTCCCCAAAATCCTTGGGCAGGCTCTAGGGGACTGAGGTAAAGTTCGGCTTAAAATGGGACGGAGGGGACGATTACGGCCATCGCCCGGGTTTCGGCCACGGCCCGTCAACCCCGGCAGGTGAACCGGGCGCGATACTCGGCCATGGGTTCCAGCCCGACCGAGGCCCGGCGCTCGTCCAGCTTCGCCGGGTCAGCGACGGCCAAAGGCTGCCAGTCGTCCTTGCCGACGCAGCGGCCCTGCGTTCCGAAACGTTGCGGCCGACCCGAATTCACGGCGACCCGATCGTCGAGATAGGCATAATATTTGGGCTGGAAGTCGCCGGTACGAGTCTTCGGCTCCAGCAGCGCAAGCACCGAACGCTGCCAGCCGGGATCGTAATCGGCATGCTGGACGAGGAGCCACGCGGCCTGCGACGCCTCCGCGCCATAGCGCGAGATGTCGAACCAGCCGTTTGCCGCGATCGCCTGCTCAAGCCATTGCGCATTGGCTCGGATCAGCTCGGCCTCGTCGACGGCCAGCAGATAGCGAAGCGCTTCCGCCTCGGCGCCTTCGAGCGGCGTTTCGGCGTGATGCTGGTCGGCGAAGGTCCGCCGGAACAGCTCGCGCGCGAACGGATCGCCGGCGGAGCTCATGCTGTTCATCCAGCGGCTGTTGAGCCATTCGGTGGTGAGGGGTCCCTCCAATATCTGCCTTTCCTCTTGAGAGATCCGGCGCCGCTCGGCGATGACACGCTCGAGCGAAGCCCGGTAGGCGGCCGGGCATCGCGCCGAGAGCGCCAGAGTGAGCCGCATCAGCCTTTCGGAGCGATCCGGGTCGGGCCGATGCTTGCCGAGAGACGCCTTGAGAGCCTGGATCTCCGCCGCGACCGCGACCGGCCCCGAGGACCGGCGATAGGCGAACGCATCGAAATCGGCGGCGGCCGGCACCGCGGTCGAAAGCAGCACGAACAGGAACAGAGTCCGCATATCTCGTCCCTCGCCGCGGGGCTCTCCATGCCGCAGCGCCGCAGCGCCCGCGTGCCACCTTCCCACACCGCCGCCGCGGCCCGCGTGCGGCCTTCCCACACCGCCGCCGCGTTGTTAAGAGGTCCCGCACACAGGCACGAGGACAAGGCATGGCTGCGGAAGGCGAGATCGAGAAGGAAGCGGTGGTCCACAGGAAGGGCTATGAGGGCTTCCTCTTCCTGATGAAGTGGGGCGCGATCATCTCCATCGTGATCGGCTTCATCGTCATCCTGCTCATCCGCAAATAGTGGCGGTGAAGCTCGCGGTCCTGAAGGAGACGGCCGAGGCCGAGCGCAGGGTCGCGGCGACTCCCGAGACGGTGAAGAAGCTCGTCGCTCTGGGCGCCGAGGTCGCCGTCGAGGCCGGGGCCGGGGTGACCGCCTCGATCGCCGATTCCGATTACGAGGCGGCCGGAGCGACCGTCGCGCCTCGCGAGGCCGCGCTTGCCGGCGCCGACGCCATCCTCGCCGTCCAGGGGCCCGAGCCGGAATCGCTCGCGGGCGCGAAGCCCGGGGCTCTGGCCATCGCCATCCTCGACCCGTTCCGCCGGCGCGAGCGGGTCGACGCTTATGCCTCGGCCGGGCTCGAGGCGCTGGCGATGGAGCTCATGCCCCGGATCACCCGGGCCCAGTCGATGGACGTCCTCTCGAGCCAGGCCAATCTCGCCGGCTACAAGGCGGTGCTCGACGCCGCCGCGGAATATGGCCGCGCCTTCCCGATGATGATGACCGCGGCGGGGACGATCCCGGCCGCCAGGATCTTCGTGATGGGCGTTGGGGTCGCCGGGCTCCAGGCTATCGCCACCGCGCGCCGCCTCGGCGCGATCGTCTCGGCGACCGACGTCCGCGCGGCGACGCGGGAGCAGATCGAGAGCCTCGGCGCCAAGGCCGTCTTCGTCGAGAAGGTGGCCGGGATCGAAGGCGAGGGCGCCGGCGGCTACGCGACCGAGATGTCGGACGAATATAAGGCCGCCCAGGCCGAGCTCGTCTCGAGCCATATCGCCCGGCAGGACATCGTCGTCACCACCGCGCTCATCCCGGGGCGCCCGGCGCCCCGCCTGATCAGCGATGCGCAGCTCGCCTCGATGCGGCCGGGAAGCGTCGTCGTCGACCTCGCGGTCGAGCAGGGCGGCAATGTCGAGGGGTCGGTCGCCGGCGAAGTGGCGGTCCGCCACGGGGTCCGGATCGTCGGCCATCGCAACGTCCCCTCGCGCCTCGCCGCCGACGCCTCGGCCCTCTATGCCCGCAACCTCTACAATTTCCTCTCCGCTTTCTGGGACAAGGAGGCCGGCCGGCCCGTCCTCCCCGACGACGACGAGATCGTCAAAGGCGTGCGCCTGACGCAAAGCGGGAAAGTCGTCCACGAGCGGCTGCTGGGCTAGTTCCCGTCACCCCGGCGAAAGCCGGGATCTCGGGACGAGAAGTCTCGGCGGGTCTCCGCGGGATCCCGGCTTTCGCCGGGATGACGAAGGGTTGCAAAAAAGCTGCTTTCGACTCCGCGCTAACCGTTGACAGCGCCCTCAGGCGATCCTATCTCGCGCTCATCCCGATAACCGGTCGTCCGGCGGCGCTTTCGTGCGCTCGTCGGCTGTCGCTGTTTCGGGGTCCATCGATGCGTCGAGATGGGGCGTCCCGCCCTGTGGAGCAGGAGAAGACATTTTATGGCTCGAATCGCTGGGGTGAATATCCCGACCAACAAGCGCGTCGTCATCGCGCTCACCTACATTCACGGCATCGGCCGCACCAAGGCGGTCCAGATCGCCGAGAAGCTGGGCATCTCGCCCGAGCGCCGGGTCCAGGACCTTTCCGACCAGGAAGTCCTCCAGATCCGCGAGACGATCGACGCCGA
>DASVPM010000204.1:0-1698 GCA_036382815.1 Allosphingosinicella sp.
TCAGCTGCAGCTCCATCGCCCCGAGCAGCTCCTCGAGCTGATCGAGGGTCCTTGCACTGGCGATCGGGGCTGCCACGGCCGGCTGGGCGGCGACCCAGGCCAAGGCGATCTGCGCCTGAGTCGCGCGGGTTTCCGCCGAGATCTCGTCGAGGACGGAGAGGACCGCAGGCCCGCGGCCTTCGACATATTTCGCCATCCGGTCGCCGCGGACGCTTTTGCCGTAATCGGCCTCGCTTCGATATTTGCCGGTGAGATAGCCCGAGGCGAGGCCGTAAAAGGGCAGCACGCCGACCTCCTCGGCGAGGCAGAGCCGCTGCAGCGCGCCTTCGAGCTTGCCGCGCTCCAGCAGATGATATTCGTTCTGGAGCACCTCGTAACGGCTCGTTCCCATTTCCGGGGCCAGCGACAGGGCCTGCCCGAGCCGCTCCGCGGTGAAGTTCGAGGCGCCGAGCGCTCGCACCTTGCCCGCCCTGACCAGCCGGTCGAACGCCTCGATCACCTGCTCCATCGGCGTGTCCGGATCGTCCTGGTGCGCGTAATAGAGGTCGATCGTCTCCACCCCGAGACGCTTGAGCGAGGCTTCGGCGGCCTTTTCGATTCGCCAGGGCTCGAGCTTGCCGGCGCCCCAGTGGCTGTGGAGCATACCCACCTTGCTCGCGATCAGCACGCGCTCGCGCGATCCTCTCCGCCGCAGCCATTCTCCGATCAACGTCTCGGATTCGCCGCCCCGATGAACGTCCACCCATGCCGAATAGACATCGGCGGTGTCGATCATCGTCCCGCCCGCGTCGACGAACCGGTCGAGGATCCGGAACGCCTCCTCACCGGTCGCCGTCCAGCCGAAGACGTTGCCGCCGAGGACCAGCCGCGGGGTTTCGAGCCCGCTGCGCCCGAGGCGACGAAGCTCAGCCATTGCTTTCCTCCTTCAAATAGGTCCCGACCGTGGAGAGGATCATTCCGGCGCTGTAGCGCGACCGGGGCTCGGCCGTCACCTTGAACTCGTTTCGAACCGGAGGGTCGAGCCGCCTGCCCGGGCGACCGCCGGGCGGCCCTCAGGTGCGGACGATCGCCTCGCCCATCTGCAGGGTCTTGCCCTTCGTCACGATGACGATGTCGCCGAGCTTCGCGGCCGCGAACAGCTTCTTCGCGAAGGCGACCGGCACGGCGACGCAGCCGTGAGTGGCGAAGCCCGGGGCGACGCTGTCGCTGCCGTGGATCGAGATGCCGTCATTGGTCATCCGCATCATGAAGGGCATGGGCGCGCCGTAGAGGTTGGAGACGTGCCTGGCGTCCTTCTGGGTGATCGGGAAGGCGCCGAGCGGAGTCGGCTTGTCGTCGCGGCCGTAGAGGATGGCGGCGGCGCCGATCTCGTAGCCGCCCCGGAAGATGGAGAGGACCTGGGCCTCGAGGTCGACGGTGATCACGATCGGGCCCTCGGCGGGCGCTCCGCTTTCGTCCCAATGATGCTCGCCCATCTTGAGCGGCCCGGGAATGTCGAGGATTCGCCGGACGACGAAGTCCGGATCGGCCGGCGCCGCGGCGGGCAGGGCGGCGGGCGGAGCGGAGCGGGCGGGGGTCAAGGCCGCCGCGGGAGCCCGTGCCGGCTCGTCCACGACCTCGAAGCCGACGACCAGCAACGCCGCGCCCGCCAGAAGCGCCGTCCCGATCCGGGTCGCCAGTGTCCTTGCCGCCATCATC
>DASVPM010000205.1:0-4528 GCA_036382815.1 Allosphingosinicella sp.
CGGCGGCATCAGCACCGGCTCGGCCGGGGCCGCCTGGCCCGGAACCGTGGGCGCCGGCACCGGCGCCACGGGAGCGATCCTGGGCAACGGGCCGCCCTTCATGCCGAAGGTGGCGAGCCGGTAGATGATCGGCTCGGCTCCATCCATCTGATAGACGAGGCCGCTTCCGTCGACCGCCGCCTGGGCCGCATATTCGACCTCGGCGTCGAGGCGCCTCTTGCCGTCGAAGGCATTCTCCGCGCCGGGCGGAAGCTCGAGGATGAACCGGCCGCTGCAGACGGTGACGTTCAGCTCGTCGTCGCGGCTCTTCACGACCGGCTCCTCCATCCGGACCACCGCGGCGGCGGCGAGCGGATCGAGGTTGCGGGGGTCAGAATTGCGGATGCGGGCGGCTTCGTCGAACACCAGCTCCTTCAGCCGGGCATAGGTCGCGTCGGACGCGCAGGCCTTGCGGATCCGGTCCCTCTGCTCGCTGGCAAGCTCCGCCTTGCTCTTCTCGGCCGGGGCTTCCTTCTTCTTCATCCAGTCGCACCCGCCGAGCAGGGCGGCGGCCCCCGCGGCCAGCAGAATCAGATTACGCAACGCCATTGCAATGCTCCAGCTGCCCGTTCATCCGCCGCCAACGCAGCAAGGGAGGCATCTTTCCCCCGGGAGATATTCGTCGCCGCCCTTCCCGTCATCCCGGCGAAAGCCGGAAGCCCAGGTCAATAAGGCGCTGCGGGTCTCCTCGAGGTCCCGGCTCCCGCCGGGATGACGCCTGGCGGCTATTCCAGAACGCCCTCGTGAAGCCTCAACACCCGGTCCATCTTCGCCGCGATGCGCTCATTGTGGGTAGCGACGAGGGCGGCGCTTCCCTCGTCTCGGACGAGTCGGAGGAATTCGGCGAAGACGATGTCGGCGGTATGCTCGTCGAGATTGCCGGTGGGCTCGTCGGCGAGGACCAGCGCCGGACGATTGGCGAGGGCCCGGGCGACGGCGACCCGCTGCTGCTCGCCGCCCGACAATTTGCTCGGCCGGTGGGCCAGGCGGTGGGCCAGGCCGAGCGTGCCGAGCAGCGTTCTCGACCGCTCTTCGGCCTGCTCCCGCCCGATCCCCTTGACGAGCTGCGGGATGACGACGTTTTCGAGCGCGGTGAAATCGGGCAGGAGATGGTGGAACTGGTACACGAAGCCCAGCGTGTCGCGGCGGACGCGGGTCCGGTTGCCGTCGCCGAGCTCGGCCACTTCCTCGCCGGCGATCCGGATCGAGCCTTCGAAGCCGCCCTCGAGCAGGCCGACCGCCTGGAGCAGGGTCGACTTGCCCGAGCCCGACGGCCCCAGAAGCGCGACGATCTCGCCCGGGCGCACCGCGAGGTCGACTCCGCGAAGCACGTCGATCGTCACCCCGCCCTGCCGGAAGCTGCGCCTCAGGCCTTCGACCGCGAGCACCTCATTCATAGCGGAGGACCTGCACGGGATCGGTGCTCGCGGCCTTCCAGGCCGGATAGAGGGTGGCGAGGAAGCTCAGCACCAGCGCCATGATGACGATGGCAAGGACTTCGAACGGATCGGTCTTCGAGGGGAGCTCGGTCAGGAAACGGATCGACGGGTCCCACAGATTCTGACCGGTGAGGAACTGGACGAAGTTCACGAACGGCTGCCGGAAATAGAGGAGCAGGAAGCCGAGCCCGAGCCCGGCGAGGATTCCAATCGCGCCAATGATCACGCCCACCGCCACGAACACCTTCATCAGCCCCCGCCGGGTCGCTCCCATGGTGCGCAGGATGGCGATGTCGCGGGTCTTGGCTCTCACCAGCATGATCAGCGACGACAGGATGTTGAACACCGCGACGAGAATGATGATCGAGAGGATGACGAACATCGCCACGCGCTCGACCTGAAGCGCCTCGAAGAGCGAGGCGTTCATCGAGCGCCAGTCGGCGACCTGGGCCCGGCCGCCGACGCTGTTGCGCAGCGGCTCCAGTATCTCGCCGACCCGGTCGGCATCGACGGTCTGGACCTCGACCATGCCGACCGCGTCACCCATCAGGAGCAGGGTCTGGGCGTCCTCGATAGGCATGATCACGAACGACTTGTCGTAATCGTAGACCCCCACCTCGAAGATGGCGGAAACATTGTAGGAGACGATCCGGGGCACGGTTCCGAACGGAGTGGTCCGCCCGTCCGGGCTGATGAGGCTGATCTGTCCGCCGACATTGGCGCCGAGCGCCTCGGCGAGGCGGGCGCCGATCGCGACATTGCCCTCGCCGGCGCGAAGCGATTCGAGCGAGCCCGCGAGGACCTTGCCGTTCAGGGCTTCGTTGCGCAGGATGTCGGCCCGCTCCATGCCCCGGACGATGACGCCTTCGACCCGGCCTTGGTAGCTGACCATCAGCGGCTGCTCGATCAGGGGAAGGGCGTCGGTCACGCCGGGGGTTGCCCTGGCCTCGCGGACGATGTTGCGCCAGTCGGGAAGCTGGCCGCCATAGCCCTGGACGACCGCATGGCCGTTCAGGCCGACGATCTTGTCGAACAGCTCCGCGCGGAAGCCGTTCATCACGCTCATCACCACGATCAAAGCGGCGACCCCGAGCGCGACCGCGACCAGGCTGATCCCGGCGACGAGGAAGATGAACCCCTCCCCCTTCCCCGGCAGCAGGTAGCGCCGGGCGACCATGCGCTCGTAGCGGGAAAGGATCATGACGGCCCCATCGAGCCGTCGTTGCGAGGAGCGAAGCGACGCGGCAATCCAGCTGCGGCGCACGTGAGGGGCGCCGGACTGGATTGCTTCGCTTCGCTCCCAATGACGGGTTTCATCCCGTCAGCCTCGCCAGGGCGCTCTCGATCGAAAGCTCCTCGCGCTCGCCGCCGGAGCGCCGCTTGAGCTCGACGACGCCGCGCTCCAGGCCCTTGGGACCGACGATCAGCTGCCAGGGCAGGCCGATCAGGTCCATGGTCGCGAACTTGGCGCCCCCGCGCTCGTCGCGGTCGTCGTAGAGGGTGTCGATCCCGGCCTGCTGGAGGCGGCCGTAAATCTCGTCCGCAGCGCTGGTGACGCCGGCGTCGTCGCTGCGCATGTTGATCAGGCCGACCTGGAACGGGGCAACCGGCTCCGGCCAGACGATGCCCTTGTCGTCGTGGCTCGCCTCGATGATCGCTCCGACCAGGCGGGACACTCCGATGCCGTAGCTGCCCATTTCGGGATTGACCTGCCGGCCGTCGCCGGTCTGGACGCTCAGGCCCATCGACTTGGAATATTTGGTCCCGAAATAGAAGATGTGGCCGACCTCTATTCCGCGCGACGTCAGCAGAGCGTCGCCGGCCGCGGCTTCCCGAGCCGGGTCGCGCTTTTCGTCGGTCGCGGCATAATCGTCCGTGAGGCCGGAGACGAAGCCCTGAAGGGCCTCGGCATCGTCGGCGTCGACAACCAGGCTCTCGGCCGATCTCACCTCCGCCCAGTTGCGGTGATAGAAGACCTCGCTCTCACCCGAGGGAGCGAGAATGATGAATTCGTGGCTGAGGTCGCCGCCGATGGGTCCGGTATCGGCCTGCATCGGGATGGCGCGAAGCCCCATCCGGGCGAAGGTGCGCAGATAGGCGACGAACATCCTGTTGTAGCTGTGGCGGGCGCCCGCCTCGTCGAGATCGAAGCTGTAGGCGTCCTTCATCAGGAACTCGCGGCCGCGCATCACTCCGAAGCGGGGGCGGACCTCGTCGCGGAACTTCCACTGGATATGGTAGAGGATGCGGGGCAGGTCGCGGTAGCTTTTGGCGCCGTCGCGGAAGAGGGCGGTGATCATCTCCTCGTTGGTGGGGCCGTAGAGCATGTCGCGGTCGTGGCGGTCGCGGATCCGGAGCATCTCCGGGCCGTAGGCGTCGAAGCGGCCGGACTGGCGCCACAGGTCGGCCGACTGGAGGGTCGGCATCAGCAGCTCGACGGCGCCGGCCCGGTCCTGCTCCTCGCGGACGATCCGCTCGATCCGCTTCAGGACCTTGAGGCCGAGCGGAAGCCAGGCGTAGATTCCGGCGGCGGTCTGGCGGACGAGGCCGGCGCGGAGCATCAGCTGGTGGCTGACGATCTGGGCGTCCGAAGGGTTCTCCTTCATCACCGGCAGGAAGTAACGGGAAAGTCGCATGCCTGCGCCTCTAGGGGGCGGCCTCCGCCAAGGCAACCGGGAGAGCCGTGTTGCACTACCGACACAGGGCGTGAGCAAAGTGCCTCAACCCCTTGGATAGGCAGTGACAAGGCGCCGCACCGCTCATAGCGTCCGGCCCACGAACGAAGGCGACAGCCGGGTTCGGGGAGGCCCTGGGCCCCGCATCCTCATGCGAGGTGGGATGTGTGCGGGCCGGGCATCTTGACTAAGGGGGTCGGCGCGCAAGCGCCGCGACGGTGCCCGGGCAGCGATGCCCGGGCACTTTTCGTTTGTGGCGGGAAGTTTTGGAAAGTGGTCGAAAAGGGGTCGTGAGACCCCCACTTCGGGCAGGAACGGCGGAAAACCGCCATTTTGATCGCCGATAATCGCTAAAGATCGCCACTAATCGCTACG
>DASVPM010000206.1:0-16179 GCA_036382815.1 Allosphingosinicella sp.
CTTGCCGGTGAGCGGAAGCGTGCATTCGGGGATGAACTTCGGATCGCCGTTCTTCGACACATGCTCCATCACGACGATGATCTTCTTGACGCCCGCGACCAGGTCCATCGCGCCGCCCATGCCCTTCACCATCTTGCCCGGGATCATCCAGTTGGCGATGTCGCCTTTCTCCGAAACCTCCATGGCGCCGAGCACGGTCAGGTCGATATGCCCGCCGCGGATCATCGCGAAGCTCTGCTCGGAGCCGAAATAGGAGGAGGAATCGAGCTCGCTGATCGTCTGCTTGCCGGCGTTGATCAGGTCGGGATCGACCTCGTCGTCATAGGGGAAGGGTCCGATCCCGAGCATCCCGTTCTCGCTCTGCAGGGTCACCTCCATCCCCTCCGGGATGTTGTTGGCGACGAGCGTCGGAATGCCGATCCCGAGATTGACGTAATAGCCGTCGCGAAGCTCCTTCGCGGCTCGGGCGGCCATCTGGTTGCGGTCCCAGGGCATCAATTTCTCCTATGTTCCCCGGCGAAGGCCGGGGCCCAGTTCTGAGGTCGGGCTGGACCCCGGCCTTCGCCGGGGAACCCTCGTCACGCCGCCTCCCTCTCGCGGACGGTCCTGAACTCGATCTTCTTGTCGTAGGGGGCGCCCAGGATCATCCGCTTCACGTAGATGCTCGGCAGGTGGATGCAGTCGGGATCGAGGCTTCCGACCGGAACGATCTCCTCGACCTCGGCGACGCAGGCCCTGCCCGCGGTCGCCATCGGCTGGTTGAAGTTGCGGGCGGTCTTGCGGAAGACGAGGTTGCCGGCCTCGTCCGCCTTCCAGCCCTTGATGATCGAAAGGTCCGCCCGGATGCCGCGCTCGAGCACATATTCCTCGCCGTCGAAAATCTTGGTCTCCTTGCCCTCGGCGACGATCGTCCCGACCCCGGTCTTCGTATAGAAGCCCGGGATACCGGCGCCTCCCGCCCGGCAGCGCTCGGCGAGCGTGCCCTGCGGGCAGAACTCGACCTCGAGCTCGCCGGCGAGATATTGCCGCTCGAACTCCTTGTTCTCGCCGACATAGGAGGAGACCATCTTGCGGATCTGGCGGGTGCGAAGCAGCTTGCCGAGCCCCTCATTGTCGATCCCGGCATTGTTCGAGACGAAGGTCAGATCCTTCACGCCGCTCTCGCGAATGGCGTCGATCAGCCGCTCGGGGATCCCGCACAGGCCGAAGCCGCCGGCGCAGATCGTCATTCCATCGAACAGCAGCCCCTCAAGGGCCGCCGCCGCGTCTGGATAGGTTTTGCGCATTCGCCGCTCCTGCCTGGATGCGGCGCGATAAGCCGGAGAGGCGCGGCAGGTCAAGAAAACCTGAACGGGTTTTCAACTTGCCTTTCAGGCGGCGAGGGCGGCGGCGTACCCCGCAATGCGAAGCCCCAGCGGCATCGACCTGGCAGCGGCGAGGACGCTGGACAGCTCCGCGCAGTGAAGGTCGGAGACGACTTCCCCCACAGCCTCATAATGTTCGGTGACGCTGCCGACGGCCCGCGCCCCGATCCCGCGCAGCAGCGGCAGCGCGGCGGAGTTGCGAATCGGAGCCTCGAGGGTCGTGGCGTAGAGGCGGACGTGCCCCGCCTCGGCCAGCCGGACCGCGGCCGCCAGAGCGAGCGGAGCGGCGCCGAGGCGGCTGGCCCAGGGCGCGAGCGCAAGCTGGTCGAAATAAGCGATCGGCTCGTCTTCGGGCGGCGGCGCCTCTCTTTCCCGCCAGCGGATGAGCGAGCGCCGCGCCCACAGGTCGCTCGACCGAAGCAAGGGATCCGGCACGGTCACCGCGAAGCCCGCCACCCTCCCGCCCTGTTCGAGGACCAGCACGCAATCGGCGCCGATGAGGGCGGAGTAGCGCTCCGGCGGGCAGCCGAGCAGGAAGCCGCCGCGCGGCCGGGCGGTTCCGGGCGCGAAGCCCAGCGCCTCCTTGATCGCCACGATGGCGGCAAGGTCGCCGCGCTCCGCCGCCCTGATTCGCGCCGTCACGGCCGCTCGCCGGACCACAGGACCGGCCCGGCCCTCTGCCTGAAAACCGCTTGCGCCAAGGTTTCGCAATCCTCGTTCGAGGCGTGGCTCGGCGGCAGGGCAACCCGCCGCCGCGGCAGATCGTACCAGGGTATGGCCGGGTCGCGGTGATGGGTGGAATGCTCGTTGAAGTTGAGCAGGAGCCACGAGAAGAAAGGCTGGCGCGGAAGCGACCGCACGTTGAGCCGGACGTCCCCGCCGACGCTGGTTCGATAATGATAGACGTAAAGCAGCATCGACCAGAACCAGGCGAAGACCAGCATCGGAAGGCCCAGCGCCGCTATCCACGCCAACCCGCCGAACGCCGCCGCGAAGCCGGCGTGGAAGCCGATCCCGGCCATGAACTGCGCCCACGCCAGCAAGCGCAGCCGGGACGGCCAGCCGCGGAAGACCGGCGAGATCCGGGCCGCCCTCCGTTCCGGGACGAGCAGGAAGATCAGGATCGCGGCGAGCGTGTGGAGGAAGAAGCCGCCGGCGAAGACGTAGAAATACCAGAGCCCGCGCCGCGCTGCCGCGGCGCCCGTGCCGGCCCCCTCCGGGAGGCGCATGTGATCGAGTGCCGCGGTCGCGCGGTCGCGGCGATTGCCGCCGTGGTGGAAGCCGTGGATCCTGCGGAAGACGGTGAACGGGGCGACCACCGGCACCATCAGCGCCATTCCCACCGCGTCGTTCGCCCGGCGCCGGCCGGGGAAGAGCTTCAGATGCACCGCCTCGTGGGCGACGGTGTAGAGCCGGTCCAGCCAGAGCCCCTGGCCGCACGCCAGGAGGAGGATCGCCGGCCAGGCGAGTCCCGGCGGCAGCCAGCGCAGCGCCGCCAGCGTCCCGGTCATCAGGACGGCGAACACGGCCCCCGTTTCGGCGAGCAGGATCAAGGATTTACGCGTGTGAGGCCCCGGCCGCATCGGCGCAGGATTAGCGGCCGAACGCCGGCGCGCAAGCCGCTCCGTCGTGGAACTCGTCGGGATCGAGCTGTTCGCGTGCCAGCGCGCGAAGCGTGGCCGGCCGTTCGATCATCCGCCGCGTGTGCGCCGTCCAGTGGCGGTAGGGCGCGACGTCCAGCTCCAGCCGCCGCGCCCAGCGGCGGAAGGTGAGCGGATAGGGATCGGCGAGGCTGTAGCGCTCGCCGAGCAGCCATGGACCCGGCGCGAGAAGGGCGTCGAGCTCGGCGAACAGGCCGCGAAGCCGCTCGCGGTCGGCCGCCGACTCGGACTGGCTGCGCTCGATCCCTGCGGCGCGGGCGCGGTAGATGGGTCCGAAGCCGCCATAGTGGACGGTGGTCGCGAAGAAGGACAGCAGCTCGAATACCCGCGCCAGCCCGGGCAGGTCGCCCAACGGCAGCTGGCCGTTGTCCGGCCATCGATGGCCTATCCAGGCGAGGAGCGCGATATTCTCGGTGACGACCTCGCCGCCTACCTCCAGCGCCGGAATCAGGCCGCGAGGGTTGATCGCGAGATATTCGGGCCGCTTGTGAGCCTTGTCGGCGATCCCGGTCCGGACCGCCTCGAACTCGGCGCCGGCTTCCTCGAGCGCGAGAGGCGGGACCAGCGACCAGGCGCCGGGCGAGTAGTCGAGGCGCAGCATCAGGCCGTCATTGCGAGGAGCGGAGCGACGAAGCAATCCAGTTTCGGGCCTCGAAGACCGCACTGGATTGCTTCGCTGCCGCGCAGCGGCAGTTTATCCCGGGCGCCGCCGCAGGCGGCGTCGAAGGGCTCGCAATGACGGTCAGCTCCGCAGCTTCGCCAGCACGCCCTGGAGCTGCATGGCGTTGGACATGTCGCCCTCGACCTTCAATTTGCCCTGCATGAAGGCGGTCATTCCGTCCAATTTGCCGTCGCTCATCGCCTGCCAGTCCTCCCAGGCGACCTTGATCGTGGTGTCGGCCTGGCCGTCCTCCTCAGTCACCGCATTGGCCGCGCCGTCGAGCATCACCACGCCCTCGGAGCCGAAATCGAGCTTCACCCTTTTGCCCGGAAGCCAGGCGCTCTTCTCGTTGAGGGCCGCCGCCATCTCGCTCTTGATCATGCTCTTTCCTCCCGCTGGGTGCCTCTTCTCCCTACTTTACGTAAACGTCAGGTCAAGACGGGCGTGAGTGTGCCGGGGCGTTGCTAGCGCTTTGCGGGCGGGGTGAACGGGCTCGCGGAGAGGAACTTGATCGGCTCGGCGTCGAGGCGCCCGTCCCGGACCGGCTTTCCGGCGAGGAAGTCGAATATGACGTCCTTGATCCGCGGGTTGGAGAGGAAGAGCGGATTGCTGTGTACCGCCCCGTCGACGATGAGGTGCGCGCTGTTGGGAAAGCCGCGCCTTATCTCCTCCGCCTGGAAGGGCGGAGTCTTGGCGTCGAGAGTGCCGCTAATGAAGAGCACGGGAATGGACGAGTGGACCGGCGCCCAGAAGCCGGGGCCGATCGGCTTCACGCCCCAGCCGCTGCAGCCTTCCATGTAAGGGAAGTTGACGTCCCTGAAGAGGAAGTCGCCATATTGGCGCTTCACCCGCCGCTGACGGGCAGGGGACACCCCGGAGGCGCAGTCCATAGCGGCGTGCATGGCGGATTCGAGGCCTGATCCGTAGCGGCCGAGGAGATAGGCGACGTCGTCGAAATATCCTCTCGACGCCTGAAGGATGATCAAGGGGAGGATTGGAACGCCGTCGCTCCCCCATATGCCGCCGAGCGTCCAGTTGAGGAGGGTGCCGTTGAGCATGACGGTCCGGGTCTCGCCCGAATCGCTGTCCTTGACGAGGAGCCGTTTCGGCCTGGCGTCGAGCCGCTTCACCACGGTCTCGAGCAACCTCTCCAGATCGGGGATCTGGGCGCCCAGGACGGGATCGCGGCGCACGAGGTCGGCCAATTGCCGCAGATGCGCCCGGTAGGTGGCTGGCAGCTTCGCCGTATGATCCTGCCCCTCGACCCCGGCCATGATCGCGCGTTCGATCCGGTCGGGATGCCGCCGGATCGTGGCGAGCGCCCAATGATTGCCGTAGCTGAGCCCCCACAGCACCATCTTCTCCGCTCCGAGCGCCCTGCGGACGTCGTCGAGGTCGTCGGCGCTGGCATTGGTGTTGTAGGCGCCAAGCTCGACTCCGCGCCGGCGCCACGATTCGGCGCAGCGCCGGGCCGCCGCGCGATAGATTTTGAGGTGACTCGCGCGGGTGACCGGCCGGTCCGCCGGATAGGGCACCTTCTCGTCGCAATCGAGCCGCGGACGGGATGCGCCCACGCCGCGCTGATCGACCAGGATCACGTCGCCGAAATCGAGCGCCTTCATGAACAGCGGGAAGCGTTCGGGCATCCTGCCGGCGTCGATCGTCGAATTGCCCGGCCCGCCCGGAAGGAAGAAGATCGGCGGCCCCGGGTGCTGCGAGCGGCTCCTGAAACGGACCAGAGCGAGCTCGATGGAGGGCCCGCCGGGGCGGCTCCGGTCCTCCGGTACCCGGATCCGCCCCCACTCCGCCGGGGCGGTCTCGCCGCCGCTGGTCTCGAACGTATAGGGTTTCAGCTCGAGGACCCCGACGGGCTGGGCCGAGACCGCGGCCGCCCACGTCAAGAGCGCGGCCCCGAACAGCCGGGGGGCGATTTGGCAAGGACGCATGACATTCTCCTGAGGCGGGGGTTCTTCATCTTCGGCTCGCATGATAGCCCTCCGAGAGAATCGTGATTTCCCGCTTCGGCAACCGGCTGATCGGCGGACGCACATCAGGATCGGTGAATGACAGTTCGCTTCTCGCCAAAGCCCGGTCCGCTCTTCCGGCTGCTCTCGATCCTGTTCCTGTCGATCCTGGCGAGCGGTTGCGCGGGCAGAGCGGAAACGCCGGTGCCGGAGCGGATCGGCACGGTGATGGTGCGCGAGGGCGACGATCCGCTTTGGACCCGAGCGGACTATGACGACAGCGGCTGGGAGCGGCGCGCCACCGAGGAGACCGACAGCCAAGGGCGAATCGTCTGGATCCGGGCTCGCTTCACGGCGGGGCCACGTCACCTCGACGATCGTCCGCTCGCGGTCCATGTCGGGGCCCTGGCGGCTTACGAGCTGTTCTGGAACGGTCGGCTGATCGGCCGCAGCGGGTCGCCGGGAGCCTCGGCTTCGGCCGAGCGGCAGGGCGGGATCGACGGCCATTTCGCCATTCCGGCCGACCTGCTCCGCCCCGGCGAGAATGTCCTGGCGATGCGGCTGTCCAGCTTCCACCTGCCGATGCGGGTGAAGCACAGCCTGCTCCACGTCGCGATCGGCGATTATCAGTCCGGATCGACCGAGGCGCTGAAAACCTACGCAGCGGCGATCGCCGCGGCCGGCATCCTGCTCCTCGGCGGGCTCTATTTCGGTTTCGCGTTCCGAGCCGACCGCGGCGATCGCGGCGCCTTGCTGCTCGCGCTGCTTTCGCTGACCTTGCTCGCGCAATTGGCGCTCGAAGTCTGCCGGGCGTTCGTCGACTATCCTTATGGACTCCACCTGTGGAGGATGGGAGCGATCTTCGCCCTGGCGAGCCTGTTCGGGGTGCTGCTGGTCGCCTATGTGTGGCGGCAGTTCGGCGGGGCGGGCGGCAAATGGCTGATCTGGGCCGCTTTGCTCTGGTGTCCGGCGGCCTTCCTGCTGTTTTACGGCTTCGACCAGAAAATCTATGCGGTCATCCTCGGCTCCGCCGCGGCGGCAAGCGCGGCGGCCGCCCCGGCGGCGCTCAAGGGCAGCCGCGCGGCCTTGCCGATCTTCGCCGGAGCGGCCGCGATGGCCCTGCCCCTGGTGGGCGCTTTCCCGGCTTTTCTCGACCGGGATTTTTACGTCATCGCCAGCGCGCTCATCGCCGTCCTGTGCCTGCACCGCGCGCTCGCAAGGCCGGTCGAGCCGGTCGCGCGCGCGGATCCGTCCGGGGCCGGTAACGAGGATGCGCGCGTGCCGGTTCTGTCGGGACGAGGGGTGGAGCTTTGCGATCCCCGCGCCTTCCTGATGATCAAGGGCGCGGACGATTATGCGGAGATCCTTCTCGCGGGCGGACGGACGCGGCTTCACCGGGGCCGGCTGACCGAATTGGAGGCGCGGCTCCCGCCCGACTTCCTGAGGATCCACCGCTCCTACATCGTCAACATGCGCCGGGCGATCGAGCTGACCTCCGCCGGCGGTTCGCTGCGAATCCGGCTCGAGGAGGGGGCTTCGGCGCCGGTCAGCCGTACCTACAGCCGAAGCGTGCGCGCCCGCTTCGCGGGGCGGCAGGGCGCTCCCGAGCCGCTTCGAGCCGCGCCGGCGACGGGCGAATAGCCGCGCGGACGGCCGGGGTTCCCAATCACCGGCAAGGCGGTTAGTCGCCCGGAATGGACGCTGCCCAGGTCATTCACGAGAAATTCGTCGCCCGCGTTCGGGACGGCAGGCTGCCGCGGCGGACGAGCGACGTGCAGCCGGCCGAAATCGGCCTCGGCCGCGAGGCGATGGTCGAGCTCTTCTACAGTCAGGTCGCGAGCCGGCAGATGGACCGTCTGTCGCGCAAGCTCCAGGCGCGGGGCGAGGGTTTCTACACGATCGGAAGCTCGGGCCACGAGAACAACGCCGCCGTCGCCGAGGCGCTGCGCGTCGACGACATGGCCTTCCTCCACTACCGATCCAACGCCTTCCAGATCCACCGCTCGAAGAAGCTCCCCGGCCAGACGCCGCTCTGGGACATGCTGCTCAGCTTCGCCGCCTCCGCCGAGGATCCGATCTCCGGCGGCCGGCACAAGGTGATCGGATCGAAGCCGCTCGCCATCCCGCCGCAGACCAGCACCATCGCCTCGCACCTTCCCAAAGCGGTCGGCGCGGCCTTCAGCATCGGGATCGCGCGGACCTTGAAGATCGAGGAAACCGCGCTCGCGGGGGATTCGATTGTCCTTGCAAGCTTCGGCGACGCCTCGGCCAACCATTCCACCGCGCAGGGCGCGTTCAACACGGCCGCCTGGACCGCCTATCAGGGCACGCCGATGCCGCTGATCTTCCTGTGCGAGGACAATGGCATCGGGATCTCGACCCGGACCCCGCCCGGCTGGATCGGCGCCTCGTTCCGGAACCGGCCGGGCCTCGAATATGTGCATTGCAGCGGCTTCGACATGGCGGATTCATGGCGCGGCGCCGTTGAAGCGGCGCGGATCGCCCGAACCAGGCGGCGCCCCGTCTTCCTCCACATGGACTGCGTCCGGCTCTACGGCCACGCCGGCTCCGACGTTCAGGCCACCTACCTCAGCAAGGCCCAGATCGAGCAGGACGAGGAGCGCGACCCTCTGCTCTACAGCGCCGCGCTGCTGGTCGAGCAGGACCTGCTTTCGGAAAAGCAGATCCTCGACCTGTACGAAGAGACCGAAGCCACGCTGGCCCGGGTGGCGGAGCAGGCGATCGCACGGCCGAAGCTGACCTCGAGCAAGGCCGTGATGGAGAGCATCGTCCCGCCCAGGCGCCCCCCCGCCCGGACCAACACTCCGACTCCGGAGCAGCGCGACGCCCTGTTCGCCCGCGACAGGAGCATGATCGACAAGCCGCAGCACATGGCGAGGCTGCTGAGCTGGGCGCTCGCCGACCTGATGCTTGCGCACCCGCAGATCATCGTCGCCGGCGAGGATGTCGGGCCCAAGGGCGGGGTCTACAACGTCACCGCCAAGCTCCACGAGCGCTTCGGATCGTGCCGGGTGATCAACACCCTGCTCGACGAGCAGAGCATCCTCGGCCTCGGCATCGGCGCCGCCCATAACGGTCTGCTCGCCATCACCGAGATCCAGTTCCTCGCCTACGTCCACAATGCCGAGGACCAGATACGCGGCGAGGCGGCGACCTTGAGCTTCTTCTCGAACGGCCAGTACACCAACCCGACGATCATCCGGATCGCGGGCCTCGGCTACCAGAAGGGCTTCGGCGGGCATTTCCACAACGACAACAGCCTCGCCGTCTTCCGCGACATCCCCGGCCTGGTCGTCGCCTGCCCGAGCAACGGCGCCGACGCCGTCGAGATGCTTCGCGAATGCGTCCGCCTGGCCCTCGAGGAGCAGAGGGTCGTCGTCTTCGTCGAGCCGATCGCGCTCTACATGACCCGCGATCTCCACGAGGAAGGCGACGCGCTGTGGACCTCCACCTACGCGGCGCCGGGCAGCGCCAGGCCGATCCGGATCGGCGAGCTCGGCGTTCATGGCGACGGCACCGACCTCGCCATCGTCAGCTACGCCAACGGCTATTACCTCTCCCGCCAGGCGGAGCGGATCCTGAGCGGGCAGCACGGCGTCGGCGCGAGGGTCGTCGACCTGCGCTGGCTGGCGCCGCTGAACGAGGACGGCCTGCTCGACGCCGTCGCCGGCTGCAAGCGCGTCCTGATCGTCGACGAATGCCGGAAGACCGGCTCGCAGAGCGAGGCCTTGATGGCCCTGTTCGCGGAACGCGCGCCGGGGGTGGAAGCGCGGCGGATCACCGCCGAGGACAGCTTCATCCCGCTCGGCCGGGCCGCCACCCTGACCCTCCCGAGCCGGGATTCGATCGTCGCCGCGGCGCTGGAGATGGTTCGTGGCTGAGCGGGAGAAGGTGCTGGTCGTATGTCCCGGCAGAGGCACCTATGGAAAGGCGGAACTTGGCTATCTGACGCGATTCCATGCAAAGAATCGCGATTCCATCACATCTTTCGACCGGATTCGTGCCGAGCGCGGGCAGCCGACCATCTCCGAGCTTGACGGCGCCGACCGCTTCAGCCCGGCCCTCCATACCCGCGGCGACATCGCCTCCCCGCTCATCTTCGCCGCCTCCTACGCCGAGTTCCTCGCCCTCGACCGCTCCCGATTCGACGTCGCCGCGGTCACCGGCAATTCGATGGGCTGGTACACCGCCCTCGCCGTCGCCGGAGCCGTAAGCGCCGAGCAGGGCTTCCGGATCATCGACGCCATGGGCGAAAACAGCCAGGCCGGCGAGCCGGGCGGGCAGGTTCTGCTAACCCTGGTCGACGAGGATTGGCGCGAGATTCCGGGCCTTTGGGACGCGATCCTCACTCTGGTTCGAGCGATCGATAGCCGCGACGGCCTCAGCCTGCACGTCTCGATCAAGCTCGGTGGAATGCTCGTCCTGGCGGGCAACGAGCCCGGCCTCGCCGCGCTCCTCGCTGAAGCGCCGCCCACCCCGGCCCGGGAGCCGCTGCGGCTCGTCAATCACGGGCCCTTCCACACGCCGCTCATGGCCGCCTCGTCGGAGCGGGCTCTCGCGCAGCTTCCGGCCCGATGGTTCGGCTCCCCCGACGCGCCGATGATCGACGGCCGCGGCCATATCTGGAGGCCTTTCGCCACCGAGCCCCGCGCCCTCCACGATTATACTTTCGTCGGCCAGATCCTCGAAACCTACGATTTCACCCGCGCGATTCAGGTGGCGGTTCGCGAGCATGCGCCCGACCGGATCATCGTGCTCGGCCCCGGCGACACGCTCGGCGGCGCCATCGCCCAGGCTCTGATCGGGATCGAATGGCTCGGCCTCCGCTCGAAGCGCGACTTCCAGGAACTGCAGGCGGGCGACCCGTTCCTGATCGCGATGGGCCGCGAGGATCAACGCGCGTTGGTGGCGGCATAACCCCTCTCCCTCCAGGGGAGAGGGAGGCGCGCGCCCGCGCAGCGGGTGGGAGGGTGAGGCCTTACCTCGCCTGGTCAGGCCCTCACCCTGGCGAGCTTCGCTCGCCTGTCCCTCTCCCCTGCAGGGAGAGGGTTTAGAGTCCGTAGAGGCCGCTGCCTGCGAGATTCTTGGCGAGCCGGGCGGTCCGCGATGCGTTGCGCTCGGCCGTGGCCTTGTAATAGTCCCCGACCATCTGAGCCTGAGCTTCGAGCATGGCCTCGCCGAATTTGTCCGAGTCGGTATATTTGTACATGTTGTTGGGATTGCCGCCGGCCCGGGCAAGCTCGGCGCCGTAGCGCGCGAAGAAGGCGGGCATGCCCAGCGTCTTATACTGCCAGACATGGGTCATTTCATGCATGAACATCGTCCCGTTGCGCCCCGGAAGCGAGTAATCGGCGACGAAATCCTCCTTGAAATAGACGGTGCTGCCGATCGTGATCGCCGGATTGCCGCGCATGAACGCGATATGGGCGGCGGGGTTGTTTCCCGGGCCGTCGCTCAGCCGGACTTTGTCATAATCGATCTTGCTGCCGAAGGCCGATTTGGCCAGCGCGATTTCCCCGGCAGTCAGCTTCCTCTGCTTGGCCATGCCCCTCTCCCCTCGTCGCGAGAATAGCACAATTGCGCTGCTCGGGGCAGCGGCAATCGAATCCGTTCCGAAAGTCAGGAGTCGAGCGCAAGCAGGGCGAAGGTCGCGAGCCAATGCTCGCCCATATAGTCGCCGGCGACATGCGGGAGGCTCGCGGCCAGATGCTCGTCGGCCGTTCGGCGGGCGACCTCGGCACGCTCCGGCTCCAGCGCCGGGGCAAGCCGGCGCCAGCACCAGGCGCGGCTGAGATTGAGGCCGTCGAGATGGGCGATCTTGCCGTCGGAGCGGTCGGAGACGGTGGCGGGTATGAACAGGCTTCGCGGCTCGCCCGCGGCGAGCTTGGGCAGGAAAGCGTCGAACCAGGGACGGAACCGATCCTCGCTTTGGGTCATCCGCATGCACAGGGCCTCGGTAAGGGCGGAGGAGAGGAACTCGTCGCCGCCGGGCTCCCAGGCCTGGCAATCCCTGTCCGGCCCGTACCAGCCGAGCGCGCGCTCGCGGATCAGGCGGGCGAGCGAGGCGTCGTTCGCCTCCGCCCATTCGAGCGCGAGGATCATGGCGAAAGCGGTATTGAAATGGGTGCCGACCCGGATCGGATAGGTGAGCTTCGGCAGATAGAGCGCGAACCGGTCGGCGAACGCGCGGGCCAGCGGCTCGAGGTCGTCCGCCCAGGCGCGGTCGCCCTGGCTCTTCGCCTCCGAATGAAACGCGAGCAGCCAGGCCCAGCCGTAGGGCCGCTCGAAGCCGCCGGAATAAGCGCGGTCGAGATAGTCCAGCTCCCCGGCGACCTTGTCCGGCGCGAGCATCTCGTCGGCCAGCCCCTCCACCTCGCGAGCGGCCGGCAAGTCGGGGAAGCGCCGGCGAAGCCGGAGCATCAGCCACCATCCATGCACGCAGCTGTGCCAGTCGAAGCTCCCGAAGAAGATCGGATGGAGCTCGCGGGGCGAAAGGACGTCCTCCGGTCCGTCGAGGACATGGTCCAGCTTGTGCGGATATTCGCGGGTGACGTGGCCGAGCGCGATCCGGATGAAGCGGTCGGCGGTTTCGGCGGTGAGGCTGTGGGGCATGAACCTATCCCGTCATTGCGAGCGCAGCGAAGCAATCCCAGTGCAGCGGCCGTCGCATCCGCCGCGGCTGGATTGCCGCGTCGCTTCGCTCCTCGCAATGACGAACTAGAAAGCGAACCACCAGATGAAGAGGATATTGATCGCGAGCAGCGGCAGCGCCGTCCCGATCTGGACCTTGATTACGCCGTTGGGGTCCTTCAGCTCGAGCAGCGCCGAGGGGACGAGATTGAAATTGGCGGCCATCGGGGTCATCAAAGTCCCGCAGAAGCCGGCCAGCATCCCGATCGCGCCGATCACCGCCGGATCGCCATGATAGGTCTGGATCAGCAGCGGCACCCCGATCGCCGTCGCCATCACCGGGAAAGCCGCGAAAGCGTTGCCGGTGAGGATCGTGAACAGCGCCATCCCGAGGCCGAAGGCGATCACGGCCGGAAAAACGGCGCCCTGCGGGATCACCGTCAGGATGAGGCCCCCGATGGTCCGGCCGACCCCGGTGTCGGCAAGGACCAGGCCAAGCGCTGCGAGCATCATCGGAAGCACTACGGCCCAGCCGACCGCGTCGATCAGCCGCCGCCCTTCCTGAAGCGGAGCCAGCGGCGGCGGCCTGAGCCAGGCGAAGATCGCCGCCAGCGCGATCACCACGCCGACGCAGAGCAGGACGAAGGTCTCGCGGTTTTTCTCGAACAGCCCGGTCTCGTGGAGCGGCGTGTAGAGGTAGAGGAGCGTCCCCGTCACGGCGATGACGAGGACGATCAGGATGGGGATAAGCAGGGCGTTGCCGTAACGCTCGCCTCTGGCAGCCCTTTCGGCTGGGGTGGTGGCGGGAGAGCCGCGGCCGATCAGCTTCAGACCGGCGAGGGCCGCGAGGGCAAGGACGATCAGGCCATTGATGAAATCGCCGAGCGAGGAGCCGGCGATCAGGCTCAAGGCGACGAGCCCCCAGAAGGCCGCGTTGCCGAGGCGCTTCGGGTTGGTGCGGTCGAAAGCGCTCAGCAGCGCGAAAGCCGCGAACATCGCGCCGACGAGGTAGAGGACGTGCTGGCCGGTGATCATGGGAGGTCCTCCCCCGATTTTTCGGGGGAGGGGGACCGCGCGGAGCGCGGTGGAGGGGTTCTCGCCGAGTCGGAAAGAATCCCTACACCGTCCTTCGGACGGTCCCCCTCCCCGGCAAAGGCCGGGGAGGATTTGAGCGACCGGTCAAGCATGAGCAGCCTCGCGCTGTGGATGAGGAAGGCCGCGGCTGCGCTCGGCATCGCCCAGATCGCGAGCTGCAGCGGCGAGAGCGGGATATTGTAGCCCTCCAGGATCTGCTGGATGAGGATGATCGATCCGATCGCGAAGAATATGTCCTCCCCGAAGAAGAGACCGACATTGTCGGTCGCCGCGGCATAGGCCTTGACCTTGTCGCCGGTCTCCTCGTCGAGCGGGCCGTGCCGCGTCTCTGCGGCGGCGACGGCCATCGGAGCGACGAGCGGCCTGACCGTCTGGGCGTGGCCCGCGGTCGCATGGAGTCCGATCGCCGAGATCGCCTGCCGATAGAGGAGGTAGAGGATCAGCAGCCTTCCGACGGTCGCGGCCCGGAAGCCCGCGATCACCGCCCCCGCCCGCTGCTGGAGGCCGTAGCGCTCCAGCAGGCCGATGACGGGAAGGACGATCCACGGCACGGCGATCAGCCGGCTGTCGTTGAACGCCTTGCCGAGCTTGGAGATAACCTCGACCAGGTCGAGCCCGGCGAGCAGCCCCGTCGCGATCGCGGCGACCGGCACCACCACCATCGGGTTGAAGCGGAGCGCGAAGCCGAGGACGATGATGAGGATACCGAGCAGGGGAAGGTAGTTCACCAGAAAATTCCTCCCCTGCATTCGCAGGGGAGGGGGACCAGGCGAAGCCTGGTGGAGGGGCCTCCCGACACCCAAGAATCCCTCCACCGCGCTCCGCGCGGTCCCCCTCCCCCGGAAATCCGGGGGAGGATTTTAGCCCGCATTTCCATAGCCCCCTCCCCCCGGAGTCTCGATCACGAACATATCCCCCTCCCGCATCTCCGCCGAAGCGGTGGCGCTCAAGGTCTCCACCGTTCCGTCGGCACGGACCACCTGGTTGATCCCGACCTTCGCATCGCCGCCGCCCTCGATCCCCCGCGGCGCCACCTCGCGGCGGTTGGAGAGGATGTTCGCCCGCATCCGCCCGCGGAAACGGATATGGCGCTCGACCCCGTCGCCCCCTTTGTGCGCCCCGTCGCCGCCCGACCCGCGCCGAATGGCGAAACGCTCGACGAGCACCGGATAGCGGGTCTCGAGCACTTCGGGATCGGTCAGCCGGCTGTTGGTCATATGGGTCTGGACCGCGCTCGCACCGTCGAAACCGGGGCCGGCACCGGCGCCCCCCGCGATCGTCTCATAATATTGATGGCGGTCGTTGCCGAAGGTGAAATTGTTCATCGTGCCCTGGCTCGGCGCGAGCGCCCGGCAGGCGGCGAACAAGGCGTCGGTGATCACCTGGCTGGTCTCGACGTTGCCGGCGACGACCGCGGCCGGATAGCGGGGATTGAGCATCGACCCTTCCGGGACGATCAGTGTGACCGGCCTCAGGCAGCCGTCGTTCATCGGGATGACGTCGTCGACCATGGTGCGGAAGACGTAGAGCGTCGCCGCCCGGCAGATCGAATATGGCGCGTTGAAATTGTTGGGCTGCTGGCCGCTGGTGCCGGTGAAGTCGACCGTCGCGGACCGGCTCTCCGGATCGACGCGGACGCTGACGCAGACCTCGGCGCCATTGTCCATCTCGTAGCGGAAGCAGCCGTCCTTCAGCCGACCGATCAGCCGCCTTACCGCTTCCTCGGCATTGGCCTGGACGTGGGCCATGTAGGCGTCGACGACGTCGCGGCCATATTCGCGCGCGACCCGGCGCATCTCCGCCGCCCCGCGCGCGCAGGCGGCGACCTGGGCCTTCAGGTCGGAGAGGTTGCGGTCGGGCCTCCGGGCCGGCCACGGGCCCGACCCAAGCAGAGCGCGCATCTCCGCCTCGAGGAAGCGGCCTTCGTCGACCAGCAGGAAATTGTCGATCAGCACCCCTTCCTCATCGATCGTGTGGCTGTCCGGCGGCATCGACCCCGCCGCGATCCCGCCGATATCGGCATGATGGCCGCGCGCGGCGACGAACCAGGCCGGCGCCCGATCGCCCGCCTGCGCGAAGACCGGCATGATCACGGTGATGTCGGGCAAATGGGTGCCGCCTCGATAGGGGGCGTTGAGCACGTAGACGTCGCCCTCGCGGATCCCGCGCCCGTCGCGCGCTTGCCCTCGCGCCTCGATGATTGTCCGGATCGAATCGCCCATCGAGCCGAGATGGACCGGGATATGCGGGGCGTTGGCGATCAGCGCTCCGCCCGCGTCGAACAGGGCGCAGGAGAAATCGAGCCGCTCCTTGATGTTGACCGACGAGGCCGTGTTCTGGAGCGTGACGCCCATCTCCTCGGCGACCGCCATGAAAAGGTTGTTGAAGACCTCCAGCATGACGGGGTCGGCTTCGGTGCCGATGGCGCGGGAGCTGTCCCGCGCGGCCGAGCGGGTGAGGATGAGGTTGCCCAGCCCGTCGACCTCGGCCTGCCAGCCGGCCTCGACGACGGTGGTGGCGGAGGGGTCGATGATCAGGGCCGGGCCGGGGATGAGGGTGCCGGGGGAGAGGGCGGCGCGGTCGCACAGGGGAAATTCCTCCCCGGGATTTCCCGGGGAGGGGGACCTCGCGAAGCACGGTGGAGGGGTTCTTTCGGAGCCTGAAGAACCCCCTCCACCAGGCTTCGCCTGGTCCCCCTCCCCTGCAAATGCAGGGGAGGATTTAGTTAGACTACAATCCCCCCAGCCAGGCCAGGAAGCTCTTCCCCGGCATGAAGAAATAGC
>DASVPM010000207.1:0-4822 GCA_036382815.1 Allosphingosinicella sp.
GCGGCTCGAGCTTCTCCAGGCGATCGCCGCCGAATATCAGAAGCGCTATTCCGAGATCGCCGAGGCGATCACCGAGGAGATGGGAGCGCCCTCCATGCTCGCCCAGCGCGCCCAGGCCGCGGTCGGGCTCGGCCATCTCCAGGCCGCGATCGGAGTACTCAAGGATTACACGTTCGACGAGCAGCGCGGGTCGACCCTGATCAGGAAGGAGCCGATCGGGGTGTGCGGCTTCATCACGCCGTGGAACTGGCCGATCAACCAGATCGCCACCAAGGTCTTCCCGGCGCTCGCCACCGGCTGCACGATGGTCCTCAAGCCGTCCGAGATCGCGCCTTTCTCGGGCTACATCTTCGCCCAGGTGCTCCACGCCGCCGGCGTCCCGGCGGGCGTCTTCAACCTCGTCAACGGCGACGGCCCGGGCGTCGGCGCCGCAATCGCCGCGCATCCCGACGTCGACATGGTCTCCTTCACGGGCTCGACGCGCGCCGGGATCGCCGTCGCCAAGGCGGCGGCCGACACGGTCAAGCGGGTCCATCAGGAGCTCGGCGGCAAGTCGCCCTTCATCGTCCTCGAGGATGCCGACGTCGCCAAGGCGGTGACGGCGGCGATGCGTCATATGCTGACCAATAGCGGCCAGTCCTGCAACGCGCCGACCCGGCTCCTCGTCCCCAAGGCGCGGATGGAAGAGGCGAAGGAGGCGGCCCGGGCCGTTGCCGAGAAGACGAAGGTCGGCGATCCGAAGGGCGATTCCAATCTCGGCCCGGTCGTTTCCGACGTACAGTGGACCAAGATCCAGGGCCTGATCGAGCGCGGCGTCTCGGAAGGGGCCACGCTGATCTGCGGCGGCCCCGGCAAGCCCGAGGGTCTCGACAAGGGCTATTATGTCCGACCCACCGTCTTCGGCGACGTCGAGAACGGAATGACCATCGCCCGCGAGGAGATATTCGGGCCGGTCATGTCGATCATCGGCTACGAGGACGAGGAGCAGGCGGTCGAGATCGCCAACGACACGCCCTACGGCCTCGCCGCCTACGTCCATTCGTCCGACACCGGTCACGCCCGCAGGATCGCCGCCCGCCTCCGGACCGGCCAGGTCAACATCAACGGCGCGGAAACGGATTTCATGGCTCCGTTCGGAGGCTACAAGCAGTCGGGCAACGGCCGCGAATGGGGCGACCACGCGTTCGAGGAATTCCTCGAAACCAAGGCGATCCTCGGCCACGCCTGAGGATCGCCGTCGCCCCAGCGAAGGCTGGGGCCCCCGGGGTGAAAGGCCCAGCGCTCTTCACCCGCCGGGACCCCAGCCTTCGCTGGGGTGACGGAGGAGGCCCATGCCCTCGGATCCTTACGCTGAGCCGTTCAGGAGCGCGCTTGATGGAACTTGAATTGGTCGCCGAGGGGCTGGAATTTCCCGAGGGACCGGTGGCGATGGCGGACGGCTCCGTTCTCGTCGCCGAGATCAAGGGCCGGCGGATAACGCGGGTGCTTCCCGACGGGTCGAAGGACGTTCTGGTCGAGACCGGCGGCGGCCCCAACGGCCTCGCCATCGGGCCCGACGGGGCGTTGTGGATAGCCGACAATGGCGGCTCCTTCTCCTGGCACGAGGAGATGGGGCTTACTCTCCCGGGCCCGACTCCGCCCGGGCACGAGGGGGGCTCGATCCGTCGCTTCGACTTCGCCTCCGGACAGGTGGAGACGGTGTACGACGGCTTCGAGGGCCAAAGGCTGATCGGCCCGAACGATCTCGTCTTCGATTCGAAAGGGGGCCTCTGGTTCACCGACCACGGCTGCACCACCGCCGGCGGGCGGCGCTACGGCGCCCTATGCTACGCCGCCGACGGCGCGGTGACCCGGCAGCGCGACGGCTTGGTCTCTCCCAACGGAGTGGGCCTCTCTCCCGACGGCAAGGTCGTCTACGTCGCCGATACCTGGCTCCAGCGTCTCTGGGCCTTCGACCTCGATGGGCCCGGTGTGCTGGCGCCGCCGGGTCTCGCGCCGGGACGGGTGGTCGCCAACCTTCCCGGCTACCAGCTGCTCGACAGCCTCGCGGTCGAGGCCGGCGGCACGGTCTGCGTCGCGACCATCGTCAACGGCGGAATCACGGCGATCGAGCCCTCGGACGGCGCCCTCGAGCATTTTCCCGTCCCGGATCCCCTCTGCACCAACATCTGCTTCGGCGGCGAGGACATGCGCGACGCCTGGATCACCGCCTCTGGCACCGGTCGGCTCTACAAGGCGAGATGGCCGAGGCCGGGGCTGAAGCTGGCCTTCAACGCGTGAAAAAATCCTCCCCGCGATTTCGCGGGGAGGGTGACCAGCCGAAGGCTGGTGGAGGGGTTCTTTGGGCTCGGCAAGACCCCCTCCACCATGCTTCGCATGGTCCCCCTCCCCGGCGAATGCCGGGGAGGATTTAGGGGGCGATATCCCCGCTTTTCCGCCACTGCGCCCTTATCATCTCGCTGGTCTCGCGCGAGCCGTCGTGGCTCCAGCCGGGCTCGCGGACGAGATAGGCCAGCTTGGCCTTGAGGCCGGGCGCTCGCCAGGCGTCGCGGGCCATCTCGACCCATTCGTGAAGCGCCGCCCAGAAGAGATTGTACGACCCTAGCGGCTTCACGATCCCGTAGCGCGGCGGGTCCTCGTCGCGCTCGGGCTCGAAGCTTCCGAACATCCTGTCCCAGATTATGAACACGCCGGCATAGTTGCGGTCGAGATAGCGCGGGTTGACCGCGTGGTGGACCCGGTGATGGGCGGGCGTGTTCATCACCGCCTCGAACCAGCGGGGCATCCGCCGGATCATCTCGGTGTGGATCCAGTATTGATAGACGAGGTTCACGCCCACGCAGAAGAAGACCATCGGCGGCGGAAAGCCGATCAGGAAGAGCGGCAGCCGGAACAGGAAGTTCAAGCTGATGAAGCCGGTCCAGGTCTGCCGCAGCGCGGTCGAGAGGTTGTAGCGCTCCGAGCTGTGGTGGACGACGTGGCTCGCCCAGAACCAGCGGACCCGATGGGCGGAGCGGTGGAAGGCGTAATAAGCCAGGTCGTCGAGCAGGAAGCACAGGATGAAGGCCCACCAGGCATAGCCGATGTCGACCAGATGGAAGCGGTAGACCCACACCGAAAGCGCCGCGACCAGGCCTGCGGAAAGAATTCCGGCGACTAGGCTGCCGAGGCCGAGGCCGAGCGAGGTCAGCGTATCCTTGCCCTCGTGGAGCCGCCTTTGCTGCCGCTTCGCCACCCACAGCTCGATCAGCAGCAGCCCGACGAAGCCGGGGATCGACCAGTAGACGGGGTTGGGAAGCTCGGGCACGGAAGGAGACTAGCTCGCCTCCGCCGTCATTGCGAGCGTAGCGAAGCAATCAAGTGCGGCGCCTCCGCCCGCTGGATTGCTTCGTCGCTTCACTCCTCGCAATGACGAAGGCGCGGCCTCCGGGCGGCCGCCCCACTAGCCCCGCGCGGAAAGCCGTGCGAAGGGAGTGGAAGATGAGCGATCTCGAATCCATCCCGGCGATCATCGACCAGCTTTGCGAGATGTTCGACGAGTCGGTGGCGGCCTTGCGGGGGGCGCTTGCCCGCTACCTGATGCGCGGCGAGCGGCCCGATGCCGAGGCGCGCTCCCGCGGCCTGTTCGCCTATCCGGAGCTCCGGATCGACTACAGCTTCGACCGCCCGCCCAACTTCCCGCCCCGCGCGTTCGGGCGCTTGAACCAGCCCGGCCGCTACGCGATCAGCGTCGCCCGCCCCCGCCACTTCCGCAAATATCTGACCGAGCAGCTCGAATATCTGGTCCGCGACTATCAGGTGGAGGTTTCGGTCGGCCCGTCGGCGAGCGAGATCCCTTATCCCTACGTCCTCGACGGCACCGACGACCTTCGCCTCGACGGCGCCCACGCCGCCGACCTCAGCCGCTGGTTCCCGGCGACCGAGCTCTCCCATATCGGCGACGAGGTCGCGGACGGCACCTGGGACTACAGCCGCCACGCCGACCGGCCGCTCGCCCTTTTCGACGGCCCGCGAGTGGATTTCAGCCTCGCCCGCCTGCGCCATTATACCGGCACCCCGGTCGAGCACACCCAGCGCTACCTGCTGTTCACCAACTATGTCCGCTACGTCGACGAGTTCGTCCGATGGGCGGTCGAGGAGCTGAGGCGGGAGGACAGCCCTTACGAGGCTCTGTCGGCGCCCGGTGGGGTCCTGGTCACGCGCGATACCGAGGATCCGGTCGCGGACGTGGCGGCGGGGAGCTGGCGCAAGGTGCAGATGCCGGCCTATCACCTGATCGCGGCCAATGGCGGCGGGATCACGCTCGTCAATATCGGGGTCGGCCCGTCCAACGCGAAGACGATCTGCGATCATCTCGCCGTGCTCCGCCCCGAAGTCTGGCTCATGATCGGCCATTGCGGGGGCTTGAGGCCCAGCCAGACGATCGGCGACTATGTCCTCGCCCACGCCTATCTGCGCGACGATCATGTCCTCGACGGCACGCTTCCGGTCGAGATCCCGATCCCGCCCATCGCCGAGATCCAGCAGGCGCTCTACGACGCCGCCGCCGAAGTGACCGGCGAGGAGCCGAAGGACCTAAAGCAGCGCCTCAGGACGGGAACCGTCGTCACCACCGACGACCGCAACTGGGAGCTCCAGATCCAGTCCTCGGCGCTCCGTTTCAACCAGTCGCGCGCCGTCGCCATCGACATGGAATCGGCCACTGTCGCTGCGCAGGGCTACCGCTTCCGCGTGCCCTACGGCACGCTGCTATGCGTCTCGGACAAGCCGCTCCACGGCGAGATCAAGCTGCCCGGCCAGGCGAACCGCTTCTACGAGCGTG
>DASVPM010000208.1:0-2647 GCA_036382815.1 Allosphingosinicella sp.
TTCCTCCCTCTCCCCGTGGGGAGAGGGCAGGGTGAGGGGGTACTGAATCCGAGGAAGGGCTCGAAGGCCGAGCCCCCTCGCCCCAACCCTCTCCCCCCTGGGGAGAGGGGGTCTGTGCGGCGCTGGCGGGGTCGATCATGCCGCCAGCACCATCGGCTCGATCCCCGCAAGAAGCGTCCGGCGCGTCGGCTCGGCTATCTTTCTCGGCGCGAAGCCCTTCGCCGCCCCGGCGATGGCCGCGATATGCGCCGGGGTCGTCCCGCAGCAGCCGCCGACGATGTTGACGATGCCCTGCTCGCACCATTCGCGTACCTGCGCCGCGGTCTCGGCCGGGCCCTCGTCATATTCGCCGAGATCGTTGGGCAGGCCGGCATTGGGATAGGCCATGAGCAAGGTGTCGGCGAGGCCCGACAAGGCGGTGACGTGCGGGCGGAGCTGGCCGGCGCCGAACGAGCAGTTGAGCCCGATCGACAGCGGCCGGGCGTGGCGGACGCTCGCCCAGAAGGCCTCGATCGAATGGCCCGACAGGTTGCGCCCCGAAAGGTCGGTGATCGTCATCGACAGCATGATCGGAAGCTCGCGATTCACCCGCTGCGCCGCATGGATGGCGGCCTTGGCGTTCAAGGTGTCGAACACCGTCTCGATGAGGACGATCTCGGCGCCGCCTTCGACCAGCCCCTCGATCTGCTCGACATAGACGTCCGACAAAGTGTCGAAGTCGATCTCGCGATAGCCCGGATCGTTAACGTTGGGCGACAGCGACAGCGTCTTGTTGGTGGGGCCGAGGGCGCCGACCACCCAGCGCTTGCGGCCGTCTTTCTGGGCCTCGCGGTCGGCCACGTCGGCGATGATCCTGGCGGCGGCGCAGTTGATCTCGGGCACCAGGTCCTCGGCGCCGTAATCGGCCTGGCTGATCCGGTTGGCGTTGAAGCTGTTGGTGGCGAGCAATTCGGCGCCGGCGTCGGCGAAGCTCCGGCAGATCTCGCCAACCAGCTCCGGCTGGGTGAGGTTGAGAAGGTCGTTATTGCCCTTCTGGTCGCGGGACAGGCCGAGGCTGCCGGCATAATCGGCCTCACGCAGGCGGCGGTTCTGGACCTGGGTGCCGTAGGCGCCGTCCTTGATCAGGATCCGTTCGGCGGCGGCGGTCCTAAGCTGCTGTGCGACGTTCATCTTCATCCTTCGGGCGAAGGCCGAGCAGGTGGCAGATCGCATAAGCGAGCTCGGCGCGATTGAGCGTGTAGAAATGGAACTGGCGGACCCCGCCGGCATAAAGCTGGCCGCAAAGCTCGGCCGCGACGGTGGCGGCGACGAGCTGGCGGGCGGCGGGAAGATCGTCCAGGCCCTCGAATAACTTGTCCATCCAGGCCGGGATCGCCGCTCCGCACATCTCGGCGAACTTGCGGGTCTGGGCGACGTTCGAGATCGGAAGGATTCCCGGCACCAGCTCCGCGTCGATGCCGGCGGCGGCGGCATCGTCGCGGAAGCGGAAGAAGCATTCCGGCGAGAAGAAGAACTGGGTGATGGCGCGGTCGGCGCCGGCGTCGATCTTGCGCTTCAGATTGTCGAGATCGGCCGCCCGGTCCGCCGAATCGGGATGGGTCTCCGGGTAGGCCGCGACGGAGATCTCGAACGGCGCCACCCGCTTGAGGCCGGCGACCAGCGCGGCGGCGTTGGCATAGCCGTCCGGGCGCGCCTGGAAACCCTTGCCGGGCTCGGGCGGGTCGCCGCGAAGGGCGACGACATGGCGGATCCCGGCCTGCCAATAGCCCAGCGCGACCTCGTCTATCTCGCTCCGGCTCGCCTCGACGCAGGTGAGATGGGCGGCGGCGTTGAGCGGAGTCTCCTGCTGGATCCGCACCACCGTATTGTGGGTGCGCTCGCGGGTCGAGCCGCCGGCCCCGTAAGTGACCGAGACGAAGCGCGGATGGAGCGGCTCGAGAGTCTTGACCGAGGCCCAGAGCGTCTCCTCCATCTTCTCCGTCTTGGGCGGAAAGAATTCGAAGCTCACGCCGATGTCGCCGGCTACGTCGGCGAACAGCGGCTCGCGCCACCGCGCGATGTCGGGAGCGAGCGGGCTCATGCCACCACCTTCAATTTTTCCTGCGGCCGCTCGCCTTCCCAGAGGGTGACGGTCAGCTCACCGCCCTCGAGATGCTCGACGACCCGGCCGCGAAGCCCGGCGCCGTCGAGATATTTGAGCATGACATCGTCGGCGAAGCCCAGGCGGAGATGGGCGTCCCGGCTGCGCAGCTCCTCGCGCTCGTGCGGAGCGAAGTCGACGATCAGCAGTCGGCCGGCGGGAGCGAGGAGGCGCGCGGCCTCGGCGACCGCGGCGGCGGGCTGCTGGGCGTAATGAAGCACCTGGTGCAGGATGACGGTGTCGGCCGAGCCCGCGGCGAGCGGCAGGGCGTACATGTCGCCCTGGCGAAGCTCGGCGGCGGCGAGGCCGGCCTGGGCGAGCTTGACCCGGGCAAGCCGGAGCATCTCCGGCGAGCGGTCCACGCCCAGCGCCCGCTCCGCGGACGGTCCGAACAGCTCGAGCATCCGGCCGGTGCCGGTGCCGATGTCGACGAGGCGGCCGACGGGCCGGCCGCCGAACGCCCGCACGCAGGCGGCCTCGACCTCGCTCTCGGCGATGTGGAGCGAG
>DASVPM010000209.1:0-4161 GCA_036382815.1 Allosphingosinicella sp.
AGCGCGCCACTCGCTCCCGCAGATCATCCGAATAAGGCTTGGCCATCGCTGCTGGCCTCCATCCCAGCCAGCAGCTTGAATCACACTTCAGACCAGACGGGAATCCCAAATCGATTCAGGAAAAGCCAAACAGACTCTAGGGCTTTTTGAAATCCTCCCCTGCCTTTGCAGGGGAGGGGGACCATGCGAAGCATGGTGGAGGGGGCCTTACTGAGTCCGAAGAACCCCTCCACCGCGCTTGGCGCGGTCCCCCTCCCCCGGAAAGCCGGGGGAGGATCTAAGCGGCGGGCCTCTGTCTGCTGTCGTCACGCCCCACCACCCGCCACATCCGGTAGGGCGACTTGGCCGGAAGCGGCACCGGCTGAAGCCAGGCCGGCACCTTGCCGCGCGCCAGCTGCGCGTAGAAGCCGTCCTTGGCCTGGCTGGCGTAGACGGTCGATTCGGAGAGGCCCGGGCAGATCAGCACATAGTCGATCCGGCGCCGCTCGATCGTCGCGCGCGCCGCCTCCGCCGTCCCGCGCCAGGCCCGCATCACGTCGATGATATCCTGGCCGTTGCGGTGATAGGGCCCGGCGACGGCGTCGTGATGGGTGACGGCGATCAGCCGCGGGCCGAGATCGACGAAGGTCAGCACTTGACCCTTCGGAACCCTCGCCACCGGCCTCAGCGCCCACAGGGTCGGGCACAGGCTGTTGGCCTTGTTGACAAGCTCTATCCCGGGCCTCGGTTTGGGCGGAAAATAGGTCAGGATCTTCTGCGGAAGCAGGCCGGAGGCGAGCAGGAAGAGGCCGACGGTGCCGATCACCCGGACGAGCATGATTCGACTGGTGACCGTCAGCCAGACCAAAGCGGTCGCCCCGGGCACCGCGAGCAGCTGCGCGGCCGGCCCGGCCCGGCTCTGCCACAGCAGCAGGAGCGCGGCGAGCAGCGCCGGAGCGGCGGTGGCCGCCCAGGCGAGAAGCTTCGCCTCGTCGCGGCGATGGCGCCAGAGCATGACGGCGAAGCCGACCAGCCCAGCCACCGGCAGCGCGGCGACCGAGATCGCCGTCGAATAGCCGTGCATGTAGAGGGGCCGGGCCTCGCGCACATTGCCCAGCCACAGCTGCACCAGCTCGGGTGAGGCGCCTTCGAGCCGGCCGAGGCAATTCGGCCAGGCCAGGACGAAGAGCGCGGCCAGCGCGGCGCCCGCGGCCGCGGCGAGCCCCAGCCGAAGCGGCCAGGAGCGCGGCGCGAGGAGCACCATCCCGACCGCCATCGCTCCGCCGGCCGTCACGACCGACAGCCAGACCGGCGACAAGGCGTCGCAGACCGGGGCCCGGTTGGCGTAGGAGGCGAAGATCAGGAAGCCCAGCGCCGCGCCGCCGGCGAGGCTCGCGCCGTAGGTGGCGAGGCGCCGGCCCTCGGCCGGATCGCGGACCCACATCAGGACTGCGAGGCCGCCCAGCAAGGCGAGGTAGAGCAGCATCTCCAGGCCGATGACGAGGGAGAGGGCGGTGGCGGCGCCCAGCACGGCGCCGCCCCGGGCGCGCTTCGGATCGGTCAGCGCCGCGACCGCGACGGCGAGCAAAGCGAGCTGCCAGCCGTGATGGTCGATCCTGAGCGGAGCCCATTGGTTGCGCACCGAATGGCCGCAGAGCAGGATGATGAGGGCGAGGCCGAACGCCCAGGGCGCGATCAGCCGCCGGGCGGTCACCGCCACCGCCGCCATCGCCACCGCCATCGGCAGCAGCGGAGCGAGGGCCACCGCGGCCCTCTCCGCGCCCGGCCCGCCGACGAAGGGCGCCAGCGCCAGCTTGATCCCGGCGATCGGCAGGTCGACGAGCCGCGACCAGTGGATGTCGGCGCCGAAGGGCGGGTTGAGCCGGTGCTGGCGAAGATCGAACCAGTCCTGGCCCGCGATCAGGGCGCGGACCTGCATGATCCGCATATTGTCGTCGGTGTCGCCGAGCGCGAAGGCGCCGATCTGGGCCCATCGCATCCAGAGCAGCACCGCGGAGGTGCCGAGCCAGAAGAGCAGAACCCACCAGCGCCAGCGCCGCTCGAGCCCCTCCACCCCCTCCATCCGCATCAGCCCTTTTCAACCCCTCGGCTCGGCATTAGTCCCTGCACGGCAAAGGGCAAGCAAGACCATCCGACCCGTCGTCACACTCATCGAGCGTTACGGAACGCTGATCGCGCAGATGATCCGCTTCGGGCTGACCGGCGGGCTGCTGTCGCTGCTCGTCGCCGGCGGCTATTGGGCGGTCGCCGCCGTCCTCGACGTCGAGCCGATGCTGTCGCTCACTCTCAACTACCTCGCCTTCACGCCCTTGGGCTACATCCTACACAGCCGCTTCAGCTTCAGGGGCCACGGCGCCCGCGACCGCGGGGCGGTGCGCAAGCTGCGCTTCTTCGTCATCAACACCTTCGGCTTCCTGCTCAACCAGTTCTGGGTCTGGTATCTGGTCAAGCATCTCGGCGGGCCGATCTGGTGGTCGGTGATCCCGATCCTGTTCGTCACCCCGCTGGTCACCTTCTCGGTACAGCGGCAATGGGTGTTCAGCTGATGGCGAAGGTCTGATGGAACGGATCGTCTACGACCGGATGGCCGAGCTCGACAGCCGGCACTGGTGGTACCGGGCGCGGCGCGAGATCCTCGCCGGCCTGATCGAGCGCCGGATCCCGCTGCCCGAAGGCCCCCGGATCCTCGAGATCGGCTGCGGCACCGGCCACAATCTCGTCATGCTGAAGCGTTTCGGCCGGGTCGACGCGATCGAGATCGATCCCGCCGCCCGGGCCATCGCCAGCCAGAGGCTCGGCCGCGCGGTGATGGACTCGCCGCTGCCGGCGCTGACCGGAGTCGAGGACGCAGCTTACGACCTCGTCGCGATCCTCGACGTCCTCGAGCATGTCGAGGAGGACCGGCAGGCCCTCGAGAGCATCGCCCGCAAGCTCAAGCCCGGCGGCCGGATCCTGATCGCCGTGCCGGCCCATCCCTGGATGTGGAGCGCCCACGACGTCGTCAACCATCACAAGCGCCGCTACACCCGCAAGACGCTTCGCGCCGTCGTCGCCGCCGCAGGGCTCAGGCTCGAGATGATGAGCTTCTTCAACAGCCTGCTCTTCCCCCTCGCCGCCGCCGCCCGCCTCGGCGGAAGGATCCGGAAGAAGGAGGACAGCGACGACAAGCTTCCGCCGAAGCCGCTCAACGCGCTGTTTGAAGCGATATTCGGCCTCGAGCGCTATGCGATCGGGCGGCTGCCGTTTCCCCCGGGGGTCTCGCTGGTGGCGATCGTCTCCGCGCCCTGATCATCGGCACCGCGGGCGACATGGCCGAGGCTGGCCTGCCCGCCGGCATGGCCGGCGATCTCGGCGACGATGTAGAGCGGACGGTGCTTGGATTCCATGTAGAGCCGGCCCAGATATTCGCCGATCATCCCGAGCACGAACATCTGGACGGCCCCGAGCACGACGACGACCAGCATCAGCGAGGTCCAGCCCTGGATCGCGCTCCCGGTGAAGAAGCCGAAGGCGATATAGCCGACCAGAAGCACCGACGCGGCGACCAGCCACAGCCCGATATGGCTCGCCATCCGCAGCGGCGCGGTCGAGAAGCCGGTGACCGCGTCGAGGGCGAAGCGGATCATCTTCGACAGGGGATATTTGGTTTGGCCGGCGTGCCGCTCGGCGCGGTCGTAGGTGATCGGCACTTGCCGGAAGCCGACCCAGGCCACCATCCCCCGGATGAACCGGGCCTGCTCGGGAAGGCTCAGCAGAGCGTCGAGCGCGCGCCGGCTCATCAGCCGGAAATCGCCGGTGTCGCGCGGGATCTCGATCTCGGCGAGGCGCGAGAGCAGGCGGTAGAAGAGCTTGGCGGTGCCGAGCTTGAACGCCGTCTCGCCCGCCCGGGCCCGGCGCACGGCATAGACGACGTCGGCGCGCTGGCGGTCCATCTCGGCGAGCATCGGCGGCAGGAGCTCCGGCGGATCCTGGAGGTCGGCGTCGATGATCAGGATCCGGGCCCCCGAGCAGAGGTCGAGCCCGGCGGTGAGGGCCAGTTGGTGGCCGTGATTGCGCGACAGATTGATCGCCACCAGCCTCGGGTCCGTCGCCGACAGGGCGCGCATCATCTCCCAGCTTGAATCACGGGAGCCGTCGTTGATCAGCACGATCTCATAATCG